>DAIRDA010000001.1:0-64422 GCA_036796375.1 Albibacterium sp.
GCTCCCACCCTGAAAGTGAAATTGACAAAGTCACTTCACCCAAAGGATGTACCATTGCCGGACTTAACGAAATGGAGCATCACGGTTTCAGCTCATCGTTAATCAAAGGGATCAAACTATCCGCTTTAAAGGCTGGAGGCTTGTACAACAGCGATGGTAGCAACTAATATGGAAAATTTCGACGAGCTTACTGCGCAAAGCATTGACTTATTAAAGTTACTGATCCAGACCCCCTCATTCAGCCGGGAGGAAGATCAGACGGCCGCCCACATCCGCCAATTCCTCGACGATCACCATATCCCCTCACACCGCAAAGGAAACAACGTGTGGGCTTACAACAAGCATTTCAATCCCGATAAGCCGACCATCCTGCTTAACTCTCACCACGATACGGTGAAACCCAATCCCGCTTACAGTCGCGATCCCTTTGCGCCCGATACAGAAGACGGGAAGCTTTATGGCCTGGGAAGTAACGACGCGGGAGCTTGCCTGGTATCGCTCCTGGCAAGCTTCCGCTATTATTATAGCGCCGACCTGAACTATAATCTTTGTTTTGCAGCCACGGCGGAAGAAGAAATATCCGGCCGGAACGGGATCGAATCCATTCTTTCTGAACTCGCGCCGATCAGTTTCGCCATCGTGGGTGAGCCCACGCTCATGCAACTGGCGGTCGCCGAACGCGGCCTTCTTGTGCTCGATTGTGAAGCAAAGGGGAAAGCCGGACATGCCGCGCGAAAAGAAGGGGTCAATGCCATTTATAACGCGCTCGACGATATTGAATGGTTCCGAAACTACCGTTTTGAAAAAGAATCAGCCCTGTTCGGACCGATTTCGATGAATGTTACGCTGATCGAAGCCGGCTCCCAACACAATGTCATACCGGCCACCTGTAAGTTTACCGTCGATATCCGTGTCAGCGATTGCTACAGCAATGAGGAAGTGCTGGCCATCGTAAAGAAACATGTTCAATCAGAGGTGGTAGCAAGATCTACCCGCCTTAAACCCTCGTCCATTCCGCTCGACCATCCGCTGGTTCAGTCGGGCATCGCCCTGGGCCGGAAGCCCTATGGATCGCCTACCACAAGCGATCAGGCGCTGCTGAGTTGTCAGTCGCTGAAACTAGGCCCAGGCGATTCGGCACGTTCGCATACTGCCGACGAATTTATTTACCTGGATGAAATACGGGAAGGCATCGAACTCTACATAAAAATATTAAAACCCGTTCTGGTTGGTCCGGAACACAACGAAGCAAAATGAAACTCTGGCAAAAAAATACTCAAACCGAAAATTCCGTTGATAAGTTTACCGTTGGGCGCGACCGCGAACTGGATCTTCAGCTAGCCAAGGCGGATGTCCTGGGCTCACTCGCACATACCCAAATGCTGGAAAGTATCGGCTTGTTGAAGGCCGAGGAACTGATATTGATTCAGCAGGAGTTACGGCAGATTTACCGCGATATTGAAGCCGGCAACTTCTCGATCGCCGACAATGTGGAGGATATCCACTCCCAGATCGAATTATTGTTAACCCAACGCATCGGGGAAGCCGGCAAAAAAATACATAGCGGCCGCTCGCGTAACGATCAGGTGCTGGTCGATCTCAAGCTATTTTTCCGCATGGAAATCGAGCAGATTGTGCACGACACCGGGGCACTGTTCAGCAAACTGATCGAGCTGAGTGAAAAACACAAAGAAGTTCTTATCCCCGGCTATACGCACTTACAAATCGCGATGCCTTCTTCTTTCGGTCTCTGGTTTGGGGCCTATGCAGAGAGCCTCACCGACGATCTCGAACTGATGCTGGCCGCATGGAAAGTTTGCAACAAGAACCCCTTGGGCTCTGCAGCAGGCTACGGCTCCTCCTTTCCGCTCAACAGGCGTTACACCACCGAGCTGCTTGGTTTTGGCAGTTTGAATTATAATGTCGTGTACGCGCAGATGGGACGGGGAAAGACCGAACGAATCCTTGCACAAGCAATGTCGGCCATTGCAGCAAGCCTGGCGAAAATGTCGATGGACATTTGCCTGTACATGAACCAGAACTTCGGTTTTTTAAGCTTTCCGGATCATTTAACCACCGGGTCGAGCATTATGCCCCATAAAAAGAACCCCGATGTTTTTGAGCTCATCCGTTCGCGCTGCAATAAAATCCAGGCCCTGCCGAATGAAATCGCGCTGATGACCACCAACCTGCCCTCGGGTTACCACCGCGACCTGCAGCTGTTGAAAGAAAACCTGTTCCCTTCGCTCAGCTCGTTAAGCGAATGCTTGCAAATGGCTACTTTTATGCTTGAAAATATCCAGATAAAGAACCAGATTCTTGACGACAGCAAATACGACTATCTCTTTAGTGTAGAGGAAGTCAATCGCCAGGTACTGGAAGGAATTCCCTTCCGCGACGCATACAAAAACACCGGCCTGGCCATTGAAGCCGGTAATTTCTCGCCAGACAAAAGTTTGAAACATGTGCATGAAGGCAGCATCGGCAACCTCTGCAATGCAGAAATTCAGGAAGAGTTCGAAAAGGTGTTACAGGCTTTCGATTTTCAATCCGTAAAGGAGACATTAAGCCGCCTGCTCGCTTCATAAAGCCATTTAGCGCATTATTTTTTGTATCTTGTAGGTGAACATTTAATCACCTACAAGTTATCATCATCATGCCAATTCAATACAATACGGCCGCTGAGGCGGTCCGGTTAATCCAAGCCAATCACAACGTTTTTCTCCATTCCGCTGCAGCCACGCCCAAAGAACTGGTACAGGCCATGGCACTCCGGAGTTCCGAACTTAGCAACGTCGGTATTTACAGCATGCATACCGAATGGGATGCCCCCTATGCCGAGCCTGAACATGTTGCAGCCTTCGATGTAAACGCTTTCTTTGTAGGGTCCAATATCCGCAAAGCGGTGAACGAAGGACGGGCCAGCTACGTGCCCATGTTTCTGAGTGAAATACCCAAAGCCTTCCGGAGCGGACTGGTCCCGATAGACGTGGCGCTCATCAGCGTTTCGCCGCCCGATAAAAACGGGAATTGTACCCTGGGCGTCTCGTGCGACATATCCCGGGCTGCCGTCGAAATGGCCAGTGTGATTATTGCTGAAGTGAATCCAAATATGCCACGCGTTCAGGGCGATGGGGTCATAGCGTTCTCATCGATCACAGCGACCATCGAAGTGAATTATCCCATCTATGAGCAGCAAATCAAAACACCTACGGCCATTGAGCTGGCCATCGGCGAGAATGTCGCCTCCCTGGTGGAAGACGGCGCTACCCTGCAGATGGGCATTGGCGGAATTCCAAACGCGGTTCTGCAGAAACTGAGCACGCATAAAGATCTGGGTATTCATACTGAAATGTTTTCCGACGGGGTGGTTGAACTGGTCGATAAAGGTGTCATCACCGATCGATATAAAAAAATTCACCCGGGAGCCATTGTCTCCAGTTTTGCCATCGGGACGAAGAAACTATATGATTTTCTGGACAATAACCTGCTGGTGCGCATGCTGGATATCGAATATGTAAACAAACCAACCAACATCGCCCGCAACCCGAAGGTAACTGCGATCAACAGTGCCATTGAAGTCGATATCTTCGGTCAGGTTTGTGCCGACTCGATTGGTACCCGGCAATACAGCGGCGTGGGCGGACAAGTGGATTTTATGCGCGGGGCCGCGCTGTCGAAAGGTGGTAAACCCATCATTGCGATTCCCTCGGCAACCAATAAGGGCATCTCGCGGATCGTTTCGCTATTGAAACCAGGAGCCTCGGTGGTTACCACACGCGCGCATGTGCACTATGTCGTTACCGAACACGGAATTGCTTACCTGCATGGAAAAAACCTTCGGGCAAGGGCCAAAGAACTGATCCGTATCGCTCACCCCGATCACCGCGAAGCGCTTGAAAAAGAAGCCTTTTCGATTTTTAAAGCAATCTGATAAGCGCTTCTTCGGAGAGCTGCTGTTGATCTCCGCTTTGCATATCTTTTAAAGTGTACTGTCCCCTTTGCATTTCTTCATCTCCGATGAGGATTACGAAGGGGATATTTTTTGCATTGGCATACACCATTTGCTTTTTGAGTTTGGCGGAAACCGGATAAATCTCGGCAGCGATTCCCAACTTACGCAACTTCTGAAGCAGGGGAAGCGCATACGCTTCCGCCTTCTCGTCGAAATTGCTGATCAGTACCCGGGTACCAACCGAAGTATCGGTCGGAAATAAATTCAGCTCTTCCAGCACGTCGTATATACGGTCGGCTCCAAAAGATATCCCTACCCCTGTCAATCCCGCCTGACCAAACATGCCGGTCAGGTCGTCATAACGTCCGCCGCCGCCAATACTTCCCATGGCCACTTCATTGGTTTTCACCTCCAGGATGGTACCGGTATAATAGTTCAATCCACGGGCAAGCGTGATATCCAGTTCGACGAAAGGCAGCGCCTCGGGCTGGAGCCGCGCCAGATATTCAAGCACTCTTTCAATCTCACCTATACCGGCCTCACCCGTCTCCGAACCGGCCAGCATGGTCTTGAGCAGTGCCAGCTTTTCGTCGCGCTCGCCCGAAGAAAGCAGTACCGGCTGCAGTTTTGCAATGCTTTCTGAAGGAAAGCCCCGCTCTGCCAGCTCACGCTCCACCCCCTCAACGCCGATTTTGTCGAGCTTATCCAGCGCAATGGTCATGCTCAGCAGACGCTCGCTTTGTCCAAGCACTTCGGCAATCCCCGCCAGCACCTTCCGGTTATTGATTTTAATACTAAAGTCTTTCAATCCCAGCTTTTGCAACACTTCGTGATAAATGCTGACAAACTCCGCCTCATTTAAAAGACTGTCAGAGCCGACCACATCGGCATCGCACTGATAAAATTCACGGTACCGGCCGCGCTGCGGACGATCGGCCCGCCAAACGGGTTGTATCTGGTAGCGCTTGAAAGGCAAGGCAATCTCGTGCTGATGCATCACTACATATCGGGCAAAAGGAACCGTCAAATCGTAACGCAGTGCCTTTTCCGAAATAAGCGGTGTCAGGCTTTGAGCAGTATGTTCCGATAGTTTTTCGGCACCTACTTTTGCCAGGTAATCGCCCGAATTCAATATCTTAAAAATTAGCTGATCACCTTCCTCTCCGTACTTTCCGGTCAGGGTGCTTAGATTTTCGAACGTTGGCGTCTGAATTTCGCTGTATCCATACTTCTTAAACACGGTCTTAATGGTATTGAATATATAGTTACGTTTTTCCATTTCAACAGGGGAAAAATCGCGCGTTCCTTTCGCCAGGGATGGTTTCATCTTTGCCATAGCCACAAAGGTATAAATAACCCTTAATTGTTGCAGGAGGAAAACCCTTATCTAAAAAAATTGTTATGATACAGCTGATTATAACTAATTTAGACCGGCTAATGATTATTTAATTTAACCTAATCTTATTACAATGAAAAAGATTTTTTTCCTACTGGCACTGGTTGCCGCATTTTCCCTGAACGCACAGGCTCAACAGGATAAAAGCAAAAGGGCAAGCCCGCCCGACTCCGTGAAAGTAACCACCGAATCGGGAGCAAACATCACGATACACTACAGCCGTCCGTCGCTTAACGGACGCGAGCTGGTCAGCCTGGTACCGCTTGGTTCTGTTTGGCGTACCGGAGCTAACGAAGCCACCACCTTTGAAGTCGACAAAGACGTTCAGGTAAATGGCAAAGCCTTGAAAGCAGGCAAGTACAGCCTGTACACCTTGCCTGGTGAAACGCAGACCACCATTATTTTCAATAAAACCTGGGAACAGTGGGGAACGCAATACAAAGAAGCGGACGATGTATTGCGCGTACAAACCGAAACCAAAACCGGGAATCCGAGTGTAGAACAGTTTACCATTTCGGCCGATCCTGGCGGATTGGTCAAACTAGCCTGGGGCGACGCAGTGATCGACTTTATGGTTAAATAAAAAAAGAGAAATGAAAAAGGGGCGAATGCCCCTTTTTTTTATAACCCTATACTTTCTTTATAACCCTATACTTTCTTTTTCTATCCCTCTATAGTAGTTAATCAACCTTGAAGGGCTCGCCGATCGTGAGCAGATGAAGCGATTTGCCCGCATCTTTAAACGTTCGTTTGGCCAGTTCCTGATCGATTTTAATCGGCGGGAATGTGTCGTAATGTATCCCGATAATCTCTGAGCAATTAATCAAATTACTTGCCAGGACCGCATCCTCTACATCCATCGTATAATGACCTCCGATAGGTAAGAAGGCGCAGTCGATTGCCGAACCAGCCAGCAACTGCATCTCGGTGGTCAGGGCCGTATCGCCGGCGAAATAAAAGGTCTTAGCACCCGCCTTTATCAGAAACCCTGCCGGCTCTCCTGCATAGTCGCCTTCCGGCGTACTGTTGGTATGCAGTGCGTATACCATTTTGGCAGATCCGAAAGAAGCTGTAAAGGTTCCGCCGAAATTTAAAGCAACGATCTTATCAGCGGGAATTCCCTGCTTCTCCGCCCATGCCGCTGTTTCAACAATTGCGATCACAACGGCACCGCTGTTACCTTGAATCTCGACCAAATCGGCTACGTGATCTTCATGACAATGACTCAGAAAGATATAATCGGGCCTGATGGAAGCCACATCAATATCCCGGGCAAGGCCATTGGGTCGTATAAAAGGATCGAAGAGCAGATGGGCGCCCTCCAGTTTCACTCCGACAGACGAATGTCCGTAATAGGTAATTTCCATAGTCGATTCTATTTTATGGTACAGGTTTTATTGTCCGAATAGTCCGCCCATTCCACCGAGCATATCTTTGGTAACCGCCTGCATTTCGGCCTGCGAAATTTCATCGGCCTGCTTGAGCGCTTTATTGATGGCAATGGCCAACAGTTCGCCCAGAGCCTCTGCGTCGGTATCCCTATGGAAATCCGGATCGATCTGAATGTCTCTGACTTCCTTGTTTCCAGATACCGATACCTGAATCTTGCCACCTTCTGCCTCTCCGGAAACCGTGATGGCATCCAGGCGTTTCTTCACTTCTTCTGCTTTTTGCTGAGCCTGAAATAATTTATCAAACATAATTTTAAATGCTAATTATAAAAGTTCTCCATTTGCGTTATAGGCCCCCTGACGAATCACCGGCATCTCCAGAATATGATACAGATCGTCCAGACGGTTCAGGCTGCCATTCGCCATATTCGATAACAACACAATGGTAATATCGTTTTTCAGATCGCGGATATACAAATTCTTAAACCCATGCCACCAGCCCGTATGGTACGCAATCGTATGTCCATCCTTCTCGTACAAACGCCAGCCGTATCCATAATTGAACACGCCGCGGACCGGATTGCTGTAAGAGGAATAAGCAGAATCGAGCAATTCTTTTTTCAGCACCCGGCCTTCAGCCATCGCACGGTCGAACAGAAACATATCATTCACGGTACTGTAAATTCCCTTGTCGCCCACCGGTCCATCCAGAAAGTTCTGTACCACCGATCTGCGCCACACCTTATCATGACCGATCACTCCCGTAGGAATCTTTTCGTAATCAACTTTCGAATATACATTGGTATTCTTCATACCCAGCGGTCTGAACAGGTTTTCCTGCATAAATACCGTAAAGCTTTGCCCCGACACCACCTCAATAATGGCCGCAAGCACCATATAATTGCTGTTGTTGTACAAGAAACGCGCGTCGGGCACATTGTATCGGTTCGGCTTATGCTTTGCAAGCAGATCCATCACCTCCTTATTCGACACACCTTTCCGCTTCTCCTTCCAAATCTCATCAACAAAGTATACGTAGTTTGGCAAACCCGATCGGTGAGCAAGCAATTGCTTGATCGTAACGTTTTCATAGGGAAAATCAGGAAAAAAATCGTTCACTGTCTGCTCAAGCGTTATCTTACCTTCTTCAACCAGCATCAGTACCGCCGTGGCCGTCAGCGGTTTTGATACCGAAGCCAGCTCAAACTGCGAATCCATTTCCAGGCTATCGCGGTGCAGATAGTCGGCCCAGCCAAACGAATTCCGATAGATAATCTTTCCCTTTTTGGCAATCAGCACATTGCCGTTGAAGGCTGAGCGACTGTGCAGGGCCTTCATAAATTCATCGATGCGCGGATCGGCATCTTCGTGCGAATACACCAGTCGCACACTGTCGGTAATTTTCTGTTCTTCCTCGGCTTTGATACGTTTGCTCTCGGCTGAAGAGCAGGCAATGAGTGCAATAGGGATTACGAATAAAAATAATTTTATAGTCTTGAACATGTAGCTTCCGGCGTTGAGATTATTCCTGACGAAAATGCGTAAATATTTTTAAAAATGCGATAACCTGGCCACATATGTTGGATTATCGCCATAATTTTTACCCGAAGAAATCGCTCAGCAGAGATATATCATTAACTTTGTTATAAATAAAAAATCAACACTATGTCATACAGAGTAGAGCACGATACCATGGGCGAAGTGCAGGTTCCGGCTGATAAATACTGGGCAGCACAAACCGAACGTTCCAGAAACAACTTCAAAATCGGTGTTCCGGCATCCATGCCTTCCGAAATCATTCAGGCTTTTGCTTACTTAAAAAAGGCGGCGGCGTTTACCAACACCGACGCGGGCATACTGCCTGCAGAGAAGAGAGATCTGATCGCACAGGTTTGTGATGAAATCCTGGACGGTCAGCACAGCGATCAGTTCCCGTTGGTCATCTGGCAAACCGGTTCGGGTACCCAATCGAATATGAATTTGAACGAGGTTGTTTCCAACCGCGCGCATGTTTTAAAGGGAAACAAGCTGGGAGAAGGGATTCCCTTTATTCACCCCAACGACGATGTCAATAAATCGCAATCGTCTAACGATACTTTCCCTACTGCCATGCATATTGCAGCCTACAAAGTTCTTATTGAGGTAACCATTCCCGGTGTAGAAAAACTGCGGGATACCCTGCAACGTAAAACGGAAGACTTTGCCAAGGTGGTTAAAATCGGTCGTACCCACCTGATGGATGCAACACCGCTTACCCTCGGTCAGGAATTTTCTGGCTACGTAGCGCAATTGAATTTCGGACTAAAAGCATTGAAAAATACCCTTGAGCATCTATCTCAGCTCGCCCTGGGTGGTACGGCAGTAGGAACGGGTATCAATACGCCCAAAGGCTATTCAGAGAATGTAGCGCGCTACATCGCCGAATTTACAGGCCTTCCCTTTGTTACCGCCGAAAATAAATTTGAAGCATTGGCTGCACACGACGCCATTGTAGAGAGCCACGGTGCACTGAAGCAGCTCGCTGTATCGCTGATGAAAATAGCCAACGACATCCGCATGCTCGCCTCCGGGCCACGTTCGGGCATCGGCGAAATCATGATTCCTGAAAACGAACCCGGTTCCTCGATAATGCCCGGAAAGGTTAACCCAACGCAGTGCGAGGCGCTCACCATGGTAGCCGCTCAGGTAATGGGCAACGATGTTGCCATCTCGATCGGCGGATCCAACGGACATTACGAATTGAATGTGTTTAAGCCGATGATGGCAGCGAATTTCCTTCAAAGTGCGCGTCTGATCGGCGATGCCTGCGTATCCTTCACCGACCATTGCGCCGAGGGCATCGAGCCCAACTACGACGGTATCAAGAAACACCTGGAGAATTCATTGATGTTGGTAACGGCCCTCAACCCGCATATCGGATACGAGAACGCAGCCAAAATCGCCAAGAAGGCTCACAAAGAGAATACCTCTTTGCGCGAGGCTGCCATTGCTCTGGGCTTATTAAGCGATGAGCAGTTCGACGAGTGGGTACGGCCCGAGGATATGATTGGCGGACTCAAATAGCATGGATTATCAACCATTGAATACACAAAACAAAAAATCAGCAGGATGGCCTTTATGGCCATTCCTGTTTTTGCTTCTGTTGTTTAGCGCCTGTAAATTCAATCCCAACATTCAGGACAAGGGCGCGGGCTTTTTGCAGGGTAGCTGGGCAGAAACGCAGGTAGATCATCAGGACAGCCTGCTGCGCTATCAGTTGCACGATTTCCGCTTCGACTGTGATTCCGTGTACATCAAGATCAAAACCCACTCAAAAATGAAAATGGAAGCCGACTCCTGCTTCGGAAATGGGGAATGGACGGAATATGCGCGGGGAATTTATATCGTGCGGAACGACAGCCTCTTTATTGAAGCGACTTACACCCACGACAACTGGAAGCAGAAACTCAGCGGCTGCCACCATATCGGGCAGTATTTGCCCCGTTTTGCCATTGCCATGCAAAGCGATGACTCGCTCGAACTCCGTAACTTATACAGCAAAATACCGGTTAAGCTGGCGCGGACAGCCAGCAGTAACTGCGTCCCTAAACAGATTTATTAGCCGGAAACTTCCAGATTTTCTGACTGCTGATACAAAAATCAAGAGGAATATCGGTAGGCTCCGCCGGGAGCGAGTCTACCGCCTCAAAAAAAGAAAGACCTATTTTCAGACAGTCCTGGCGACATCCGGCCAGAAACCGATCGTAAAAGCCCTTCCCGTAGCCTATCCGGTTGCCCTGCCGGTCGAAACCAAGGAGTGGTACCAGTACCGCATCGAGCTGATGCGGCATAATCGACAGGCCTGAACGCGGTTCTTCAATGCCCCAGTCGTTCACCTCCAGCAAATCGTCTTTTTCCCACAGGTAATGGTCCATCGTGCCTGCATCCAGATCGGAACGCGAGATCACCAGCTTTATTTCCGGGTAATTAGCACGCAGCCACGCTGCCAGCATAAGCGTATCCGGTTCCTTCAGGCGCCGGATAGGAAGGAAAATATGCACCCACTGAAGCCCTGTCCATACAAATTGCTTAAACTGTTCCAACAGTGAACCGTTATAAGCCTGCTCTTCCCGGGCGTCCAGCTGGTTGCGAAGTTCCCGGAATTGCCTGCGATATACGGCCTTGCTTTCAGGGGTCATGGAAAGTGATTAAAGAAAATCTATTTTACGCGCTCCACATATGAACCCGTACGCGTGTCTATTTTGACCCGGTCACCCTGATTGATAAACAAAGGCACTTTAATTTCCACTCCCGTTTCTACGGTCGCATTCTTCAGTGCATTGGTAGAGGTATCGCCTTTCACAGCAGGCTCTGTATAGGTAATCTCCAGCTCAACGCTTGTCGGTGCGTTTGCCATAATCGGCTCGTCACTTTCGAAGGCAACGATAACATTCATGCCTTCCTTCATAAACCTGGCAGTGTCGCCAAACAAATGCTTGGGAATATTGAACTGTTCGAAAGTTGTGTTATCCATCACCACGAAGAAGTCGCCCTCATCATAGAGGTACTGGTAATCGTTGGTTTCCACCCGGGCAATTTCAACCTCTTCATCGGTTCTGAAACGATATTCAGCAATTTTTCCCGTTTTCACGTTCCGCATTCTGGCCTGATAGAAGGCACGGAGATTCCCCGGAGTACGGTGAATAAATTCTTCCACAGTAACCAGTTCGCCATTGAACCTTAAAACATTCCCGGATTTTACATCAGATGCCTTTGCCATTTTTATAAATTTTAAATTGATTCGTGAAACAAATATAGGTATTCCTCTCCAACCGCGAAATAGGGGCCCGACTTACTTATAATCGTGAATATGGAGATGATTATTGCAAAAATTGTATTCATATGTCTGGTTCGAGCAAATCAGCAGCAGGCGTTCTTTCGCATACGAGTCAATCAGTTGATGGTACCAGTCGATCCCCTGCGTATCGAGGTTCGCTGTAGGCTCGTCAAGGAACAGCAAGGGGCTGTCTGAACAGCATGAAAGCACCAACTTGGTGCGCTGTTTCATGCCAGAAGAAAAATGCCGGATTTCCTTGTCGCGCGATGCCGGGAAACCCAGTAAATCTATCATGGCCGGAACATCCATCCCCTCGATCGGGCGCTTAAAGCGGAAGTGAAAATCGAAAAGTTCCCTGAGTGTAAATTCCTCAATCAGCTCCAGATAAGGTGCCGACAAAGAAATGCTTTTGAAAATCTGGTCAACATCGACCGGATGTCCATGCTCAGTATAGGCCAGGGTGCCCGTAGATGGGCTCAAATTGCCGGCCACAACCTGCAGAAAGGTCGACTTGCCTGAGCCATTGGGGCCCAGAATGGCATAGCTTTCTCCCTGAACAAAGCGGTAGTCGATTTTTTTAAAAATCCAGTCGCGATTAAACCGTCGTCCGATATTTTCAAGGGAGATTTCGAACATAAGGCAATTACATTCCGCCCAGCTTGCCCTGACCGAAGCCCTTCATCACCCCACGGTTTGAACTGCGGATAAAGTCGAGAATTTCATCCCTGATTTCGGTCGGATTATACTCGGTTTCAATAATACCGAGCGCTTTGGAAAGATTATTATGTTTTACGAAGAGCGTGCGGTAGATATCCTGAATTTCATTGATCTCTTCCGATGAGAAACCGCGCCTGCGCAGCCCTACCGAATTGATACCCACATAGGCAATTGGCTCTCTGGCCGCCTTCACAAAAGGCGGAACATCCTTCCGTACCAGCGTACCTCCGGCAATGAAAGAATGCGAGCCGATACTGACAAATTGATGCACGGCCACCATTCCGGCAAGCACCACATAATCGCCGACGGTAATATGACCGGCCAAGGTGCTACTATTCGAAAAAATACAGTTGTCGCCCACGACACAATCGTGCGCAATATGGCTATAAGCCTGAATCAGACAGTTTTTACCTACCACCGTCTTCCAGCGGTCTTTCGTCCCGCGGTTGATGGTTACGCATTCGCGAATCGTGGTATAGTCGCCTATTTCAGCAGTCGTTTCTTCCCCATCGAATTTAAGGTCCTGCGGAATACCGGATATGACAGCACCGGGAAAAATTTTACAGCCTTTCCCAATCCGGGCGCCCTCCATAATGGTTACATTGGGACCGATCCAGGTCCCTTCGCCGATTTCCACATTTTTATAAATGGTTACAAAGGGCTCGATAACCACATTATCGGCAATTTTTGCTTCCGGGTGAATATACGCTAAGGGTTGAATCATGACGGGGTTTCGTTATCTTTTATTTTCGTAATCTGGGCCATCATTTCGGCTTCCACGACTACCTTCTCGCCCACCATACCTACGCCTTTCATCTGGGCAATACCTCTTCGTATGGGTTCCATTAAGTCGCAACGGAATACAATGGTATCTCCCGGGGTTACCTGAGCCCGGAAGCGGACGTTATCAATCTTTAAGAATAAAGTAATATAGTTTTTCGGATCGGGAACAGTGCTTAAAACGAGGATACCCCCGGTTTGTGCCATCGCCTCAATCTGGATAACGCCAGGAAAAACCGGTGTTCCGGGAAAATGTCCCTGAAACAGATTCTCGTTCATCGTGACGTTTTTAACGCCGACAACATGCGTCTTAGACAATTCCAGAATCTTGTCTATAAAAAGGAACGGCTGCCGGTGTGGCAGGATATCCATAATCTGAACCACATCGTACAGCGGTACGGCCGAAGGGTCGTATATATGTACTTTTTTCTTATTTCTGTCTTTTTTAATCGCCGCTTTAATGCGCTTAGCGAAGGCTACATTCGCCGCATGGCCCGGGCGTGCCGCCATGATATGCCCTTTCAGGGGAACACCAATCAATGCCAGGTCGCCGATCATATCCAGCAGTTTATGCCGTGCCGGCTCGTTCTGATAACGAAGTTCTATGTTGTTCAGAATGCCTTCTTTGGCAACCTGAATATCCTCACGGTTAAAGAGCTTGGCCAGTGACGACAATTCATCGTCGCTCACATCCTTGTCAACCACCACAATAGCGTTGTTTAAATCGCCGCCCTTAATCAGATTGTGTTCAACCAGGCTTTCAAGTTCGTGAAGGAAACAGAATGTACGTGAGCTGGCTATCTCCTCCTGAAATTCATCGATATTGGATATAGATGCATGCTGACTTCCCAAAACCGGTGAGTTGTAGTCAATCATGCAGGTCAGCCGATAGCCGTCGAGCGGCATGGCCACCATTTCGACCTTCCGATCTTCTTCGGTATAATGAATATTATGGGGAATAACGTAATACTCGCGGTCGAGTTCCTGCTGAACGAAACCCGCTTTTTCAAGCGCTTCCGTAAAAAAAGAAGAACTGCCGTCCATTATCGGAACTTCCGGACCGTCAATTTCAATCAGAACATTATCAATTTCCATTCCCACCAGTGCCGCCAGCAAATGCTCGATCGTACTCACACTCGCACCGTTCTGCGAAATGGTGGTACCCCGCGACGTATCGCTTACATTATCAACATCTGCATCAATAATCGGGCTTCCGTCCAGATCAATACGCTGAAATTTAAAACCGTGATTATCGGGGGCAGGTTTGAAATGAAGGGAAGCTGGTTTTCCGGTATGCAGTCCCACACCGGATATACTGATCTCATTCTTGATTGTTCTCTGTTTTACGTTCATTCTTTCAAGCTCTTGGCTAAAGGTCCATTAAGATTAAAGTTACTTTTTATTTATTAGCTTTTCTAATTCAGCTATTCGTTTCTCGAGGGCAGGTAAACGCTGCATGGTTACATGTATACGCATTTGGGATGCGTAATGGGTTGCCGGGCTCCCCGCCCATTTCTTATCCTGTTCAGTAATGGAACGGTTAATTCCCGATTGCGCCTGAACCTGCGATCCGTTAGCGATGCTGATATGACCTGCTATACCGACCTGACCTCCAAGCACCACGCGGTCACCAATTTTGGTACTTCCCGATACGCCGGTCTGCGCCGCGATAACGGTATGCTCGCCGATCTCCACATTATGAGCCAGCTGAATCAGGTTATCCAGTTTCACACCCTGCCCGATCCGCGTTGACCCCAGGGTAGCCCGGTCGATGGTGGTATTGGCGCCAATCTCGACATCGTCGGCAATGACTACATTCCCAATCTGGCTGACTTTCTTGTAGCTGCCGTCGTCCTGCGGGGCGAAACCAAATCCGTCGCTGCCTACGATAGCTCCCGCATGAACGATTACTCCTTTGCCCAATACACAATCATGGTATATTTTCGCGCCCGGATAAATGAGGCAGTTCTCACCCACCTGCACCTGGTCGCCCAGGTAGCTGTGCGGATAAATCTTACTCCCGTCACCCACCCTGGATCCGGCACCGATATAGCTGAAGGCGCCGATATAGACGTCTTTCCCAATGGTTGCGGTGGGATGGATAAAAGAAGGCTCTTCAATGCCTTTTTTGTCTAAACGAAGTTTATTATAAGCTTCCAGAAGGATGGAAAAAGCCGTATAGGCATTTTTGACACGTATAAGTGTTGCCTGAACGGGCTTTTTAATTTGCAGATCCTCGTTAACGATGATTACGGAAGCACGGGAAGAATACAAGTGTACTTCGTATTTAGGATTGGCTAGAAATGAAATACTGCCAGCTTCCGCCTCTTCGATTTTGGACATCTCATATACCGCTACACCGGCATCCCCTTCCACAGAGCCCTGTATTATATCACTGATTTGTTGAGCGGTAAATTGCATTGTGCAAAATTAAAATTAATGATTCATTAAATAACGATTCCCTTTTTCAGGGCGCTAAATTAAGCCTTTTGAACGAAGTTCTTTGGGAAATGAGACAATATATTTTTGTACCTTTTTCGAAAGCACTTCGAGGTTTGACAGATCTGACGCCTGCGTTATATCTTTAATCGTGTTGTTTTTCATCCATATCTTGATACTTCCATCGCCTACCTGATAGGCACTGTTAGAGATGGTTTTTGAGTAGACAAAATATGCCGCTTCCTCCTCGCTCAGATCGTAATGCCTCATGGCTGCCTGACGGATACGCCCAATCTCTGCCTCCTCAGGCCTGTCGTTCGAGATCAGCACCTGATTAAGCTGCCGGTTCATTAAACCTCTGCACAGCATCGCCAGCGTCCGGTCCGGGTCATTCGCCCATTCCTTAATGCTTCCCAGAATATCGACATCATCCAGCTGAACAAAAATCTCCAGGTGCGAGGGGTCCTTCTCAAAGTCGTCGCGACCAATCCGGGCGGTCAGAAAATGCTTCAGCGCCTTGCCTGCAAAAAGATCGTGGCCCGAAAGACTCAGCTGCTTGGCACGATGTAAAATTTTCACCAGCATTTGCTCTGCGCTGATGACCGTTTTATGCAGATACACCTGCCAGTACATCAGTCGCCGCGCAATCAAAAATTTCTCAATGGAATAGATGCCTTTCTCCTCTACCACCAATTCATCGTTGAACACATTCAACATATCGATAATACGATTGAAGCTGATGACGCCCTCGGTGACTCCCGTATAGAAGCTATCCCGAATCAGGTAGTCCATCCGGTCGGTATCGAGCTGACTGGACACCAGTTGATGAAGGAAGAACTTTGGGTACTGATTTCTGAAAATAGCAATGGCCAGGCTCAGGCGGCCGCCGAATTCTTTATTGAGCTCGTCCATTATCCGGCCTGAAAGATATTCGTGCGATACCCCTTCGACAATGGAGTGTTCAAGGGAGTGCGAGAAAGGTCCGTGACCGATATCATGCAGCAGGATAGCCACCAGAGCAGCCTCCTCCTCCTCGCTGTCTATCACAACGCCCTTTCCGCGAAGCGTTTCAATGGCCATCCCCATCAGCCACATCGCACCCAATGCGTGCTGAAAACGGGTGTGCAAGGCCCCCGGATATACCAGATGCGTCAAGCTGACCTGCTTTATATACCTTAGTCGCTGGAAATAAGGATGTTCTATTAAATCAAAGATCAGCCCTTCCGGAATCGAAATAAACCCGTAGATCGGATCGTTGATTATTTTTTTCTTGTTCAAATTGAGCGGACTTTAGTGCAAAGGTGCTAATTTTTAAAAAATTAAAAGAATATCAATCGATTGATAAGACTGTCAGACGAAGAGAATCGTTACAGCAATCCTTAAATTTTAATAAAAATTTTGCGGTTGTACATCCACCATACAATGCCTGTCCAGAACAACACAAATACAAGCGCGTAGGCAATCGAAGCATTATGCGCGGAGAAATAAGGCGTAAACACAGCCTGGTAGATGCCGTCTTTCAAACTCCTTCCGTCGCCAAGCTTGATCAGGCCCATGGAGCGAGCCATAATGCCCGACAGAAAGAAAACCGTGATGGCATTTACGCCAAACACCAGAAACACCTTGGTATAGCGCTTGCGGTCTTGCACATCGATGATCCAATACAGCAGCGCTAGCGTGAGCGTTGCCCATCCACCGGTATACAAGACAAAAGAGCTGGTCCATAACGACTTATTCAGCGGGAACTGCAGCGACCAAAGCCAACCCAGAATCAGGGCCAGCACACCGTAATAGCATAACCAGGCCACCTTTACCGGCGCCTCTACGTCCTTTCTCCGCAGGTACGATCCCACCAGCACTCCAAAGAGGCAGGAACCGACGGCGGGCAGGGTGCTTAATATTCCCTCAGGATCCCAGGTTCTGACCGACTTCCAAAGGTGCGCCTCCCCCAGCAGGCTGCGGTCGAGCCAGGCACCCAGATTGGTTTCTTTACCCAGGTTGGCAGGGCCCACGCCCGGCACGGGCACAAAGGTCATTAACAGCCAGTAGAACACGAGCACGCCGATACCGATCCATAAAATCGAGCGCTCTTTCCATTTTAGAAAAATCATGGTGGAAATAAAGAAGACGACGGCAATCCGCTGCAAAACCCCGGGAATGCGAACCACTTCGAAAGCCGCTACCGGATCGGTAAAGACCTGCGGAAACAGCGACAACATCAGGCCCAGTCCGAACAAAATCAGGGTCCTCCGCAGCGCTTTCAACAACAACTGGCCGTGCCGGCTGCGATCCAGCCGGCTGCTCCCGTACGCATAGGCAATCGACACACCGACAATAAAAAGGAAAAAAGGAAAAATCAGGTCTGTCGGCGTACAGCCATGCCAATCGGCATGCCGCAGGGGCGGATAAATGGAAGCCCAGCTTCCGGGATTGTTTACCAATATCATGGCCGCAACCGTTGCACCCCGAAAGACATCGAGGGATAGAAGACGTTTTGAACTGACTTGCATACACAAAAGAACAACTTTTTTGTTAATCTTTGTTAAAAAGGGCTGTGCGGGCCAAACATTCTTTAAGTTCGTATATTTAAAGAACAAAATCAACGAGAATGCAAGAAACAAATATATTATGGGCCGACGATGAAATCGATTTGCTGAAGCCTCATATACTGCTATTAAATGAGAAAGGCTACTTTGTAAAAACAGTGACCAATGGTCGTGATGCGGTGGAAGCTTTCAAAAATGCCTATTTCGACCTGGTTTTTCTCGACGAAAATATGCCCGGACTCACCGGTTTGGAAACACTGGCCGAACTGAAGGCGCTGAATCCGGCCGTGCCTATGGTGCTGGTCACCAAAAATGAAGAGGAACACCTGATGGAAGATGCCATCGGAGCCAAAATAGACGATTACCTGATTAAACCGGTCAATCCGAAACAGATATTGCTCACTATCAAAAAATTAACGGAAAACAAGCGGCTGGTCAGTGAAAAAACCTCGATCGCCTATCAACAGGACTTTCGTGTACTGGGCATGACCTTAAATGATCGCCTCGACCACGAGCAGTGGGCGGAAGTGTATAAAAAACTGGTTTACTGGGAGCTATCGCTCGAAAAGCTGGAGGACGCGGGCATGCACGAAGTACTAACCCTCCAGAAGGCAGAAGCCAATGCGCAGTTTGCCAAATTTTTGGAAAACAATTACCTCGACTGGATCAAGAAACCGGAGAGCGCTCCTATTATGTCGCACCAGCTGTTTGCAAAAAAGCTGTTTCCGTCCATGGAAAAGGAAAAGCCTACCTTCTTCTTTCTGATAGACAACCTTCGGTACGACCAGTGGCGGGTGATCAATACCATCCTGACCAATTATTTCCGGCTGGATGAGGAAGATCATTACTACAGTATCCTTCCCACGGCAACGCAATATGCCCGGAACGCTATCTTTAGCGGACTGATGCCACTCGATATGGAGAAACGCTATCCGGATATGTGGCAAAACGACGAAGATGAGGGTGGAAAGAACCTTCATGAAGGCGATTTCATTGCCGATCAGATCAAACGCATCATGCGGAAAGACTGCAAATTCTCTTATAACAAGATCCTCACACTGGAGCAGGGCCGTGATATTGCCGATAACCTGAGCAATCTGATGGACAACGACCTGAACGTACTGGTGTACAACTTTGTCGATATGCTTTCGCATGCGCGTACCGATATGGCCATGATCCGCGAACTGGCAAACGACGAGTCGGCCTACCGGTCGCTTACCCTGTCGTGGTTCGAACACTCTCCCCTCCTCGATGCGCTTAAGAAGCTCTCGCAGAAGAATGTCAGGGTAGTTATTACTACCGACCACGGCACCATTCGGGTGAAGCACGCCAGCAAAGTGATTGGCGACCGGAATACAAACACCAACCTGCGCTATAAACAAGGTAAAAACCTGAATTATATCGCCAAAGATGTGTTTCATATCAAAAATCCGCACGATGCAAAACTGCCGAAGCTCCACGTGAGCTCCAGTTTTATCTTTGCCAAGGAGGATACCTATTTCGTTTATCCCAACAACTACAATCAGTTTGTGAATTACTATAATGAAACCTTCCAGCACGGTGGAATATCGATGGAAGAGGTCATCATTCCTTATATCTCCTACAGCACCAAATAACGTGGAAGAAATTGTCATCCCCTCTCTTCAGGAGCTGCCCGCCGTGAGCGGGCGTCTCCTGGAAATAGCCGGTTCAAAGAAAATATTCCTGTTCCACGCACCCATGGGGGCCGGAAAAACCACGTTGATCAAAGCCTTATGCAAGGCTCTTGGAGTGGACGATCATGTCAGCAGTCCGACCTTCTCCATTGTGAACGAATACCGGGGCCAGGAAACCGCCGTGTATCATTTTGATTTTTATCGAATCAAGGACGAACAGGAAGCCTTCGACCTGGGCTACGAAGAGTACTTCTATTCAGGTCACTATTGCTTTGTGGAATGGCCAGAGAAAATACCCTCGCTACTGCCGTCCGACGCCCTTCACCTGAGCATCGAAATTCTGAGCGATACCAGCCGCCTGCTGCGTATCGGCGGGTCCACTGTGTAAAAATTTCGATTCTTTTTCGTAACTTAAACCCCATTTATGAACAGAGAAACCCTATGAGTGACTTTTCTAATCTGGCGCGACAGGCGTTAAGACAAACCCAGGAAGTATTACAGGAAACGGCACAAAGAAAAAATCAGTTATTTATTGGTATCCCGAAAGAAACGTCCTTTCAGGAAAACCGAATACCCCTGACTCCGCTTTCGGTAGCCCTGCTGGTTGAGAACGGCCATCGGGTGGTGATGGAAAGTGGCGCAGGCAATGCAGCTAATTTTCTTGATCACCATTACAGTGAAAAAGGCGCTGAGATTGCTCAGGATATGAAGGAAGTTTACCAGGCCGACATCATCATCAAAATATCTCCGCCTACGCTGCAGGAGATCGAAATGATGAAAAACGGACAGGTTTTATTTTCATCTCAACAGCCGTCCATACTCAGCCTCGAACAGCTGCAGGGAATGATGAAGAAGCGCATAACGGCCATTAGCTATGAATACCTGCGCGATGAGGGCAATATCCTTACGGTGGTAAGGGCCATGAGTGAAATTGTAGGCGCCACCTCCATTCTGATTGCTGCCGAGTACCTGAGCAACGTCTTCGAAGGTAAGGGATTGATGCTGGGCGGCGTGACCGGGGTTCCTCCTACTGAAATTGTTATTTTGGGTGCCGGTACGGTGGGCGAGTATGCGGCCCGAACTGCGCTGGCCCTGGGTGCGCAGGTCAAGGTATTCGACAGTTCACTGTACCGGCTGCGCAGATTACAGACCAATATTGGAAGTTTGGTATTTACCTCCGTTATCCAGCCCATTGTGATGAAAAAGGCCATCATCTCCTCCGATGTGGTGATCGGTGCCATTCGATCCAGCAATGGCCGCTGCCCCTGCCTGATTGATGAATCGACGGTGGAAAAAATGAAACCGAACTCGGTGCTCATTGATGTAAGCATTGACCAGGGCGGCTGCTTTGAAACTTCGCAGATAACCAACCACCTGAAACCTACCTTCCGCAAACACGATGTCATTCATTACTGCGTTCCCAATATTGCTTCCCGGGTTGCACGGACCGCTACCTATGCCCTGACCAATATCTTTACGCCGATCTTGCTGGAGATGGGCGAAATGGGCAGCATGATGAACCTGATATGGAACCGACCCGGCATCCGCAATGCCGTATACCTGTATCAGGGGACATTGACCAACAAGGATATGGGCGAGCGTTTCAATCTGGCGACCAAAGATCTCGAACTGATTGCATTCTCACATCGTTAAGGGAGCTTCGAATCAGCTTCGGACCAGCTTCGGACCAGCTACAGACCAACTACAGTAAAACGGGCGAAAATGTGTAAACGGTCCGACCACCGTCCGATGCAGATAGGTTGCTGATAATAGCGTGTCAAAACCGGGTGCCCAACGTATCTTATCTTGCCCCGGCAAACCAAAAGCCCGGCATTACGTTTGATCTACAAAGAAAATATTTATGGCGATCAGAAAGCCCGATTTTAAACGAATTCTAATCCTGATTAAGGAAACCTTCCGGGGTTTTTCTGAAGACAGGATTATGAAGAAAAGCGCATCACTTGCATATTATACCATCTTTTCATTGGCACCCCTGCTGTTGATTATTATGTGGACCATGGGTTTCTTTCTTGGTCAGGATGCCACCGAGGGACGTATATTCAACGAGCTTCACGACATCGTCGGGGCCAATGCCGCCAGTCAGATCGAAGATATTATTCGAAAAATCGGTCTCTCAGAGAAATCGGGGGCAGCGATCCTGATCGGGATAGGGACGCTAATCGTGGGCGCCACCACCGTCTTTATTGAAATTCAGGATTCCATCAACGCAATATGGTCGGTTCGTGCCAAACCGAAGAAAGGATGGAAGAAAATGCTGATCGACCGGGTACTTTCTTTTTCAATTATTATAGGATTGGGATTTTTGCTGATCGTATCGCTTTTAATTAGCATGCTGATTGAACTCTTAAGCGATTACTTGCTTGACATATTTCCGGAAACCACTGCCTTTTTGTTTACTTTGGTGAATTTCGGCATTACGTTTATTGTGATTTCCGTGTTGTTTGGAGTGATATTCAAATATCTTCCCGACGCGCAGATCAAATGGCGCTACGTTCGTAGCGGAGCCATCTTTACAGCGATACTGTTTATCATCGGAAAATATGTAATTAGCCTTTACATGCAATATACCGCGCCAGCCAGCGCCTACGGTGCCGCAGGATCGATCATCATTATTCTGCTGTGGGTGTATTACACAGCAGCGATTCTGTACCTGGGAGCTGAATTTACAAAAGTGTATACCCAATGGGCCAGCGGCGAGATTCTTCCCTCGAAATATGCAGTCCGGCTCGTTCAGAATGAGGTTGAAATCGAGCCGGACGCAGATCAGGTAGCCAGGCAGGAAGACTGAACTACATGGACAAAATATCGACGATCTTCAGCAAATGGGGGTTTACGGTGCGGATGTGCTTAATCGCCCGGTCGAAGGGCGTGAAACAAATCTCGCTGCCGAGGAGACCGGCCATTTCGCCGGATTTGCCTGCGAGCAGGGCTTCCACCGAAGCAACACCAAGGCGGCTGGCCAACACCCTGTCCATACAGGTGGGGCGGCCACCCCGCTGGATATGGCCCAATACTGAGATCCGTACATCATAATGCGGGAAGCGGTTCTTTACGCGGTCAGCGACCTCAAAAGCACCGCCACCTTCGTCGCCTTCGGCAACGATAATAATGCGCGATGATTTGTTTTTACGGGTTTTATCCAGTCGGTTGAGCATGGCTGAAAAGTCCATTTTCGCTTCGGGAATCAGGATGGCTTCCGCACCGATGCCGATACCGCTTCGCAAAGCGATCAGGCCCGAATCGCGCCCCATCACCTCAACGATAAAAACCCGGTCGTGCGACTCCGCCGTATCCCGTATTTTATCCACGGCATCG
Source organism: Albibacterium sp. (assembly GCA_036796375.1). Taxonomy (GTDB): domain Bacteria; phylum Bacteroidota; class Bacteroidia; order Sphingobacteriales; family Sphingobacteriaceae; genus Albibacterium. The sequence goes on from DAIRDA010000001.1 coordinate 23,032, forward strand.
ACCACCGTATTGATCGCCGTATCGTAGCCGATGGTAAAGTCAGTTCCCTGTAAGTCGTTGTCGATGGTGCCTGGTATTCCGATAACAGGAACCTGGTACTCGTCGATCAGTTTCTTTGCGCCGGTGAAGGTTCCGTCGCCGCCAATGGCTACCAGGGCATCCAAACCATGGTGCTGGATCTGTTCAAAAGCCTTAGCACGTCCTTCCACGGTCATAAACTCACTGCTTCGGGCTGTTTTCAGAAAGGTTCCGCCGCGCTGGATAATATTGGCGACCGACTTGGCTTCCATTTCGAAAATATCACCTTTCACCAAACCGTCATACCCCCTGTTCACTCCGAAAACACGGAGATCGTAATAAAGGGCGGTCCGCACTACGGCACGGATGGCCGCGTTCATTCCGGGGGCGTCTCCACCGGATGTAAATACTCCTATACTTTTTATTTCTTTCATTTAATTATTGATTCTCTGGCTCATTTCGTTACTGCGCCCGGAAGGCTGCAATTCCGCTGTCCAGAAATTGAATATAGTTATCAATATCGAGGTTATAGGCCTGGGGCGGAACCAGCGATTTTCCCTCGCCGTCGACGATCACGTAATAAGGCTGTGAATTGGTTCCGTATACGGAGGCTTGCATATCACTCCATTTTTGTCCGATGCGATTGATGCTTTTTCCGCTGAAATCCGAAACATATTTTTCTGTTGCTTCCAGTTCGGTCTTATCGTCTACGTAGAGCGAAATGAGTACATATTCCTCTTTCAATCGCCGCAGTACTTCCGGATCGGGCCATACCGAGGCCTCCATCTTACGGCAGTTCACACAGCTCCAGCCGGTAAAGTCAATCAGCACCGGTTTATTTACTTTCCGGGCGTATTCTAAACCTTCCTGATAGTCATAGAAGGCGTCGATCCCGTGCGGTGCATGGAAGAGACCGGCATATTTCCGTTGCGGTTGATCAGACGATTCAGCCGGACTGGCATAGCTGAGTTTATTGAGATCAAAATCCTGAGTCGACTGATGTGGTAGCCAGGCACTGATGCCTTTCAGCGGTGCTCCCCACATTCCGGGAACCATGTATACGGTAAAGGTTAATATCAACATGGCAAAGAACAGGCGTGGTAACCCAATGATCTTGACGTCGTCGGATGATGAAAGCCTGATCTTTCCAAGGAGATAAAGTCCGAATACGGCAAATATGACAATCCAAATGGCCAGAAATACTTCGCGGTCGAGAATTCCCCAGTGGTATGCAAGATCCACGTTCGATAAAAATTTGAAAGCAAGGGCAAGCTCCAGAAAACCGAGCGATACTTTCACCGTATTGAGCCACCCGCCCGACTTCGGCATTTCTTTCAGGAACGCCGGGAAAAGAGCAAAAAGAATAAAGGGGATAGCCAGCGCAACTGAAAACCCAAGCATGCCGATGGCAGGGCCCAGAAGGGCACCGGTGGAAACGGCCTCTACCAACAAATAACCAATGATAGGTCCGGTACAGGAGAAGGACACCAACGAAAGCGTAAAAGCCATAAAGAAGATGCCGATTAATCCGCCGCGATCCGACTTCTGATCGATTTTATTTACGAAACGTGAAGGAAGTGTTATTTCGAAAGCCCCCAGAAATGAAATGGCAAAAACAATGATGATGGCAAAGAAGGCCAGATTGAACCAGGCGCTGCTGGCGGCTTCATTGAGCGCAGAGGCCCCGAAAATAAGGGTAATAATCATCCCCAGACCTACGTAAACAACGATGATGGAGATGCCGTATATGATGGCGTTCCATATTCCTTTTTTACGGCTCCCGCCCTGCTTGGTAAAGTAGGAAGTCGTTAAAGGCACCATGGGATAGATGCAGGGCATCAAAAATGCAGCGAAACCGCCAATCAGTCCCGCGATAAAAATTCCCCAGAGTGTGCGATCGGACGAATCGCTACCTGCAACATCGGTCGGCGATGAATCGGTTGAATCTACCGCCGCTGAATTATCAACCGAATTGATGGAAACCGGGGCAGTCAAGCTGCTATCGGCGGGCAGCGGTTCAACTGAAAGCTCCGACTGATCAGCCGGTTTACTTTCGCTGGCAGGCGCAGCCACCGGAGCTGCCACAGGTGCCGCGGCCTGCGCCGCCTTTGCCTCGGCGAATGCCTTGGAAGCATCAATATTGATGGAAAACGGAACTTCTTCCGGGGGTAAACAGTTGGTATCGTTGCAGGTCATAAACTCCAGCATACCACTAACCGTTACTTTTGGCTGGCTGAGGGCGACCTTCTGCGAGAATTTTACCTGGCCTTTGTGCCAGGCAATCTGCATTTTGAAGTTGGGGTCGAAGGCGCTGATGGCTTTGGGGCTTTCGGTAACACCGCCCACGAGTGAAAAGCCAGCTGCATTATCGAAGCGGAAGGAAGTGGGTATCGGTCCGCCTTCCTCAATAAATTGAGAATAGACATGCCACCCCGGTTGCATCGTGGCTGTAAAGGTAACGACAGCTTCCTTGTCCGTTATCTTCTCTGTACTGAATTTCCAGCTTACCGGATCGTAAATTTGGGCCGAGGCAGTAAAAGCAAGGGTAAAGAATAGTAATAGCGCTAGTATCTTCTTCATTTATCTGATATTAATATAGCATCTCAATTTCCTTAAAAGCGAAGCTTTCGCTTCCGTTTTCAAACCGGATGATGAGCCGGCCCTGGGAGTCGACACCCTCAATTTTACCGATTCGTTCGCTGTTTTGCTGGCGGAAAACTTTGTTTTCGCCTAAACCGTAAAGGTGTGTGATATAATATTCCTTTTCAGCCAAAAATCGAGGGGTCTTTAATTGACGATAGCTTTGTTCAATCGAGCTGCAAAGTTCGTATAATAAGTCTGTTAATATGTATTCGCGATGTAATAATTGCTTGATCGAACAAGCCCGCGGCGCGAATTCAAAGTCGGTTTGATTTACGTTGATACCGATACCGATCACAGATTCACGAATGTTGGTTCCCTGTACGGAGTTTTCGATCAGGATGCCTCCAAGTTTGCGGTCGGCCACCAGGATATCATTGGGCCACTTTAGCTTGACGGCCTCTCCCAGAAATGAGCTCAGCACACGGTGAATGGCCGTTGATATCGCGATATTGAGCTTAAATTGATCATGGGCTGGAAGAAAGTCGGGCCGCAGCAGCAAACTGAACGTTAAATTTTTACCGGGTTCGCCCTCCCAGCGGTTACCTACCTGCCCGCGTCCCATATGTTGCTCTTCTGCCATTATAACAGTGCCTTCTGGAAATGGCGCAGATTTTGACAGTTCTTGTTTTAAATAATCATTTGTAGAAGAAACACGCTTAAGTGAAATTAATTTTTGACCGTTAAAAAATGATGAAAAAGTGTTACTTTGCAAATGTTCCATTAAATGGTAAATAAATACCAAAACTAATACAATTAATGACAAAAAGTAAAAAAACAAATGAATCTACATACATTTCCCAAATCATTATTCATGGTTTACAAGAGAAGAAAGGGAATGAAATAGTACGAATTGATTTAAGAAAAATTGATAGTTCGGTAACCGATTACTTTGTAATCTGCAATGCCGATTCCTCTACACAGGTACGTGCGCTGGCAGAAAGTGTTGAAAAAGAAGTTTTTTTGGCATTAAAACAAGATCCCTGGCATAAGGAAGGCCTTGAGTTGGGCGAATGGGTATTGCTCGACTATGTGGATGTAGTGGTGCATATTTTCAAAACTGAAAGACGCCAGCATTACGGAATAGAGGATTTGTGGGGTGATGCCGACCTGGAGAACTATAAGAGCGCTTAATTGCCGTCCCTAAGAAGAATTAAGCATCAGCTTTATAAAAATTTAAAACTAGAATGAAAGAAAAATTTTCAAACCAGGCGAGTGGAAAGAAAAAAATTCCGATCAAGAAGATAACACCTAAGCCGCCTAGGTTTAATATTATGTGGGTCTGGATGGCCCTTTTACTGGGTTTCTTTGTACTGCAGTATATGTTTTCAGGCGATACAGCCAAAACCATTACCTATCAGCAGTTCGAAGAAAGAATGCTCAAACCAGGCGATGTGGAGCGACTGACAGCCTATAAATCGAATGAGCTGATTGAGGTAGAAGTTTTCATCAAGAAAGAAATGCTTGATGATCCGAAGTATAAAGAAGTGCAGCCTAAGCAGGAATCGCTGACCGTTTCCAACCAAGCTGGGCCTCACTACAAATTCTCGGAAGGTTCGTTTGATGCGCTTGACCGCAAACTGAACGCTGCACAGGAAGGCATTGCGCCGGCTGATCGGGTAAGTCTGGAACTGGAAGAAAGAACCAGTCCGTGGACCGGCTGGATATTCTCGCTGCTTCCTTTTGCACTGATTATCGGTGTCTGGATATTTCTGATGCGCCGCATGAGCGGTGGTGGCGGAGGTCCGGGCGGACAAATCTTCAATATCGGGAAATCAAAAGCAAAATTATTTGACAAGGAGTCGCAGGTAAACATTACCTTCAATGATGTTGCCGGCCTGGAAGAAGCAAAGGAAGAGGTGATGGAGATTGTCGATTTCCTGAAAAACCCGAAGAAATATACCAACCTGGGAGGAAAAATTCCAAAAGGAGCGCTGCTGATCGGTTCGCCGGGTACAGGTAAAACGCTTTTGGCCAAAGCTGTTGCGGGCGAGGCGCAGGTTCCCTTCTTCTCGCTGTCAGGATCTGATTTTGTAGAGATGTTTGTGGGTGTCGGAGCATCGAGGGTTCGCGATTTATTTAAGCAGGCAAAAGAAAAAGCACCTTGTATTATCTTTATTGATGAGATCGATGCGATTGGACGGGCCCGTGGGAAGAACAGCATGATGGGTGGTAACGATGAACGTGAGAACACCTTAAACCAACTGCTTGTAGAGATGGATGGCTTTGGTACCGATTCGGGTATTATTATCCTTGCGGCGACCAACCGTCCGGATGTACTGGATCCGGCATTGTTGCGTCCGGGACGTTTCGACCGTCAGATATCGATCGATAAACCGGATTTGGTTGGGCGGGAACAAATTTTTAAGGTGCATCTGAAGCCGATTAAACTGGCTGAAGGGGTTGATGCTAAAAAGCTTTCGGCCCAGACACCGGGTTTCGCGGGCGCTGAGATTGCAAACGTATGTAACGAGGCGGCATTGATTGCTGCACGCCGAAACAAGGAATCGGTAGACATGCAGGACTTTCAGGATGCCATCGACCGTGTGATTGGCGGACTGGAGAAAAAAAATAAGATTATTTCACCGGAAGAAAAACGCATTGTGGCTTATCACGAAGCAGGGCACGCCATTGCTGGCTGGTTTCTGGAGCACGTCGATCCGCTTGTGAAGGTGTCTATTGTTCCGCGTGGTTTGGCGGCCCTGGGTTATGCGCAATACCTTCCCAAGGAACAATTTTTATATACAACGGAGCAACTTATTGACAGCATTTGCATGACGATGGGTGGACGGGTAGCTGAAGACATTACCTTCGGAAAGATTTCCACCGGTGCGCAGAACGATCTGGAACGGATTACCAAACTGGCTTACGCCATGGTAACGGTTTACGGTATGAACCATCGGGTAGGAAATGTGTCTTTCAACGAGGTGCAGGAATCCAATCAGTTTAACAAGCCCTATTCCGAGAAGACAGCCGAATTGATTGACGACGAAGTTCGGATGCTGATTGCAGAGGCATACGAACGTACAAAAAAGCTTCTTCTGGAAAAGAAAGACGGCTTAAAACTATTGGCTGAAAAGCTGTTGGATAAGGAAATTCTTTTCCAGTCGGATTTGGAAGATATTTTAGGAAAGCGGCCTTTCGATACGCGGACTACCTACGACGAATTCGTGAACAGCGGTGGCACTGGCGACCAGGAAAAGGCAGCCGAGAACCTGGTTCATGAAGGAGTCAACGATCGTTCAGGAACCTTCGACAGTACGCTGGAAGACAATACTAATTCCGATAAAATTTAAGAAAATATCAAGGCCAGGAATCCAGTTCCTGGCCTTTTTTTCGTTATGAAGCAATCGACCTCCAAAGAGCAGATATTAAAGAAGATAAGAGCGGCGCTATTACAGAAGCGGGATAATCCTTATCAGCAAATGGAAGAGACTCCGCTGTATCCACCCTTTCGTGAGCCGCTTGAATTTGAGTTTGCAAAGCAGTTTTCGGCCGTGGCTGGAAAATTCGTGTTCTGCGAGGACGATATGGACTTAGTAGAGAACTTACTCGTGCTGGCGGAGAAAGAGTCGCTACGAAAAATGTATGTGTGGGAACCTGCTCTGCAGCGACTGCTGGATCAGTACGGATTCCCCTACTACAGCACGGATACCGACTTTGAAATGGCCGATGCGGGGATTACGCTTTGCGAAGCATTGGTTGCCCGCAATGGTAGTGTCTTAATCAGCAATGCCAGCTCTGCGGGAAGACGTCTTTCCATCTATCCGCATCTGCACATTGTAGTGGCTTATACCAGTCAGGTCGTGGGCGATATCAAAGAGGGACTCGAGATACTAAAACAAAAATATCCTGAACAGTTTCCCTCTATGGTAAATCTCATCACAGGGCCAAGTCGAACAGCCGATATTGAAAAAACACTTGTTTTGGGTGCACACGGGCCACGTGAACTCTATGTATTCCTGCTGGACAATTCCATTCAGAACGTATCATAAAAACAATCGTAATTAGTTTTTTAATAAAATATACTAATATTTATAGTATATTCGCTCATGGATTCAGGAGCGGAATACTTCAAGGGGCGAGGTTCACAGGTCAATCCCAATAATAAATTCCTCGGGAAGAAATACGAACGTTTGTTTGAAGAAGGAATTGACGAGGCGATGCTGTGTGATGAAAAAACCAAGTTCTACGCGGATAACCCCCGTAAAATCATCAGTGAAAATAAGAGTCCGGATCTTTCCTTCATGCGCTCGATCAATCCATATCAGGGTTGTGAACACGGCTGTATCTATTGTTACGCACGAAATTCGCACGAATATTGGGGTTTCAGTGCCGGGCTCGACTTTGAGCGGAAAATCATGGTGAAGCATCATGCTCCGAAACTTCTTGAAAAAGCGTTCAATGCGAAAAATTACGAAGCCAAAACGATCGTTCTTTCCGGAAATACCGATTGCTACCAACCGATCGAACGGAAATTGAAAATTACCCGTTCCTTGCTTGATATCTTCCGCCGGTATCACCATCCGGTATCGATCATTACGAAAAATAATTTGATTTTACGCGATTGCGATATTTTACAGGACCTGGCAGCGGAGAATCTGGTAAGCATAGCCATCACCATCAATTCGCTGAACGAAGAGCTCCGGCAGAAAATGGAGCCGCGGACGGTAACTGCGAAAGGCCGGTTACGAGTGATAGAAAGGCTCAGTGAAGCGGGGATACCGGTTATGCTGATGTGTGCGCCTATTATCCCGGGTCTGAATAGCGATGAGATTCCTCAAATCATTAAATCCGCTGCAGATGCGGGTGCCCGTACGGCATCCTTTACCATGGTGCGGCTGAACGGTGCTGTTGGTGATATCTTCGTCGATTGGGTAAGAAAGACTTATCCGGACCGCGCTGATAAGGTACTGCACTCCATTATGGATACGCATGGCGGCCAGCTGAATGATTCTGATTGGGGCAGCCGCATGAAGGGTACCGGCGTACTGGCCGAGAGTATTCACTCACTATTCCGGCTGGCTAAGAGAAAATATATGCCCGAAAATTCGTCCATGGATTTACGTACCGATCTTTTCCGACCGAACAGCGGCAGGCAACTGAATTTATTCTGATTGGAAATTTTCCCTCCGGAAATTTTATTACCTTTCCGAAAATTCAAAAAAAGACAGCATTCATGCAAGAATACATCCTTTATACACCGGTTGCCAGTATGATCCTAGTATTTACGTTGGTGACCAGTGTCTATGCCTTTTCCAATCCAGAATTATTCGGCAAGTTTATGTTGCATCCTTACAGCGTGGCCCGACGAAAAAACATTCATACGGTGCTTACAAGCGGCATTATTCACCGCGACTGGATGCACCTGGCCTTTAATATGCTCACCTTCTTCTTCTTTGCTTTTCCGCTTGAGCGGGTATTGGCACAGCTAAGCAGCTGGGGACATGCTCAATTTTTCCTGATCTACCTTCTTGCCTTAATTCTCAGTGATGTCCCTACCATTTTCAGACATAAAAATAATTATGGTTACCACAGTTTAGGCGCCTCGGGTGCGATTTCCGCTGTACTTTTCAGCTATATTCTTTTCAACCCAACGATGTCGCTATATTTATTTTTTATCCCGATTCCCATCCCTGCCATTATTTTCGGTCCGCTTTACCTGGTATACTGCGCCTGGGCTTCCAATGCTGCCCGGGATACCATCAACCATGACGCCCATTTATATGGTGCGCTGACCGGCCTGGCGCTCACCATACTGCTTTATCCGGGTATTATTCCTGTATTTATCGAACAGGTTCGGGCTATGCTATAAGCCGCCGGCCGATGCTGGAAGGTTTAAATCTTCTCTTTCTATAAATTTACCTTCTGGACCGGTCAGAAACGATAACGGATTTTCAGGATCCTTGATAATTTCAAATAAGGTTAGCCCCCAAGGCTTCCAGAAATTCTCAAGCACTTGTCCGTATGTCTTCGCCTGAAAATAGTCGAATAAAGGCCGGTTATCGCTTCCGAAAAGTGACATAGGTTCAATGTAGACTTTCTGGCCAACAGATGTCACAATATATTCGGGCAAGCGGTTAAAAAGATAGCAGGAGTAAAAGAAACGGGCACATATTTCTTCGAATTGAATAGGATGCAATATATGACCCGCTGAAGCCTCTAAAATTTCCTGATGATACTTAGCGTTCGCACCATTATCCTGAAGGCAGGCAATGATCCCCAAATCGCGTATGCGAAGTGAAAACACAAGGGTATTAATTTCATCACGATAATTGTAGGTCTTTTCGGGATTATCTACGGGATAGATCATAATCGTGAATGGGTTAACCGCCTCGAATTCGGTTTCGCGGATCAGCGACTGCAGCATCAGGTGGAGATGGCTGAACTTATGGACCAGCGTCTGTGAAAAATTCATCGCTTCGCCGCTTTGCCTCTGTTGTTCGATGCCTGCCTGAATCTCATTAAATATAATTCCATACACCCATTTACCGATCCACTGAAAGAGCCGGACCTGGTCGAGGGCCTGAACGCCGGAGAAACCTTTCTGGAATGCCTGATAAATTTCATCATCCAGTTGAGTTAGCTGCTCAAAAACCGTCGGGGAACAAGGCAATTTCAAATCGCTGTATTTTCGATAGCTTTCATCGAGCATCTTGAAAACCTGTTCGCCTATCTGATGCTCCTCCAGAATCCACGCCGGAAAAACGGAATAATGGAGAGGAACTTCCAACGGAACTCCACTCAGAAAACAGGTATTTTCGTCGAACAAGAATTTATCAAAGGGATTATATAGTGAACTTTCCATAGGGATCAAAGGTAGCACTTATGTGCTTTTCAAAGTGTCAGTCGAAAGTTGAAATAAAAACGATAAATTCGCAACAGACATTAGATGACATGAAAACACAAATTCATTTTTTTTCTGAAGACACCGATTATAGGCTTAAACAAAAGACAGTCCTGAGAAAATGGATAAGCGAGACAATTAAACACGAGGAACACCGCGTGGGCGAGCTGAACTTTATTTTTTGCTCGGACGAATATCTTCTTAGCATCAACCAGGAATATCTGAACCACGACACCTTTACCGACATCATTACATTCGACAACAGCGATACAGCGAAGGTAATATCGGGCGACATCTTTATCAGCATCCCACGGGTTAAGGAGAATGCCTCGAATCTGGGCGTGGAAGAACCAGAGGAATTACGACGTGTTATTATTCACGGAGTGCTTCATCTGGCCGGATACTTCGATAAGTCGAAAACAGACAAGGCTCTGATGACCGAAAAAGAGGATTATTACCTTTCCAGATTTCATCAGATTACAATAGACTAAAAAAGCCGCTCTAAATCAGAGCGGCTTTTTATATTGGCAGTATGTGTTTGAGCGATTACTCGCGATTACCCAGGAGCATGCTAGCATAATAAACCAGTGTTGCGAGGGAGGCAAGGGCAGCTACTACGTAAGTCATAGCAGCCCATTTTAGTGCATCTTTGGCACCACTGTGCTCAATGCTGTTGGCCATGATGCCAGGATTCAACTCAAGCCACGCAAGTGCCCGATTCGAAGCATCAAATTCGACAGGTAGCGTGATAAAAGTAAAGGCAGTTGTAATGGCAAGAGCACCGACCCCAATAGCCAGCAGTAGCGGGTTCCCCGAAAAGAAGAACATCATTACACCTATAAACAGCACAACAGAAGTCATCTGCGAAGCGATATTCACCAGTGGGACTACTGCTGAACGCAAGGTAAGCCATGAGTAAGCCTTGGCATGCTGAACAGCATGTCCGCATTCGTGAGCAGCAACAGCGGCTGCAGCTACACTTCTGCCTTCGTACACTTCAGGACTCAGGTTTACAGTCCGGTCGGCCGGATTATAGTGATCGGATAATTTCCCTTGTGAAGACAAAACCTGAACATCGAATATTCCATTGTCGTGAAGCATTTTTAAAGCAATGTCTTTCCCGCTCATACCGCTTGCAAGCGGCGTCTCCGAATACTTCTTAAATTTGTTCTTAAACTTCCACTGCACTCCAAAACTGATGATTGCAATGGCTATAAATAATATCATTCCCATAATTGTCTTTTTTCTAGATGGTTTTCAAATAATGTACCACTGTAAAACTAGTGCATTTCCGACGCATTTTCATTCATTCTTCGTAAAAATATGGTCATTTGTGCCAAAATGACCGGAACATTTTACTGCAAAAACATTTTTACTATCTTTGAAATGCTAATTATTTTATCAATGGACGCTCTGCATATTCTCTTTATTCTCATTATTCTGGCACTGTTGCTGGCCTATTTTATCGGTAAAAAACGAGACGATAAGGAAGCTACAGATACTTCGCTGCTCCTGGCCAGGAAGGAACAGGAGGTAACGAGCCTTCAGGCAGAAAAGGCTTCGCTGCAGGCTGCATTGAGAGCAGACATTGAGGAGCTTAAATCGGAATTAAACCAAGAGCGGGAGCGTTACATGGATAGTGAGCGCAGACTGGAGAAGATACAGTCGTACTTTACGGCACAAAGCCAGAAAGTAGCCGATCAAAAAGCAGAACTTTCAGAACTTAAAAGCCAAATGACCAAAGAGTTTGAACTGATCGCCAATAAAATACTGCAGGATAAATCCGATCGGTTCAGCGAATCGAGTCACAAAAGTCTTTTCCAGATTTTGGATCCATTTAAGGAAAACCTGAAGACGTTTGAGGAGAAGGTAGACCGCGTGTATCATGAGGAATCGAAAGACCGTAATTCATTGAAAGGAGCAGTTGCCTTGCTTATAGAACAGAGCAAACAAATACAGGATGAGGCCAGTAATCTAACCAAAGCGCTAAAAGGGGATAATAAAAAACAGGGAAACTGGGGCGAGGTGATATTAGAAAAAGTACTGGAACGTTCTGGCCTGGTTAAAGATCGCGAGTACCGGCTGCAGGCTAGTTTTACGAACCAAACGGGTCAGCGTGTTCAGCCCGATGCAATTATAGACCTGCCTGATGAAAAGAACCTGGTCATCGATTCAAAAGTGTCGTTAGTGGCTTATGAGCGATGGATTAATGCGGATGACGAGGCCGAAAGGACTGCTCATGCCCGACAGCACCTTCTTTCGGTCAGGACGCATGTTACGGAACTTTCGGCTAAAAACTACTGTGACCTCTACCAGATTAATTCGCCGGACTTTGTACTACTTTTTATTCCCATTGAATCGTCTTTTAGCTTATCGGTGAGTCTGGATAACGATCTATTTAACTTTGCCTGGGATCGTAGGGTGGTGATTGTAAGCCCTTCTACCCTGTTGGCTACCTTGCGTACAATCGCTGGTTTGTGGAAACAGGAGCGGCAAAACCGCAATGTACTGGAAATAGCGCGGGAAGCCGGCCTGCTATATGATAAGTTTGTAGGCTTTACCGAGGATATGGATAAGGTTGAAAAGCAGATTCATCAGTTAGCACGTACGCATGAGGAGGCCCGGAAGAAACTCGAAACAGGGCGGGGAAATGTGATGTCGAAAATGGAAAAATTAAAGATCTTGGGTGCCAGAACTACCAAAGAACTGGACCCAAAATATATGGATGAAGAGACACTGTTGCCTTAGCCTTTCAGCGAATTCCAGCCTTGCGCTTTTAGCGGATGGACTTTATTGGATTTCGATATCATTTCGCATCCTGCATCTGGCTCGGTAATATGACCGATAACGGTTATATCGAGCAAACCCTTTACCTTTTCAAAATCTTCCTGCCTGATTGTGAACAGAAGCTCATAATCCTCTCCCCCGTTCAAGGCACATACGGTTGGATCTATTCCAAAGTTGAAAGCGGTGTCGTAAGTCATCTGATCAATGGGAATCTTATCTTCGTAGATTTTACATCCTTTGCTAGACTGCTTACAAATATGAAGAACTTCTGACGCCAGACCATCCGACACGTCGATCATTGAAGTAGGCAGTATATCTTTCTCAGCTAATAATTCAACGATATCCTTTCTTGCTTCTGGCTTCAACTGACGCTCTACGATATAATCTTTACCCTCCAGGTCGGGTTGGATGTGTGGGTTTTCCAGGAAAATAGCTTTTTCTCTTTCCAATAATTGCAAACCCATATAGGCGCCACCTAAATCGCCTGTAACGCATATAAGATCGCCCTCACCTGCGCCGTTACGGTACACAATTTTGGATTCTTCTGCGAAACCGATGCTTGTAACGCTGATAACCAGTCCCTGCTTGGATGCCGATGTATCGCCTCCAACTAAGTCGACGTTGTACTTCTTACAGGCGATTAAGGCTCCTTCATAAATTTCTTCTACGGCCTCAAGCGGAAATTTGCTGGAGAGACCGATGGAGAAAGTTACCTGGGATGCCATGCCGTTCATCGCGTATATATCACTTAGATTGACTTGTACAGCCTTATAACCCAAATGTTTAAGGGGAACATACCTCAAGTCGAAGTGAACACCCTCTAACAGGAGGTCAGTAGATATTAACGTTTTATAAGAAGAAAAATCCAATACAGCAGCATCATCTCCGATACCCTTTACCGTTGATTTTTGTTCAAGCTGAATGGCCCTGGTGAGGTGATCTATCAAACCAAACTCACCGAGTTCTTCCAGATTTGTTCTGTCTTTATTATCAAACATATATTTTCTTTATAATCCTAAGCGTGATGAAATTTCAAGCATTCGTTCAATGGGTTTCCGCGCTCGTTGAATTACGTTTTGATCAAGATCTATCTCCGGCAATTCGTACTTCATACAGTTATACAGCTTTTCAAGGGTATTCAATTTCATATGCGGACAGTCGTTGCAGGCACACGCATTATTTGGAGGAGCTGGTATAAACTTTTTGTCAGGACTCGCTTTCTGCATTTGGTGAATAATACCGCTTTCAGTTGCTACGATAAACGTGGAGGCCGGATTTTCACGTGTATACTTCAGCAGGCCTGACGTTGAACCAATGTAATCGGCGTTCTCAAGGATGTGCTTTTCGCATTCCGGGTGAGCAATCATTTTTGCATCCGGATACTCCATGCGTAAGGCATTTATTTTATCGTGCGAGAATATTTCGTGTACCATACAGGCGCCATTCCAAAGCACAATATTCTGTCTGCCTGTCTTTCTTATCACATAGTCGCCTAAATTCTTGTCGGGTCCGAAAATTATTTTCTGATCGGCTGGTAAACTTTCAACGATTTGAACGGCGTTGGAGGAAGTACATACGATATCGCTCAGTGCTTTTAACTCAGCCGTGCAATTGACATAGGTAATAACCAAATGATCAGGGTATTTCTCCTTAAATTTAGCGAATAGATGCGGCGGACAACTGTCAGATAAAGAACAGCCTGCCTTCAAGTCAGGAAGAAGTACTTTCTTCTGGGGTGAAAGTATCTTAGCCGTTTCGGCCATGAAATGGACTCCTGCAAAGACGATGATATCAGCTTCCGTTTTGGCTGCTTCTTGCGATAAGCCCAAACTATCTCCAATATAATCTGCTACATCCTGAATATCAGACTCCTGATAATAGTGTGCCAGGATCACGGCATTTTTTTTCTTCTTAAGTTCTAATATGGCATTCACCAGATCGAACGAGGGGTCGATTGCTGCATCGATATAACCTTTCTCGTTCAGATCCAAATCATAAGTTTCCATTGGTATGTTTTAAATCTCATTACAAAAGTACGCAAAGAAAATGAATTCAAATTTTCAGGATGCTAACAGAGACAACAACAATAATATTCTTTTTATATAAAGATCTTTTATTGTTTATTAGGGTGTTGGTAATGTTTGTAAGAAGGAGGGATTAAATTTTGAAAACTGACTTTGGTTTTCTTATTAACAGTTTATTAACATTAATTTTAAAGTAAAGCATTGAATATAAGGTGCGTTTAATAATGCTGTTTTTATTTTCGATAGTTTTATGTGAATCTTTTGTGCTGTCAAGATTGGTGATAACCTGGCTGTTTTTGTTCGATAACTTCGCATTGAGATGTAGACAATGGGGCGGGATGAGCGTATTCGTCGGGGTCGTGACGAATAACCAACGATTAGTTCACAGAAAATTCACACCTTTATGTAGGTTATCCACTGAAATATTTAAGAAATAAATAAAATATACTTTTCAAATGAATAATGTAGACTTTCTGGTAGTCGGTTCGGGAATAGCAGGTTTAAGTTTTGCTTTAAAAGCTGCCCAACACGGTAAGGTTCTTATCATTACGAAATCGAATGAAGATGAGTCGAATACCAAGTACGCACAGGGCGGTGTTGCCGCGGTTGTGGATAAGTCTGACTCGTTTGATAAGCATATTGCTGATACTCTGGTCGCTGGAGACGGTTTATGCGATAAAAAAATTGTGGATATCGTGGTGAAAGAAGGTCCCTCCCGTATAGACGATATTATAGCCTATGGTACTTCTTTTGACAAAACGATTAAGGGACATTACGACCTTGCCAAAGAGGGTGGTCATTCGGAGCATCGTATTTTACATTATAAGGATATTACCGGGTTTGAGATAGAGCGTGCTTTGCTCGCAAAAGTTCATGAGAATGAAAATATTGAGATCTTAACCCACTACTTTGCGATCGATTTTATTACCCAGCATCATCTGGGCGAATATGTCGGGAAGAATTCAAGCGATATACGCTGTTATGGAGTGTATGCCTTAAATACAGTTAAAAATACGGTTGAAAAATTTTTAAGTCGTGTTACGGTCATTGCCAGTGGTGGAGCGGGTCATATTTATTCGAGCACTACGAACCCGGTCATTGCAACAGGTGACGGTATTGCGATGGTTTATCGAGCGAAAGGTAAGGTACGTAATATGGAGTTTATACAGTTCCATCCGACGGCTTTGTACAACCCAAGTGAGTATCCTGCTTTCTTAATTTCAGAAGCTCTAAGAGGGTTTGGAGCTATACTAAGGAGGCTCAATGGTGAAGAGTTTATGTATGACTATGATCAGCGGGGTTCATTGGCACCCCGTGATATCGTAGCCCGTGCAATCGATGCGGAGATGAAGAAATCGGGTGAAGATTATGTTTACCTTGATATTACTCACAGGAGTAAGGAGGAGCTTCTGAGGCATTTTCCTAATATTTATGCCAAATGCCTGACCATCGGAATTGATTTGACAAAGGATTATATACCGGTGACACCGGCGGCTCACTACCTCTGTGGAGGTATCTTGGTTAATGAAGTAGGTCAGACGACCATTGATGGGCTCTATGCTTGTGGGGAATGTGCTTCAACTGGATTACACGGAGCCAATCGGTTGGCGTCCAATTCTTTGCTTGAAGCGGCTGTTTTTGCTCACCGGATTTTTGAAGATGCCGTACAGCGGTTCCGTTCCTTTTCGATACCCGACAATATACCCGATTGGGATTCCTCCAATACACAACTTTCCAATGAAGATATTCTGGTAGTGCATAATTTAAGGGAAACGCAGAAGATTATGAGTGATTATGTGGGTATTGTACGCTCTGACTTCAGACTAGAAAGGGCTATGAGGCGTTTAGGTCTGTTATATGAAGAAACTGAAAGCTTCTACAAGAATACTTGTCTTTCTGTCAAGTTATGTGAGTTAAGAAATGTGATTCAGGTAGCCTATATCGTTATCAAAAGTGCCATGTTGCGGAAAGAGAGCCGTGGTCTCCATTATACGACAGATTACCCGACCCATGCTGACGAAATTAAAGATACAATTTTTTAAATATTATGGCCCTAATACTTCCTGTTCATGGTGTGTTGCCCTCGATCGGAGCAAATTGTTTTATAGCGGAAAATTCGACTATTGTTGGCGATGTGGTGATAGGCGACGAATGTTCTGTTTGGTTTAATGCGGTGATACGTGGAGATGTTAATTCCATCCGGATCGGTCACCATAGTAATATTCAGGATGGCGCTGTGATTCATTGCACCTTTAAGCAGGCGGCCACCAAGGTTGGTAATTTCGTATCGATAGGTCACCGTGCATTGGTTCATGGATGTACCCTCGCCGATCATATATTGATTGGAATGGGAGCCATTGTGATGGATCACGCCGTGGTAGAGGATTATGTTATCATTGCCGCCGGCGCCGTTGTCCTTGAAAATACGGTATGTGAATCTGGATATTTGTACGCAGGTGTGCCGGCGAGGAAAATCAAACCCATCAGTACCCAGCAACGATCCATGCTTGATACCTTACCGCATAACTATGTACTGTATGCGAGCTGGTTTGAATAAATAGACATCAGGCTTTGGCCGTTTATAGGATTCGGATAATTACTCGTCGATCTTTTCTCTTGGCGTGACGGTTCCGGATTTAATATACGGTTCTTCCATTGCGTTATTATCTGAACTTTCGGGCTGTGTTTGGATGGGCGATGCAGTAGGCTGGATTTGCTCGGCCAAACTTTCCCGTGCTGGAACCTTGATCAATTCTTCTTGCTCCCAGTTCGGACGAATAGTGATAATTTTGTTCCAGTACCACAGTTCCTCAGGCTGCCTTTTTAAGCGTACGCTTCCGGTATCCCATTCCTGATTCTTATTTTCGTCGTATACGATGCGGACCGAATAGTCGCCTCCTGGCATCTGGTTTAAGACGATTTTTTGCGACCCGATAATAGGATGCGAACTGACGACATCGATCTTGTCCTGATTTTTATTATCTCTTATCAATTCAACAATGTATGCGCTTGAATCAGGCAGTTGTACATCAAGCGTTATATTTCCGTAGTTGTCGGTATCGTCGAATGTGAATTTGCGCTGCCCAGGAGCAGAACGTTCGCCGAAATAACCTATGAAGGCGCCTTCTTGTAACTCTATTAAATAGGTGCGTTTCGTTTTCCATCTGTATATGAGGGTAGCTTGCCTGTTATTAGCAGTGTCGAGCGAAACCTGGATATTGGTACGCTGGGTGGTATCTTCCAATAATTTTATCTTAGACAGATCAATTGATTGTATAGGTGCAGAAGCAGTATAGCGTATATTCCGAATTTGATCAACCCGTTGATTGCTTAAATTATCGGTGATGGTCATTGCCCGGGTGTACTTGTCGTTTTGATTTCTTCTAAGAAGAATGGTATCAAGCACCTGAGTTCCTTCTGACACTACCACGTTGAGTGAGTCGAAACTTAAATCGGGAAGCCACATATAGGCTGTATCTCTTGATGGTACGAATTCAAAATATTTTTCCTCATTCAGCTTCGGATGATCAAGGATGGTAAGATTTGCATTTTTTACAGGCCGGTTAAAGTTGAAGAATACGCGTCCGCTATTTTCGATGCGACGGTCGATTGTACGGAACACTTCAGGAATTTCTCGAAAGGTTTTAAGTTTAATTCCGCTTTTGTTTTCATTCAGATAGATACTATCGGCCAAGAATGCTATTTCTTCATCGGCACCATTGAAGATACGGTCGTTGTTAGTTTCTTTAAGGGCGTATATGCGATAAGCATTTTCGCTCAGGTTTTGAAGCCGGAAGTTTCCTGAACTGTCTGTGCGGGTAAAAATATTGGCCTTCCGCTTCCCGAAAATGGAGTCTTGTGAAACTGGGATCAACATTACATTGACGTCGAAAAGCGGCTCTTTGGTGAGGGCACTGGTTACGTTTCCACTAACAGACAGTGAGTCGATTTCGTCTCCGGTAGCGAACACATAACGATAGTTTACCAGGGAATTACCTTCGTTAAAATCAACAATCCCCTTCCCAAAATTGATAGAATAAGTAGTATTCTCGGCCAGACTATCCGGTAGTTCGATGATCAAGGACCGCCTCTTTATTCGATATACCGGTGCAAGATCCAGGTCTGGTGAAATACTGATTTCGGTGAATTCGTTTTGTAATTTGACGTATTCGTCGAATTCGATCTCAATATTTTTGGCCTTGAAATTTTTTGTCAGGTTGAGTGGAATTTCACTTAAGATTTTAGGAGGGATTGAGTCGCGAGGCCCTCCGGAAGGCTGCTGCATACTTGCGCATCCTCCAATGAAAGAAAGTACAATAACGATAAGAAGCAAAAAGGCCGGAAACGTGTTTAAGCTAGTTTTAAGCCGATTTAAGGCTATATCTTGTTTTTTGATACTCTGCTTCATTTTTCTTGAAATATTCCCTTGTATGTCTTTATTTTAAGTCGGTATTATATACACTTATGTGATTGTAAATCAGTTTGTTACGATAAATGAACAACAAGTACGCTAATATCTGATGGAGTAACCCCTGAGATCCTGGAAGCTTGTCCAATGGTCCTCGGTTTAATTTTCAGTAGTTTTTCACGCGACTCTTTCGATAACGACTTTAAGAGTGAGTAATCGAACTCTGGGTTGATTTGGTGATCCTCCATTTTTTTCATTTTGGAAACAAGCTCCAGTTCCTTTTCAAAGTAGCTTTCGTACTTGACCTTGATTTCTGCTTGCTCAATAGTTTCCTCATCAAAATTTTTGATGAGCGTATTGAACCCTTCATTTCCTTGAGCCAGATCATGGATATGAAGTCCTGGGCGGCTTAGCAGGTTCACCATTTTTATGTTTTGGCTAATTGGGCTGCTCTGCTTTTCAGTCAGGATCGGATTGATTAGGTCTTTATCGATTGAAGTCTTTCTCAGAAAGTTGACGATCGTTTGCGCGTCGTCTATCTTTTTGTTCACTCGTTCTAGTCGCTCGTCTGATACAAGTCCCAATTTATGAGCCATTGGGGTGAGTCGCTCATCAGCATTATCTTGTCTGAGCAGTAAACGGTGTTCAGCACGCGAGGTGAACATTCTATATGGTTCATCGGTTCCTTTAGTTACCAAATCATCGATTAAGACCCCTATATATGATTCGGATCTTTTTAGTATAAGTTCATGCAGATCGTTGATACGTTGGTGGGCATTGATGCCGGCCACCATTCCCTGGCTTGCCGCCTCCTCATATCCGGTCGTTCCGTTAATTTGTCCTGCGAAAAATAGATTTTTTACGAGAAAGGTTTCAAGCGTAGAATCTAATTGCATAGGTGGAAAATAGTCGTATTCGATTGCATACCCAGGACGGAACATTTTTGCGTTTTGAAATCCTGGAATTTTACGCAGAGCTTTATACTGGACTTCTTCTGGTAGCGACGTAGAGAATCCGTTTACATATATTTCTACTGTATTAAAGCCTTCAGGTTCCACAAAGATTTGGTGCCGATCGCGCTCAGCAAAACGGTTGATTTTGTCTTCGATGGACGGGCAGTACCGTGGACCCAGACCCTGGATGCGGCCAGTAAACATCGGCGATTTTTCGAACCCTTCTTTTAATGTTTCATGAACGTCGGGATTCGTATACGTAATCCAACAGCAACGCTGCTCTTTAGGAACCTCAACATCTGTATAGCTGAATTGACCTTTTTTCTCGTCGCCCCATTGCTCTTCCATTTGTGAATAGTCAAGGCTCCGGCCATCGACCCTCGGCGGTGTTCCCGTTTTCATACGGCCAGAGGTAAATCCAAGACTTACTAACTGCTCGGTCAAACCGGTAGCGGCTCTTTCTGCTGCGCGACCACCACCCATTCTTTTCTCGCCAATATGTATCAGACCGTTTAAGAATGTCCCGTTTGTAAGAATTACTGCATCTGCTTCGATCTCTATTCCCAAAGATGTGACTACACCAGTTGCCCGCCCGTTCGCCACTTTGATTTCTCGGACGGTGTCTTGCCAGAAGTCAATGTTTGAACGTTGTTCCAATTGAAGGCGCCATTCTTCGGCGAAACGCATTCGATCATTTTGTGTCCGAGGACTCCACATTGCTGGCCCTTTGGATAGATTAAGCATTCGAAATTGAATGGTAGTTTTATCAGCAATAATTCCTGATAGCCCTCCCATCGCGTCAACCTCTCGAAGTATCTGGCCTTTCGCTACACCTCCCATCGCTGGATTGCAACTCATTTGAGCAATAGTTCCCATATTCATGGTAACCAATAAAACACTGGATCCAAGGTTCGAAGCTGCGATGGCTGCTTCACAGCCTGCGTGTCCGCCCCCTACAACGATTATATTATATTTTTTAAACATTTTTATAAGAATAAATTAGGTTTCACGTGGAACCCTTAAAACGTTCCACGTGAAACATTAGTTATCTTTCTCGAGAAGACTAAAGTAACGCTCTTCTTTTTTAAGAAGAGTTTGCTGGATATTTTCTATCTCCTGACTGGCTACCAATAGTTCTTCATGATCTGAAAGCCTCGACAAAAAAATAGTCTTCTCCGTCAAGGTGGATTCTAGCAGCTCAATTTCTGATTCAATCTGCTTCATTTCCTGCTTCTCTTTAAAGCTTAAAACACTTTTCGGTTCTGGTGTGCTCAACTTTGGCGGTGCAGAAACTTCTTTTCCGTTATTTTTTTTAAGCTCTCGCTCCTTTTCAAGCAAGTCCTGTTTGTAGTCTGAATAGTTCCCATTATATATTTTAATCTCGGGAGTATCGTCGAATATAAAAAGCTGCTCAGTTAATTTATCGAGCAAATACCGGTCGTGGGATACGACCATAAGTACTCCTGTATAACTATCAAGAAATTCTTCCAATACGTTCAAAGTGTCAATATCCAAATCGTTTGAAGGTTCATCGAGAATAAGAAAGTTTGGATTCGTAATTAGTACCCGCATTAATTGAAGACGCTTGCGTTCTCCTCCACTTAACTTGCTTACCATCCCGAATTGCTTTTCCGGCGGGAATAGAAAATGGGTTAGAAGTTGTGAGGCACTCAATAGTTCTCCGTTCGCCATTTTGATATACTCGGCAATATTTTTTACAACATCGATAACCCGATCGCCCGGACTTAAGGTTAGACCGAGTTGACGGTAATATCCAAAAACGGTGGTTTCGCCTTTTTCAACGATACCGGCATCCGGTTCGAGCACGCCGGTTATCATATTCAGGAACGTTGACTTTCCTGTTCCATTTTTACCTGCTAAACCAATTCGATCGCCTTTTTTGAAGGTATAGCTGAAACCATCAAAGATTGTCTTATTTTTGAAAGCCTTTTCGACTTTTTTCAGTTCGAGAATTTTTCCACCTTGTCGGGAAACCTTTACACTTAACTGGACTGACTCTTTTCCGCCACCACTTTGTGTTTTCTCCTCCAGGTCATAGAAAGCATCAATTCTCGACTTTGATTTTGTTCCCCTAGCCTGCGGTTGCCGCCGCATCCATTCTAATTCGCGTTTCAATAAATTCTTATTGCGCTCGAATGCGGCTGCCTCTCCTGCTTCGCGTTCAGATTTTATAGTCAGGAAATTATCGTATTTCCCTTTGTAAGTGAATAATTTTCCTTTCTCCAGTTCGCGTATCTCAGTGCATACATTGTCGAGAAAGTAGCGATCGTGCGATACAAATATCAGCGTACGCTGTTTGGTGGTGAGTAATTTTTCAAGCCATTCGATCGTTTCAATATCGAGGTGGTTGGTGGGTTCGTCGAGAATATAGACATCGGGCTCATTGATCAACAGTTTGGCCAGGGCGAGACGTTTTTGTTGACCACCCGAAAGACTCTTAATTTCCTGATCGAGCGTCTTGAATCCCAAGCGGTCTAAGACGGTTTTAATGTGATATTCATATTCCCACGCGTTGGATGCACTTAGCCTTTCTGATATATCTGCTAACTTCTCATCATTGTTTGGATCGTGCTGAATGAGGTGCTCGTATTCTGCAATTAGCTGCTGTTGTTCGTTATCAGCACTGAACACAAAATCATTCACTGTGTGAAGACCTTCAAATTGAGGGTCTTGTTCAAGATAACCTATCTGAATTCCTCGTTCGGAAACCACTTTTCCTTCTGTAGGCTCTTCAATCCCGGCCAATATTTTTAATAGGGTTGACTTTCCTGTACCGTTTATTCCGACCAGCGCGATGCGGTCGCCCTTTTGAATCCCAAAAGAAAGATCTTTGAATAGCCAACGGTCGGTAAAGATGTGACCCAGTTGTTCTGTAGATAATATGCTCACGCCTGATTATAGAATTTAAATTCAACTATTTGATTAACAATAGCTTATGTTAATAATATTAAGTACTTGAAGCATCGCCCCGTCTTATATAGGAAACTTAACTTCATGATTATCACCGGTTAAGACCGAGGATTTTCGCTATTATTTACAAAAGTACGCATTTCCATCGGAGGCATGATATTTGGTTATAATTCCTTTTGAAAAATGATAAAATTAATACTATGGATAGAAAGACTTACCAATCAGGAATTATCGGAAATTGTGCGTTCATGGCTCATGTTAAAAAAAACACAAACATATCATGGTTATGTTGGCCCACCTTTGATAGTTCCTTCGTTTTTGGAAAGTTGCTTGACGATAAACAGGGCGGTGAATTCTCCATATCACCCGTGAAGTCGGATTATACTTCAAAACAATATTATATTGAAAACACCAATGTGCTGAGAACGGAGATCACCACGGATGATGGCTCCTATCGCGTAACAGATTTTGCCCCGCGATTCAGCCAATACGACCGCTATTTTAAGCCGCTCATGCTGATCAGAAAGATTGAACCGCTGGTAAATAATCCAAAGATTAAACTTCGATGCGACCCGGTGTATGATTACGGGCTTAAAAAATTAAAGCGTCATAAGGGGAGTAACCATCTTTCTTTTGAAGGTGCATCGGCTAGTATTCGCTTGACGACCGACCTTCCTCTCTCCAGCTTCGAAGAGGATGCTACTCATGTTCTTACGGAAACAAAATATATATTCCTGACTTATGGAACTCCGTTGGAGGCACCCATTGTGAGGACAGCAGAGACTTTTTTAAGGGAGACCATTAACTATTGGAGAAAATGGATAAAGCATTCTACCATTGCTCCGGTCTACCAGGAGGCTGTGATTCGGTCGGCACTGGCTTTGAAAATCCATCAGTATGAAGATACGGGAGCGATAATCGCCGCAGGAACCACCAGTTTGCCAGAGTCGGATGGCAGTGGGCGTAACTGGGATTATCGTTATTGCTGGTTGCGCGACAGTTATTATGTTTTGACCGCGTTGAATCATATCGGACAGTTTGAGGAAATGGAAGGGTTCGCAAATTATATTGCAAATATATCTTACGACACCAAAGGGCGTTTCCAACCACTGTATGGGATTACGGGGAAGAAGGAGCTAACGGAATCTGTGCTTGACCACCTGAGTGGTTACCGTGGTAATCAGCCGGTGAGGGTTGGAAACCAGGCTTATGAGCATATACAGAATGATGTGTATGGCCAGGCGTTGATTTCGCTTCTGCCTTTGTTTACAGACCATCGCTTTGTGTTTAAGGAAAGGACCGACGCCAGTAAGTGGGTTTCGTTTTTACTGAATAAGATTGAACACACCATTGATGAGAAGGATGCCGGGATCTGGGAATTCAGGAACTTTGCCAACCGACATAGCTATAGTAATCTTTTTCAGTGGGCGGGAAGTAACGCCGCTTTAAAGATTGGAATTGCGTTCGGGGACGAAAAAATACAAGAGAAAGCGCGTTCGTTAATAAAGCGCGCCTCCGAGCACATTGAAAGCTGCTACGATCCTGAGAGAAAGGTATATACGCACGCCGTCGACAGTGATCACCTGGATGCAAGCACTCTACAGCTTATTTTAATGAATTATCTGGATCCTGCTTCGCAGCGGGCGAAAGACCATCTGACAGCCCTTGAGAAAGAGCTCAAAACCCCGGAGGGACTGTTTTATCGCTATCTTCACACCGACGATTTTGGAAAACCGAAAACGACATTCCTGATTTGTGCCTTTTGGTATGTAGAGGCGCTGGCGGTAGTGGGCAGAATTGAGGAAGCTCAGGAAACTTTCGAAAAGCTTCTGTCATTCGGAAATCACCTGATGTTGTTTAGTGAGGATATCGATGAAAAAGACGGTAGCCAATGGGGGAATTTTCCGCAGGCGTACAGCCATGTTGGCTTGATGAATGCTGCGTATCGCATATCCCAGAAATTGGACAAACCGTCTTTTCTAATGAAGCAGGAATAAATTACAGTGAATCACCCGACTTACTATAATCACCCGCCTTACTATAGATCACCGGCGATGTAACTGAGGAGGTTTCGGACCTCCTCTACTCCATCCACGTAATACCGGGCAGCGGACATATGTTTACCAACGCGGATGGTGTGAGCATCTTCTGGAAGTACTTTAAAGATATCTTCATCTGTATAATCGTCACCGATAGCGAGAATAAAGTCATAATCGCTCTGGTTGGTAAGGTTTAAGGTAGCTTTTCCTTTATTTACTTCAGAGTTTTTTACTTCGATTACTTTGTGGCCATTAAGTAGCTGCAAACCATAAGCCGTAATCATAAAGCGGAGATTATCCATTAACTCATTGGCGCGGAGTGCTCCAAGGCCTTTCTGAACTTTGCGGTAATGCCAAACCAGCGAGTAGCTTTTCTCCTCGACAAAGGCCCCGGGTGTCCGGTCGCAGAAAGCATCCATTAATTGATGCACTTCTTCTTTCCAAAGATTTGAAAGATCGGATTTTTGCAGCCACTCTTGCCCGATGTGTTTTTTCCAGGCTCCATGTTCTGCAATCAGGGTCAGGTTTCGGTCGCCAAACCATTTTTCCAGCGTTTCGTGATTGCGGCCACTGATGATCGTTGTGCAATTTTTGGCATCCGAAGTAAGTTTATTTAAGAGTTGGTACAAGTCGTGATCAGGTGACGCCTGATCTATCTGTTTTTTGAATCCGACCAGGGTGCCATCATAATCCAACAGAATCAGTCTGCTTTGAGCCCGATCGTACGCATCGCGGATTTCGTTTTTTATAGTCTCGTTTACTCTACCGGCTCTCATGGAAAGTTGAAGTTTCTTTACTTCGTCGAGCCGCTTCATGTAAATTCGAACCCAATGGTGAATATTGTATTTGAACACCATTTGCCGCATAGCCGCCATACGGGTTTCCATTTCCTCCTGCGGCATATTCAGTGCTTCAATCAGCGCATCTTTTACCTCATGAATATTATTTGGATTGACGATGATGGCATCGATCAATTCTTTCGACGCTCCGGCAAGCTCGCTGAGTATTAAAACACCAGAATTATCGTTCCGGCTGGCCACGTATTCCTTACAAACCAGGTTCATTCCGTCGCGCATGGGTGTTATGAGGCATACATCGGCAATATTATAGAGCGCTGAAAGATATTCTATGGGGTAGCTTTGATAGAAATAGGCGACCGGGAACCAATCGAATTTGCGATAGTGAGAGTTGATATTCCCGACAATACGGTCGATTTCATTTTTAAGACGCTGATACTCGGGCACGTTGTCTCTAGAGGGAACAACGATCATAAACAGCACGACTTTCTCGTGGTATTCAGGATGTTCCTGAAGGAAGAGGTCGAACGCTTCGAGCCGCTGGATAATTCCCTTGCTATAGTCAAGACGATCGATGGAAAGCAGTATTTTCTGATCTTTATAATAGCCTTTTAAACTGTCGATGTGTTCAAGCACTGTATGATCAGAGGAAAGCATTGAGAATTTTTCACTATCAATTCCCATTGGAAATGGTTCCACAGCAACTGCTCTTTGCTGGGTTCTGATCATATTGGCATCTACGTGAAGATCGAGCAGGTGTGTGGCAGCACTGATAAAATGACGGACATCATCAAAAGTGTGAAATCCAATAAGATCCGCTCCGAGCATTCCTGTCAGCAGTTCTTTTCTCCACGGAATCAAGCGGAATAATTCCTGAGAAGGGAAAGGGATGTGCTGAAAAAAGGCGATCGAAATATCGGGATGCTTACTACGGAGTAACTCAGGCAACAAAAGTAGTTGGTAGTCGTGAATCCATAAAGTATCACCAGGATTCAAGTGTGGTGAAATTGCTTCTGCAAATTTTTGGTTCACGGCTTTGTAGCTCTCCCAATTTTCAGAATCGAACCGTGCGTACGTGGAGATATAGTGAAATACCGGCCATAGAATTTCATTTGAGAATCCTTCGTAGTAACCTTTGATATCTTCTTCCTCCAGAAATACGGGGATGAGATTCAACGATTTCAAATCTGCACTTACTTTTTCCTTGTCCTCATCTTCAACCGGCATACCGGGCCAGCCAATCCAAATATTGTTTTCCTCTTTGTAAATGGACCCTAGTCCTGTGGCTAGGCCGCCCTCACTGCTATTAAAGATCAGCTGATCTTCTTCTTTTGTAACTTTTACTGGTAATCGATTAGAAACTATAATGGTTTTATTCACTTTAATGGGTTTTTGTATGAAAACGTATAATACAAAAAAAAGTTTGAAGGTCGAAATAGCCGGTGAAGTAGTAGCTTTGCAGTGATGAAAGTAGTGTTAGTAGTTGCTTTGTTTTCCATAGGCGCGATTTTTTTATTTAAGCGATATTATAAAAGCGCTCCGGGAAACTTCAAGGGATGGTTGGGGCGGCTTGCTGCTATTCTGGCTATCGGTGCATGGATTTATCTTCTATTTCGTATACGCTAGTACGAACCGACGTGAGTATAAGCATGTTAATATTTCAAAAAGACTTTCAATTGCTCGTTTTATTATTTATCTTTGCAGCCCCGCAGCATGTAGTTCCGGGAAATATGTTGAATACATAAATAAAATACAATGGCAACTAAAATCAGATTGCAAAGATTCGGTAAAAAAGGTAAGCCTTTTTACCACGTAGTAGTAGCAGACGCACGTGCACCCAGAGATGGTAAATTCATTGAGCGTTTAGGTTCTTACAACCCAAATACAAATCCTGCTACCATTAACCTTGATTTCGAAAAAACATTAGATTGGATGAATAAAGGTGCGCAGCCGACAGATACGGCACGTGCGATTTTATCATACAAGGGAGTATTGTATAAAAAACATCTGCAAGGTGGTGTGAAAAAAGGTGCATTTGATGAGGCTACTGCTGACGCACGCTTTGAAGAATGGTTGAACGGTAAAGAAAGCAAGATATCTTCTAAGAAAGAAGACTTGGCTTCTACTGCCGCTGAAACAAGGAAAGTTGCTTTAGCTGCTGAAGCGAAAAAGAAAGAAGAGATGGCTGCTGCAATCGCTGCTAAAAACACTCCTCCTGCAGAAGAAACCGTAGAAGAAACTGAGGCTGCTGCTGATACAGAAGCATCGGATGAGACTCCGGCTGGCGAAGAATAGTTTGTAATAGTTTATACGAGAATGTCATTCCAGAAGATTTTTCTTTAGGAATGACATTTTTTTCATTTAAGCGAAGTGAATATCAGCGACAGTTTTAAAATTGGTTATATAACCAAGACAAGAGGTTTGAAAGGCGAGGTTCAAATTTTTTTTGAATTTGATGATCCGGATGCGTTGGACCTTCGTCTTATATTTTTAGAAATTAATCGTCAGCTGGTCCCTTTTTTCGTAGCCTCCTATAAACTTCTTTCCAATAATACCGGCTTTTTCTTTCTGGAGGATGTTGAACATATCGATCAGGCTAAAGACTTAGTTCGCAAAAATGTCTTTCTTCCGAACGATAAGCTACCGGTCCGGGATGATGATGAGTTTCTTATTGAAGACTTCAAAGGTTTTACAGTAATTGATTCAGTACATGGAGTGCTCGGTGAAATTCTTGAAATCAATGAGTATCCGCAGCAGTTTATTGCAACCGTAAATTACCGGAGCAAGGAAATCCTGTTTCCACTGAGCGATGATTTTATTGAAGAATATGATGAAGAGAGAAAAATTCTGAAGGTAATGTTACCGGAAGGTCTGCTCGATATTTACCTGGACCAGTCTTAATTAATCACTATGCGTTTCGACATCATTACGGTGCTTCCTGACTTGCTTGCCAGCCCTTTTGCTCACTCTATTATCCAAAGGGCACAAAATAAGGGCCTTGCAGAAATTCACGTGCATAATTTACGTGACTATTCGGAAAGCAAGCAAAAAAGTGTTGACGACTATCCTTATGGAGGTGGCGGAGGGATGGTAATGTCAATACAGCCTTTTGCCAATTGTATCAACGCACTTTCAGCTGAGAGGTCATATGACGAAATTATATTCATGACACCTGATGGCGTGACACTGAATCAGGGAATTGCGAATGAACTTTCCGGTAAGGGAAACATTATTGTGTTGTGTGGTCATTATAAAGGGATCGACCAACGGATCAGGGACCTGTTTGTTACAAGAGAGATCTCGGTCGGAGATTATGTTCTCT
The DNA here is from genome assembly GCA_036796375.1 of Albibacterium sp. Lineage (GTDB taxonomy): Bacteria > Bacteroidota > Bacteroidia > Sphingobacteriales > Sphingobacteriaceae > Albibacterium. The sequence goes on from DAIRDA010000001.1 coordinate 51,798, forward strand.
CGGGTGGTGAGCTTCCGGCAGCGATTTTGGTGGATGCCGTGGTACGGTTGATTCCAGGAGTACTTTCAGATGAAACCTCTGCTTTGTCAGATTCTTTTCAAGGTGACTTGCTTGACGCTCCGCTTTATACCCGTCCGGCTGACTGGCAAGGGCATAAGGTGCCCGATATTTTACTGAGTGGGAATGAAGCTATAATAAATAACTGGCGCTACGAGGAAGCATTAAAGCGCACGCGGGAAAGAAGGCCCGATCTTCTTGACGATTAGCGGGTTCGATCAGTTTGTGATCGATGCCGAAATATATTTTCAAGAAGCATTTAAAAATCAAAAAAAAATAACTAATATTGCAGTCCGATTTTTACGGGTTAAAAATCGTCATTAATTACTTACAATCATGGATTTAGTAAAGTTTGTAGAAGAACAAGCGGTAGCAAAAAACGAAGTTCCCGCATTTAGAGCAGGTGACACCATTAGCGTTCACTATAAAATTCGAGAAGGAAATAAAGAGCGTGTTCAGGTTTATCAAGGTGTTGTTATTCAGCGCAACAGTATTGGAACCAGTGAAACATTTACAGTTCGTAAAATTTCGAACGGTGTGGGTGTTGAGCGTATTTTCCCATTGAACTCTCCTAATATTGAAAAAATCGTAATGAATAGCTACGGTAAGGTTCGTCGTTCTAAGATTTACTACCTACGCGCCCTTACAGGGAAAGCGGCTCGTATTAAATCGAGAAGAATCAAAATCGAGAAATAGAAAGCCCGTTATTCAGGTTAATATACAAAAAAAGCTTCGTGAATGTTCACGAAGCTTTTTTTGTATTATTTGCTTTGATTTCCTGGGTTTATTGAAGTATGGATGATAGGAAAGGCGAAAGAATCGCCTTAACATGATGACAGTAAGATTGGCTAGCGGATTGGCTGAACCATCCTCATCATTCAACGAAATCCTCGCGGCGAGTTCCCTGGTACAATTCGTATTCCATCAAACGGCAGTCGAGTCGGCCATTGTAGAATTCGATTTTTCGGGATGCTTTAAGGCCTATTTTTTTCGCAAGTTCAGGATTGCCAGTAAAAACGTAGCCTTTATACCCTTTGCACGATTGCTTCATGAAGTCGCCTATTTCCTTATAGGTATTTTCCAGTTTGGAATGTACTCCCAGCCTTTCACCGTACTCCGGATTGAAAACTACTACTCCTTCTTCCTGAGGAACGTTCGTGTCTTTAAAATCACAAGTCTGGAACTCAATGAGTGTATCTACTCCGGCAGTTTTGGCATTGTTAATAGAAATTTCGACAGCCTCCGCTGAAATGTCAGAGGCAATAATCTTCAAATCCGTCTTTTTGATAATTGCCGCTTTCAGCAATCGTCTTTCTTCAAAGAAAACTTCCTGATCGTAACCCAAGATGTGCATAAATGCATAGTTCATGCGGAACAGGCCGGGCTTCCGGTTGGTGGCAATTAAGGCGGCCTCGATCGCCAACGTGCCCGAGCCACACATGGGGTTCACAAAAGGCGACTTCATGTCCCATTCGGTAGCATATACAACGCCTGCTGCAAGCGCTTCAAGCATCGGCGCCTTTCCTGGATGTTTGCGATAGCCGTGCTTGGCTAATGTTTCTCCGGAAGTATCTATATAAAGCTCCGCCTGATTTTCCTGCCAATACAGATGAATCACGGTCTGACTAAGATCCGGTCCGCTATTCGGACGCAGTCCTTTACGTGCTTTTATACGATCGGCGATTGCATCCTTAACTTTCAGATTGGCAAAGAGAGGCGTCGTAATGCTCTCATTGTTTACGTTCGAGTTAATGGATACGTAACCGTTGAAATCTATCAGATCTTCCCAGGGAAGGGCTGCAACCTCACGGTAAACATCGTCGGCATTGCGTGCCTGAAAAGATTTGATAGAATATAAAATCTGGCTGGCGCAACGCAGGTTCAGGTTCAATTTGATACAATCGTTCACGCTCGCTTCAAGCTCCACACCAGTGGAGAATATGCGTTTTGGAACGAAGCCCAAATCCTGAACTTCCTTTTGCAGATAGGGAGAAAGCCTGCTATTGCAGGTGATAATTACTTTCGAGGTGTTGTTGAAAACTTGCATAGATAATTATGCGAAGGTACTGATAATTGTAAGTTTTATTCCTTAATTTTACAGATTATAACAGTAAATATTATGGAAATAACCGGAAAAGTACACGAAGTTGGTCCAGTCCAGCAAATTTCAGACACGTTTAGAAAGAGAGATCTGGTGATTCAATATGCGGAGAATCCTCAGTTCGTTGAGTACATTAAATTTGAAGCAACTCAGGATAGGGTGAATATTTTTGACAATTTAAATCCGGGTGATGAGGTTGCCGTATCATTTAATTTGAGAGGTCGCCCATGGACCAATAAGGAAGGTGTTACTTCTTATTTTAATTCCTTAGTAGCTTGGCGTGTTAATAAAGCCGCGACAGATTCTGCCGCACAAGCACAGTATAACACCCCTGCCGCTGCCCCTCCTGTGGATATCTCTTCCAACTCGAATGATGATGACGATCTGCCGTTTTAAAATACTTGAATTTTGAAAAAAACCTCTTAGCGATAAGGGGTTTTTTTGTGTTCGTTCGCATACCGGGGTCTTTCTCTATGGTTGTTAAATAATGTTAAATCACCTCATTAGCACATAACTCTATGTATTTTTGTCGCTATGAATCGTAAGAGCATCAGTCTGATCATTGGTTTAATGGGAATCGCCCTCTTAGGGGTGATGGCTATGCAATATTACTTCATCCGGCAATCTTATATGCTGAAATCACAGCTCTTCGACGAATCCGTTATGGCTGCCATCAATACAGTTGCCTTAAAAGCTGAAAAGGATGAGGCGCTGCGTTTTCTAAATGAACGGGAGGTCCAGGAAAAGCAACTGAGGCAGCTGGAAGAAAGTGATCGGAAGCGAACCGATCTGCAGGAAGAGTCGCTTGTAAAAGCCCAGAGAATGCGTATGAAGAGGCAAAAACTCAGCTCAGAGTTCCGTGCCCTTGAACAGCAGATCAAACGGCGATATCAGGGGGCTGTACTTCTTGATAACGACTTCTATGAGACATACATGAAAGACCCTGCGCTCCGATCGCATGTTCGCTTGGAAGTAACCATACAGCAAGCCTATGATGAGACGGGGAGAATATATCAGGAACAGGAAATGGGGATTTATGCTGACCGGAAAGCTCCGGTTATGAAGAAAGCCAAAGATGATAGTGTACGGTATTTCGTTGCAGACCCAATTCGCGGCGAGTTTATTATATCGCTTCCACCCCGGGTAGATGTGAAGTTGGAGGAAGAGATCAGGCGGCTCGAGCAGGAGGCAAGAGTGAAAATGGCAGCTGTATATATGGATTCGGTGAAAGCTAACTCCGACGAAGGCGGTTCCGCCCTCCAAGATCTCTCGGTAGAATTTGAGCGCTCAAAAAAGTCCATCAAAGATAGGATTGACCCTGAATTTCTTGAAAGCGAACTCACCCGGGAATTTCGAAACAGGGAAATTGGTCTAGACTTCGATTACGCCGTCAGCTTAAGTAAAACTGATTCGGTTATTTACCGCTTTGCTGCGCACGGCGACGGTAGCAAGAGGCTCTCCGATGAAGCGTACAACACCGTTCTCTTTCCCAGTGATATGGCCGGCGACCGCGCTGTGCTGTCAGTTCTTTTTCCAGATCGCAGCTCTCTCTTGATGGGTAATATGAAGGTAATGCTCATTTCTTCCATCACGCTGCTATTGGCAATGATATTAATCTTTGCCTACACTATTTTATCTATTCTGAAGCAGAAGAAACTGTCGGCCATGAAAAATGATTTCATGAACAATATGACTCATGAATTCAAGACGCCCGTGGCTACCATCATGATTGCCAGCGAGTCGTTGAAAGATCCGGAAATCTCGAACGATCGGGCGAGAGTGAGCCGACTTGCCGGCATTATCTATGATGAGAATGTCAGGCTTGGAAACCACATCGAGCGTGTCTTGAATATTGCCCGTTTGGAGAAAGGTGATGTGAATATCGACGCAGATCCTATTGATATCAACGACCTGATTAGCACCGTGACAGACAGCATGGCCTTGCAGTTACAAAAAAATAACGTTCAGATCGATTATCGGCTAGAAGCCAGGGATTCGGTTGTGCTTGGCGATGAACTTCATCTCTCCAATGTCGTCTTTAATCTGCTCGACAACGCGATCAAATATACAGAGAGCGCTCCAGTTATCCAGATTTGTACAAGATCTACTGAGAAAAATCTTTATCTTTCTATCAAAGACAATGGCATGGGGATGAACAAAGCACAACTGGGCCGTATTTTCGATCAATTCTATCGTATTCCCACCGGAAATATTCATGATATCAAAGGTTTTGGTCTGGGACTGAGCTACGTATACGACATTGTGAAGCGGTTGGGGGGAACGATCAAAGTTAAGAGTGAACTGCATAAGGGTACGGAGTTCGACATCACCTTCCCTTTATATAAAACGCATTGAGATGAGTAAAATATTGCTGGCCGAAGACGATCCTAACCTGGGAGAGATCCTGAAGGAATACCTGGAATTAAAAGGCAAATTTGATATTGTATTATGCACCGATGGTGACGAAGCTCTGCGTGCTTTCAGTCGCGAGAAGTTCGATCTATGCATTTTCGATGTGATGATGCCTAAGAAAGATGGTTTTACTTTGGGGAAGGAGATCCGTAAAACCGACGAAACCATTCCAATTATTTTTGCCACTGCTAAGGGAATGATGGAAGATAAAGCCATTGCGTTTGGACTGGGAGGCGACGATTACATCACCAAACCGTTTCGTGTTGAAGAACTTTTGCTGAGAATAAACGCCTTACTCAAACGGGCAGGAAACAAAGAGCAGTCGGAGGCCGAGCCCTTGCAAACTACCTTCGATATCGGCGAATATTTTTTTGATTACACGTCGCAAACGATCAAGCGCAAAGGGGAGCTGCAGAAACTCTCCACGAAAGAGGCCGAACTGTTACGGATGCTCTGTTTAAATAAAAATGAAGTGCTAACCCGCGAGGAAGCACTCCTCAAAATTTGGCACGACGACAATTATTTCAATGGCCGAAGCATGGACGTCTTTCTGAGTAAGCTCCGTAAATACCTAAAACAGGATCCCTCGGTCGAAATTGTCAATGTTCATGGCAAGGGTTACAAGCTACTCGTCGGATAGGTTAAATTTGATGCCCTGAGCCAGCGGGATGGTTTGGGAGTAATTAATGGTGTTGGTTTGCCGGCGCATATAGGCCTTCCAGGCATCGCTTCCCGACTCTCTTCCCCCGCCTGAATCCTTTTCGCCCCCAAACGCCCCGCCGATTTCCGCTCCGGAAGTTCCGATGTTTACATTGGCAATTCCGCAATCCGACCCCAGGGCAGATAAAAACTGCTCTGCCTCGCGGAGATTTAACGTCATAATGGATGAAGACAACCCTTGCGGCACGTCGTTTTGGATGGCGATCGCCTCATCCAGCGTTTCATATTTCATCATATAAAGGATCGGTGCAAAGGTCTCCGATTTCACAATATCCATCGATGGTTCTACTTCAGCAATGCAGGGCTGTACATAGCAGGCTGAGCCGAGATGCTCACCGCTTAGCACTTTCCCCTCTACGAGAAAACGGCCACCCTCTTTTTTAATTTGTTCGATGGTTCTCAGGTACGCGTTTACCGCCTCCTGATCGATCAGCGGACCTACATGATTGTTCTCATCCAGCGGATCGCCAATGCGAAGTTGTTGATAGGCCTTCACCAGTTTATCGGCAAATTGCTGATAGATGCGCTTGTGAACAATTATTCTCCGGGTGGAGGTACAGCGTTGTCCTGCTGTCCCCACCGCACCGAATACGGCGGCTGGAAGCGCAATATTTAGGTCCGCATGCTCGCTGATGATCATCGCGTTATTCCCCCCTAATTCCAATATACTCTTTCCGAGGCGGGCCGCCACTCCCTGAGCAACATCTTTCCCCATGCGGGTACTACCCGTAGCAGAAATCAAAGCGATTCGTTTGTCGTTCGTCATTGCTTTACCGATAGTTACGTCGCCTTGCACCAAGGAGCTTATACCTTCCGGAAGATCATTCGCCTTTAACACTTTCGACAACAAGTGCTGACAGGCGATGGCGGTCAGCGGCGTCTTCTCCGAAGGCTTCCACACACATACGTTTCCGCATACCAATGCCAGTGCAGCATTCCAGCTCCACACCGCCACCGGGAAATTGAAAGCCGAGATAATACCAACCACACCCAGCGGATGCCATTGCTCATACATGCGGTGTTGAGGGCGTTCCGATGCAATGGTTAGTCCGTAAAGCTGTCGGCTTAAGCCCAGGGCAAAATCACAGATATCGATCATCTCCTGAACTTCGCCGAACCCTTCCTGCAAACTTTTCCCCATTTCATAAGACACCAGTGCACCCAGATCTTCCTTATGTTCGCGCAGAGCATTTCCGAATTGCCTGATCATATTACCCCGATCCGGCGGAGGCACGGTCCTCCAATAAGAGAAAGCTTTCTGAGCCGTTTCGATCACACGGTCGTAATCTTCCGCCGAAGCCTGCCTTACCGTTCCGATCAGCTCGTTATCAACCGGAGAAATACTTTCAATTACAGCGCCATCCTGGCTCATGCCGCTGTCAGTGCCCGTGCTCCAGGAAGCGTTCTCTCCTCCGAGCCCTAACCGGTCTATTATGGAACGAATGTCAATCTTGCTCATATACGATTTTGATTTCAGGGAATATACGGTTTTGTCCATAATTATAATTATTTTTGTATTGTTAATCGAATCCCCCTGCAAACCTCCCCTGTTTTTCTTGTTTTCAATATAGAAAGTTTTAGACATTGTGTCATGATTTCGGCTTGAAATGCAACAACTTAGGAGGTGGATCGGGATTTGTTATAAAATAAATTAGACGAACAGAAAAGAAAAAAGTATTTTGTAAGTGGATATCCATCCTGTTCAACAGTTCTTAAACAAGCTTATTAATGGAAGACGATTTTGATTTTGGCTTTACTGAAGACCCAAAATTTTCGGTAGAGAGATATGAGGAGATGATCCGGAATAAGGATCAATACTTTTTTGATTCACAAGCTTTTGAGGGCATCATTGATTTTTACATAGAAAGAAACGACCCGATTAAGGCCTTGCAGGTTGTAGACTACGCCGTTAGCCAACACCCCTATGTTGCGGCATTTTTTCTAAAGCAGGCTCAGCTCCTGACCGTTATATCGAAAACAGAACAAGCCTTTGAAGCGCTTGATAAAGCGCAATCCCTGGAACCTTCGGAGGTGGAGATTTACCTGATCCGCGGCGGAATTCTCAGCACCCTGGGAAGGTTCGATGAGGCCATGGCCGAACTCGAAAAAGCGCTCGCACTTTCAGAAAATGAAACCGATGTTTTGATGCAGATTTCGATGATGCTTCAAAGCAAAGGCGATTTCGAAGGGGCCATCGTGCATCTCAAGCGTTGCCTTGAGGAGAATATGGAAAACCAGGACGCGTTATACGAGCTTGCTTTTTGCTACGACGTGCTGGAAAGACAAGAAGAAAGCATTGGTTTTTATCTGCAATACATCGACAGCGATCCCTACTCCTATGCCGCCTGGTACAACCTGGGTAACGCTTATCATAAACTGGAGCGGTATGAAGAAGCCATCGATGCATACGACTATGCCATCCTCATAAAAGAGGATTTTGCTTCCGCCTATTTCAACAAAGGAAACGCGCTGGTTAATATCGATAAGTTCGAAGACGCCATTAAAATCTACAAGGAAACCTTTGAGTTCGAGCCGCCCAGCGCCGATACCTACTGTGCCATCGGTGAATGTTATGAGAAGCTTGAACTGATGGAAGAGGCACGGCATTATTACAAAAAAGCCGTGAAGCTTGACCGGAAGTTATCAGATGCCTGGTTTGGTATCGGTGTTACACTCGACTCGGACGGTCGCTTCTTTGAATCGCTTCATTATTACAAGAAGGCACTCGATCTGGATGATAACAATCCCGACTACTGGTTTGCAACCGCCGACGCCCGCTATAAACTGGGGCATTTTCCCGAGGCGATGCAGGCCTACCAACAGGTCGTAAAGTTAAACCCCTTAGACGTAGAAGCCTGGCTCGATTATTCTTCGATCGTGTACGAGCAGAACTTGTTGGATGAAGCCATGAAGATTATAACGCAGGCAATCGACTATAACCCTGACGCTGCCGAGCTTCATTATCGCATGGTAGCCTACTTTTTTGCCAGCGGCTCGTATAACGAAGCGTTAAACTACCTCGACCGTGCGTTGAGTCTGGACACAGAAAAAAGGCATATTTTATTTGAGTATTTACCTCAACTCCAAGACAATAAACTAATCACCGAGATTATTAAGAAGTATATAGGCTAAACCAGAAAATTAGGAATTAGTGAGACGATAGTTGCGACTATTCGTTTTTTTTACAGACATTTGCAATCCATGAATTTTCACCTTAATAATCTACCGGAACGTAGTTCAAAGCCGCGGCAAAAAGGAATCACAATGGTAATGGATAAGGGATTATCTGTTAGACAAGTTGAAGATTTTCTATCTGTAAATGAACCTCATACTGACATCGTTAAATTAGGTTGGGCCACCTCATACGTAACCCCCGATCTCGACAAAAAGCTCGACTGTTACCGCAATGCGGCGGTTCCGTTCTATTTTGGAGGCACCCTTTTTGAAGCTTTTATCATTCGGAACCAGTTTGACGACTACCGCCGTTTGTTGGATAAGTATAAGATGGACTTCGCCGAAGTGTCTGACGGTTCCATCGACATTCCGCACGACGAGAAATGCGAATATATACGCAAACTCAGCGAGCAGGTCACCGTCATTTCGGAGGTTGGTTCCAAAGACGAAGACAAAATTATCGCCCCCTATCTCTGGATCGAGCTCATGAATGCAGAAATTCAGGCTGGTTCCTGGAAAATTATTGCAGAAGCGCGCGAAAGTGGAAGTGTAGGTATATACCGGGAAAGCGGGGAGGTCAGACAAGGCCTGATCGATGAAATTCTCACACAGATTCCCTCCGAAACCATCATTTTTGAAGCCCCTATCAAAGCGCAGCAAGTCTGGTTTATCAAGCTTCTGGGCGCCGATGTTAATTTAGGTAATATCGCCCCGGCCGAAGTGATTCCCTTGGAAACGATACGTTTAGGACTTAGAGGAGACACCTTTAGTCATTTCATCAATCAATAAATAAATGAAGAAGTTCGGATTAATTGGATATCCGCTGGAACATTCTTTTTCTAAGCAATACTATACAGAGAAATTTAATCGCCTGGGGCTGACCGATCATCAATACGAGCTGTTCCCCCTGCCGGTAATCAGTTCCTTTCCTCAGCTACTACACGACGAGCCCGAATTATGCGGGCTTAATGTGACCATCCCTCATAAAATTGGTATACTGTATTACCTCAATTGGGTGAGCCCGGAAGCAAAGCAGGCCAATGCGGTTAACTGTATTAAAATAATCAAAAAAGATCCTCTGCACGATTTATTTTCAGGGGAATGCAGCCTCGAGCCCATTCAATTGCATGGCTATAATACCGATGTATACGGTTTTGAAACTTCCCTCAAACCCTTGCTCAGACGAAGCCACCATCGTGCCCTTATCCTGGGTAACGGCGGCGCCGCCCGGGCAGTGCAATATGTGTTGAAATCCCTGAATATTGATTTTACCATTGTTTCCCGGAAAGCAAGTCGCTCGCAATTAGGCTACGATGCCCTTAGCCGCGATGTAATGCAAAAACACACCCTTATTATCAACACAACACCGTTAGGCACCTTTCCCAAGGTCGCAGACTTTCCTGATATCCCTTTTGAATACCTGGGGTCAAAGCATTTGTTATACGACCTCATCTACAATCCAGAAGAAACCGAATTCCTTAAACGCGGCAGGATGCAGGGTGCGGTCACCAAAAACGGACTGGAAATGCTCGAACTGCAGGCAGAGAAGAACTGGGAAATCTGGCAGGCATAGTTCTACATTTAATCGTATTTTTGTGTATGATTACAATAAAGACGCTGGTTTGCAACCCTTATCAGGAAAACACGTACATCCTCTCAGATGAAAATGGCGCTTGTGCCATTATAGATCCCGGAATGTACGGAAAAGAAGAGGAAGACACCCTTGTCGACTTTCTACGTGCCAACGGCCTTACACCGACGCTCCTTCTGAATACCCACTGCCATGTAGATCATGTGCTGGGCAATCGATTTGTTTTTGAGCAATACGGCTTAGTTCCTCAGTTTAATGAAAGCGAACTTCCATTGCTCATGGAAGTGCAGAACTATGCCCCTCAAATGGGTTTCCGGTATGAGGTGTCACCCGTTCCCGAAACCTTCCTTTCGCCCGGCGATGTCATTACGCTTGGCCAACACCAACTCACATGCTTATTTGCTCCGGGTCATTCCCCCGGCCATCTCTGTTTCTATAGCGAAGCACAGGGCTTCCTTATCGGAGGCGATGTATTATTCAAAGGAAGTATCGGGCGTACCGACCTGCCCGGGGGCGACCACCAGCAGCTGTTGAACAGCATCCGCGATACCATCTATGCGTTGCCAGGCAACACCATCGTATATCCTGGTCATGGTCCTACCACCACCATCGCTGAGGAAAAGGTGAGCAACGCATTTATCAGAGGATAGCATGAATACCCCTCTTTTCATTGCAAGGCGCTACCTTTTCTCGAAAAAGTCGGTCAACGCCATCAATATTATTTCGGGTATCAGTATGCTGGGCGTGTTCGTCGGAAGCGCCGCGTTGATAATCATCCTGTCCATTTTCAATGGCTTTGAGTTGCTTATTGTCAATATGTACAGCGCCTTTACCCCTGAGCTGCGCATAGAACCGACCCGCGGAAAGTCGTTTATCCTGAATGACTCGCTGGAGGCGGAACTTCGTTCCGACCCTCGTGTGCTCCATTATTCCGATGTCCTTCAGGAGAAAGTCTTGCTGCGCTATGGCAGCAATCAATACATCGCCACCCTCAAAGGCCAGTCGGAAATGAACGACTTCAGTCTGGCAGACAGTGTTATTCAGTTCGGCCAGTACCGGCTCACCGATGGCTTTTTCAACTATGCTGTGGTGGGCGCAGCGGTCCACGCCTACCTGGGAATCGACATCACCGAAAAAAACAGGTTGGTATCGGTCTATTCACCGCGGAAAAATGCGGGGGCCTCTTTGAACCCTTCCGAGGAATTCAATGTTCGCGGAATTCTTCCCACCGGCGTACTGAAAGCTCAGCCGCAGTTCGATAACCTGATCATCGTACCGCTGAATTTTGCACGCGATGTGCTGGGCGAGGAAGAGCGGATTTCCGCCATTGAAATACATTTGAATAAAGATGTCGACGAAACCGCTTTTCAGCAAGAGCTTCAGGAACGACTGTCGACCGATTTCCGGGTAAATAATATTGCGCAACAAAACCCAACCTTGTATAAAATCCTCAATTCAGAGAAATGGGCCATATTCTTCATCCTTACCTTCATTCTGGTGATTGCCATCTTCAATATTATCGGTTCGCTGACGATGCTGGTAATCGACAAGAAAAAAGATATTGCAGTTCTTAAGAGCTTAGGAGCGAGCGACTCCTTTATCAAAAATATATTTTTCAGCGAGGGTATGTTTATTTCGCTGCTAGGTTGTGTTCTGGGCCTCGCCGTCGGCCTCCTCTTTTGTCTTCTGCAGGAGAAATATGGCTTAATTGCAATGGAGGGTACCGACCTGGTCAACTTTTTTCCCGTAGCAATTAAGGGGTCCGACTTCCTGCTGGTTTTCTGTACCGTTTCCTTGATCTCGGCTGTTGCTTCCTTTGTGTCTTCGCGTTTAAGCGTCAAGGGAGAGGAGCAGCTATCTTAGAAGAAAAGCCCTTATCCTATTCGTTGAAGAATAGCGGGACATTCACGTCCGGTATGACATTCAATGCCCTGGCCTTATCGAATAAGGTCCTCACGGCGCTCTTACCCTTTCCCTCCAGGCTTAGCGAAAAGTCGTTTACATAGAGGTCAATATGCTTATACATCACCTCTTCTTCCATGGCCTGCGCGTGCTCCCTGATAAAACCGATTGCCGAGGCCGGGTTCTCAAACGCAAACTCAATACTTTTTCTGATCAGCCGATTTACCTTGGCCTGTATAGCCGGGTCTATGCGACGGTTAATTACAATTCCTCCCAGGGGTATGGGTTCGCCGGTCTCCTTCTCCCAGTAATCGCCCAGGTCGATCACCTTCACCAATCCCTTTTGCTCATACGTGAAACGGTTCTCATGGATAATCAGTCCCAAATCAACCGATCCTGATACCAGCGACGATTCGATTTCGGAAAACAACATCTCCTTCTTATTTACCAGATCCGGAAAGGCCAGGCTCAGCAGGAAGTTAGCTGTGGTATACTTGCCGGGGATACCCACCGTCAGTGCTGCGGAGTCCTTTCGGACGCGTTCCACCGTAAAAGTATCCGAGGACGAAATCAGCAGCGGACCAACGCCATAGCCCAGGGCGCTGCCGGAGTTGAGCAAGGCATAATTCTCTGTAGCATGGGCAAAGGCATGGAAACTTAATTTGCTG
>DAIRDA010000002.1:0-41283 GCA_036796375.1 Albibacterium sp.
TCCGCCATTTTAGGAACGCTGATTTCAATATCTTCCTGTTTGATCACTTTCTTTTTGGAAGGATCCGGAGCGGTTGTCGTCAGATTGCCATTCTCATCAATATAGGCGAACATTTCCTCCAGGCTCTTTCCTTTACTAGAATGTTCCTTGCGTTCCTCTCTTTTGAGTTCTTTTTCCTGTTTCTTTTTTAACCTTTTTTTCTCTTTTTCTTTTTTGTTGAAAGTTTCTTGCGATTTAGCCATATATGTAAATTGTGTTTTAAATGTTCGATAAGCTCATTTGAATTGGAAACGGAGCGGTTGAGGGCAGGTGAAATTCAAGCAGCGCACAAAGATACGTCTATTAATTGGTAATTAAAACAGGGCTATCCTTCGCCCTGTTCGTCTCTGCCTTTGTCTGTATTCCGGTTCTGGTGTCTCATGTTAACATTGTCTGACGGTTCACCATCGCCCTCGGTATACTTATTCTCAATCTCCTTGTCGCGTTCCAGATTGTCTGAGTCGAAATCTTTCATTCCCGGATTGTTTCTTTCTGATCCGGATGGTTTTCCTTTCGACTCTGCTGAATTTTTTCTAGTGCTTTGACCTCTCATAACAATAAAATTAAATGAACAATTGACTTTTCAAATCCAACAGGTCCACTTCCATATTGTTTGAGCATGGATTTAGAATTCAAAAGAAAATCCGATACTAGGAAGTAAGTTGCTCGAGGTGGTTTCCAGAATAAAGGGGATTCCGTTAGCGCCGTCGGTTCGCAGCGGTGCCCCATCCGTTGTTTCAAAATCGCTGTTGTCTGCGTTCCGCCGGAAGGTGTACTTCGGATTGTTCTCGTCGCTTTGAAGCAGGATGTTCTGCAGATCGAGATAGATGTTGAGCGATGTTTTCCGGAAATTATAGCGCTTATCGACGCGCAAATCGAGCTGGCTGTAATTGCCAAGCCGACGGCTGTTTAAACGGCTGTAGTCGAGTTCGCCAGTTCCTTTGCTCACGTAATTCTGCTGGGAAAGGGCCAGATCGAACGGGGTATAGGGGGCGCCTCCTGCGAATCGGTATTTCAAACCGATATCCCACTGGCGGTTGAACTTGTAACCCAGGGTGGCCGAAAACAGGTGTTCGGTGTCCCAGGAAGACGGCAGGAGCTGTCCGTTGCTCCCGGAAAACTTACTGCGGATATAAGAATAGCTAGCCACGTAAAACAGTCGGTCGATTAATTTTTGCTGCGCATAAAGCTCGACACCGTAGGTTTCACCCTTTCCGATGCTGAGCAGACGCTCGCTGCCGATCGAGCCGTAATCAGAGCCCAGGTTGGCCAGCGACACTCCGGTACGTTCGGAAACGGGATAGTTGCTGTAGCGTTTGTAGAATCCTTCCAGCGTAAAGCGCAGCGATGTCTTAGGAAGGAATTGAGTGCCTAACACGTAGTGGGTCGACTGGATATAATCCATATCCCGGTTTACGAAGGTGCCACCGGCGTTGCGAAAACCAAGTGCCGTGTAGGTAGGGATCTTAAAATAGGTACCGACGCTGGCATTGATGTCCCATTGGGGCGTAAGGTGGTAGGCGAGCGAGAGACGGGGCGAAAGCGTTTTGAGTGGATTCTTACCTTCACTAGTAAAGGAGTTGATGTCGGAACGTATGCCCGCGGAAACAAGCAGGCGTTCCTGGAAGAGGTTTTTGGATGCCTGCATAAACGCGCCGTATTTCCAGAAATCAATACTGCTGTTAAATTCAAAAGACTCGTCGGGGCTCAGGCGCGTGAAAACATCGCCCCGGTAACCGACCTGCTGAACGGAGATGCCGCCACTGAGTTTCCAGTTGTTTACGAATTTGTTGATATCCCAGCGGAATTTGTTCTCGATTTCCTGCGATTCGATAGCACTCGTACGGTTTTCTTCAATCCGGTTTTCATCCTCAAACTTATCAACGTTGTTCGCGAAGACATTTCTACTCAGGATGTAGTTCATATAACCGTTCTCAATTTGCTGGGTAAGGTTGAAGCCTACCGTATAATTCCATTGGTTGATATAGGGCGACGATCGTAAAACGTAAATATTTTCAGGTGTCGACTCCTTGGTGGGCGCAAAATTGAATCGGTCGATTCCCGACAGACCGATGGCTGCTAGTGAGAACTTTTCGTTAAAACGGTGATTGACCTTGTATTGGAAGTCGTAGAAATTGGGGCGGATAGGCAGATCGATTAATTTAAACAGCAGCCCCAGATACGACTTGCGTGCGGAAGCCAGAAAGGTGGTTTTGTCGGATAAGGGGCCTTCCAGGGTGAGAACAGACTCGGTGGCACTCACCCGCACATTTCCGGACAGTCGGTCTGGATTTCCATTTCGCTGTCTGATCACAAAGGTAGAGGCCAGGGCATTGTCGTAGCGGGCATCGAAAGCGGAAGAGCTTAGTTTCAGACTTTCAATAAAGGATACGTTCAGCAAGCCTTGCGCTCCGCCGGAGCTTCCCTGCGTTTGGAAGTGATTCAGCACGGGAATCTCAATTCCGTCGAGGTAATAAACATTCTCATTAGGCGCACCACCCCGTATAATGATATCGTTCCTGTCGCCGGTTCCGTTACTGACCCCCACGCCGGGCAATGTTTGAACCACCTTCGAAACGTCAAAATTGCCTCCCGGACTGCTTCTGATTTCTTCAGTGGTTAGCTGCTGCACCGAAAGGGGAGTCGTCAGATCAGCTGCGACGGCCGAGCGGCCCCGGTCGAAATTGATGGTCACCGTTTCCAGGTTTGCGGCACCTTCGGAGAGTTCGAAGTTTACTATTTGTGCGTTGCCTGAGGTAAGCACAATATTGAATTTGGTTTCTCCGGCATAGCCAATAGATTCTGCCCTAACGCGGTATGTTCCCACGGGGACCGAAAAGCGGTATCGGCCTGCCTGGTCGCTGGCCGTTTGAATTTCTGTTCCTTCCAGAGAGAGGGTGACGCCCGGCAAAGTTTCATTGGTGTTGGCATCGCGGACCACACCGCTGATAACGCCGTATTGCTGGGCCAATGTTGGAGAAACCAATATAAATAATAGGATGAATAAGCTGCTTAATGGCTTCATGATTTTCTGTTGTGAAGATACGTTGCAAAGAAAAACAATTTAATTCAACAATTTCTTTTTTGTTTAATTATATTTGCACAAAGTTAAACAAATGGATTCTTTTTCAATCACGCAGCTTGCACAACTTTCAGGGGTGAAAGCGCACACGATTCGTATATGGGAAAAGCGCTACGGTGCGTTGAATCCGCTACGTTCTGAAGGGAATACACGGTATTATAACGGAGAGCATCTCCGGCGCTTGCTCAATCTGGTAAGCCTTATTGAGGAAGGTTACCGTATATCCGAGTTAGCGGCGAAGGATGACAGTGAAATAGCGTCGCTGATCTTGAAGCTGTTGTTGCAGGAGGAAAGAACAGAATTGAGTCCCTTTGTTTCACAGCTTATTGCCGCGGGCGTTGATTACCGAGAATCGGCCTTTCAACAAATTCTGTCGCACTGTCTGCTCCGTTTTGGTGTCGAACGCAGCTATAAACAGCTTATTCATCCCTTGTTGACCCGTTTGGGCATCATGTGGGCGGGAAATATTTTAACGCCTGGACAAGAGCATTTTATAAGCAATATGATCCGTCAGAAGCTTCTGACGGCCACCGACGCACTTCCTGTGCCGGTGTCGATTCAGCGAAAGTGGATTCTTTTCCTCCCGGAAGATGAATACCATGAATTTGGTCTGCTTTATGCGCAGTATATTATCCGTAAGGCTGGCGATCAAGTCTTCTACCTCGGTGCGAATGTGCCGGTCGAAGCCCTGGAATCGGTATCAGAATCCGTCAATGCTTCGTTTCTGCTATTCTTTCTGGTACATCGCGACTCCCTTGAGACGGTACAGGCTTACCTCGATCAATTAAACCGGAAATTTCCGGATAAAACTATTTATATTGGAGCATCAGAAGCTAAGAAGAAAGGCGTGAGGCTTCACAAGCAGATGAAATGGCTAAGCAGTGCCGAAGATCTGGAAAACAATTCACAAGAAAGTTAGTTTAACTTATTAAATCTAAAATCAAACAGTGGCAAAAATTTTAATCATTGGAAGTGGCTTTTCCTCGCTCAGTGCAGCATGTTATCTTTCTCAAGCCGGGCATGAGGTGCACATTTACGAAAAAAACGAAACGGTGGGGGGAAGAGCACGTCAGATGCGAACCGATGACGGCTACGTGTTTGATATGGGGCCGAGCTGGTACTGGATGCCTGATGTTTTTGAACGGTTCTTTGCCGACTTTGGCCATCAGGTGTCTGACTTTTACGAATTGGAGCTTCTGGATCCTGCCTTTGAGATGGTATTCCCGGATCGCGCAAAATTTCAGGTTCCCGCTACGTATTCGGCACTTCGCGATAAGTTCGAGTCGCTCGAACCAGGAAGCGCCACCCGCCTGGACCAGTTTATGGCCGACGCTCAGTTTAAATACGAAGTGGGGATGAAAAAGATTGTGTATAAGCCCGGCTTGTCATTGCTTGAGTTTCTCGATGCAGACATCCTTCGGGGCGCCTTGCGTTTTGATTTGCTTTCCTCTTTCAGCTCCCACGTTCGCAAATACTTCTCGAATCCACAACTCCTTGCGCTGATGGAGTTTCCGGTTTTGTTTCTCGGAGCCATGCCACGCGATACCCCGGCACTTTACAGCCTGATGAATTACGCTGGTTTGAAACTGGGTACCTGGTATCCGATGGGCGGCTTCGGAAAGGTGATTGAAGGGATGGCCCGTTTAGCGCGCGACCTGGGGGTGGTAATCCATTGCAACTCGACCGTCGAAAAGATTGTAACCGAAGGTCGGAAAGCGACACACCTGTTGATAAATGGGCGCCAGGAGGCGATGGATGCAGTTTTGGCCGGTGCCGATTACCACCATGTGGAGCGCAACTTGCTTCAACCAGCCGAGCGGAACTACAATGAGCAGTATTGGAAAAAGAAAGTAATGGCCCCTTCCTGTCTGATTTTTTTTATTGGTTTGCGGAAAAAGATTGCGAACATTCGTCACCATACGCTCTTTTTTGAAGAGGATTTGATTGCGCATTCGAAGGAGATTTATAAGACCCCCAAGTGGCCTGAGAAGCCTCTGTTTTATGTTTGCTGCCCATCGCAGACCGATCCGGAGGTAGCGCCCTCTGGCCACGAAAATCTTTTTCTGTTAATGCCTATTGCACCCGGACTGGAAGATAGTGGGGCGCAGCACGAACATTATTATGAAATGATGATGGACAGGCTTGAAAAGCATCTGGATGAAAGCGTTCGGCAGGACGTTGATTATAAAAAAGCTTACTGCATCGACGATTTTGTGGAAGACTATAATTCTTTTCGGGGCAATGCCTATGGCCTCGCTAATACGCTGATGCAAACGGCCAACCTCAAACCTAAAATACGGAACCGCCAGGTAGATAATCTGTTCTATTGCGGGCAATTAACAGTGCCCGGTCCCGGCGTTCCTCCGTCGATTATTTCCGGCAAAATAGCCGCTCAACAACTTCTATCCCAATTAAAAAGAGAAAGCCATGAAGCAACTATTTGACGACCTTTCAATGAAGGTTAGCCGCCTGATAACGAAATCTTACAGCACGAGTTTCTCACTGGGAATCTACTTTCTTAGTCCCTCTATCCGCGATTCCATTTATGCTATTTATGGCTATGTACGGGTGGCTGACGAAATCGTTGATAGCTTTGAGGGCTACGACAAGCGAAAGCTGCTACAGCGCTTCCGCGACGACACCTATGATGCGTTGGAGAATCGTATTTCAGTAAACCCGGTTTTAAATTCCTTCCAGAAAACGGTTCACGAATACAAAATCGATACGAATCTGATCGAGGTTTTTCTGCATAGCATGGAAATGGATCTGGAGAAGATTAACTATACCCGCGAGGTCTATAACGAATATATTGTCGGATCAGCCGAGGTAGTGGGCCTGATGTGTCTTCATGTCTTTACCGACGGGGAGGCCGAGGCTTTTAGCAAACTCAAACCGTATGCGATGCGATTGGGCGCCGCCTTTCAAAAAGTAAACTTCTTGCGCGATCTTCGGGAAGACTATGAGGAGCTTGGACGTTGCTACTTCCCCGGTGTTGATCTGAGCGATTTTAGCTGTGAGGCGAAAAAACAAATTGAGCGTGAAATTGAAGATGACTTTCAATATGCGCTCATTGGTATTAAAAAACTTCCGGCGAGCTGCAAGGGAGGTGTGTATCTCGCCTATGTTTACTATCATACGCTTTTCCGTAAAATTAAGCGACTGCCTGCCAAACGAATTATGGTGGAACGGGTGCGCATCAACAATGGAAAAAAGATTGGCTTAATGATTAACAGCATGGTTATGCATAAAATGAGGTTGCTATGAAACCCCTGCTTATTCTGATAGGGGTGTTCTGTTTTTTCTCTTCCACCGCCAGCGGCCAGTCGCTAACGGAGGTTCGGAAACTATTTCACCAGGCTGCCGGGAGCGAAGTTTCCTGCAGCAAGCTTATCCGCATGCTTCAGTCGGCCTCACCCAACAAGCAGCCCCTGTTTTACGGATATAAAGCGGTAGCCACGATGATGATGGCCAGCCATCTGACAAATCCTTTTCGGAAATTATCACACTTCAACGAGGGTAAGAAAATGCTGGAAGAAGCCATACGGAATGAGCCGGATAACCTGGAGCTCCGCTTCCTTCGGTTGAGTGTTCAATCGGAAACGCCGGCATTTTTAAAATATAAACAGGATATCCAATCCGACCGGAGTTTTATCAGGGAGGCATTGCCCGATACGAAGGATGAGGAATTGAAACAGATGATCAGCAGCTTTCTGAATCGGAAAAAATAATTAACTCCGCTAATCGTACTTATCCCGCTAATCGCACTTATCCCGCTAATCGTACTTGTCCCGCTAGTCGCACTTAGCCAGCTCAACAAAAAAGGTGGTGCCCTTATTTTCCTCGCTTTCAAACCAGATTTTGCCCCGGTGCCATTCCACAATGGTCTTGATGATGGACATGCCCATTCCTACGGAGGGCTCGCCCTTCAATCCGGTTCGGCGTGCCTGACTAAATTTGTCAAATAGCTTGTCATGGTATTTCTTAGGAATGCCTATTCCGGTGTCAGAGACACTCAGGGTAACCGTATCGTCAATGCGTATCATTTCCAATCGTAGCAACGGCTTGTTCATTTTGTTCGTGGATGTAAAATCCATCATTTGCTAAACTTAATGTACGCGGTCAATGTTCTCAACAGAAATTAACGCATGGAATCGATCGACATATTAGGCATTGTAGCAGGTATTTGTACTTCCTCATCCATTATCCCGCAAATATGGACAACCCTGAAGACGAAAAGATGTAAAGACGTTTCCGTATTTATGTTTATTGTGTTGATGACAGGGAATTCCCTTTGGGTTTACTACGGATTTGAAAAGTCCGACATCGCCATCATCGCTACGAATTTCCTGGCGCTTGGCCTGAATATTATCATGCTTAGCCTGAAGTATATTTACCGACACAATCGATGATTACTCCGACAGTTTCTTGATCGGGGTTAGCGTCAGGCCGTCGAATTCAACTTCTGAGCCCTCTGCTTGTAAAGCAATTTGACCGCTGTTGGCTGTTGCATCGAAACCATAATTCACCAGCTCGTCGTTTACCCACACCTTTACGCTGTTTCCAACGCATTCAATCCGCATGCTGTTCCATTCACCCAGAGGCTTTTCAGAATTATCGGTCAGGTTTTTTATGCGGCGTAACTTGTCACCATTTATTCCCCATCGCTCTTTTGGTCCGCGTCTGCTTTCCATATCCGGCACGGTGATATCTTCTTCAATGCACCAGAAATCGCCGGCATTGGTATGCATCATCTGAACCTCGATCGATTTCGGAAACATTTCATAAAGAGCCCGGGGAGTGGATGCGTGCACTAATACGCCGCAGTTCCCCGGTTCGCCAGCGAAGCGATACTTGAATTCGAGCCGGTAATTTTTATATTTTTTCTCGGTGAGCAAATGGCCGCCGGGCGTTCCCAGGCTCACCAGGTAGCCATTGCGAACAATAAAGGGGTTTCTGGCGTTTTTGTCTTTATCCATTTGCGGTACATCGGCATACCAGCCGGTAAGGTCTTTTCCATTGAACAGGGCTTTTCCCTGAGCAAAGGCATTGGAAGCCGACAAAAAAGAACAAAGAAGCATACAAGCTCCGGAAAAAAGAAGATTACGTAGTCGATTCATAATGGGTTAATTAGACGCCCGGTCAATAAGGCTGGTCCAATTTAGCCAAAATATTTCTTTAATAATAGGCCGATATGGCAAATCAAACTAAAACTCAGTTGTTGTCATCCTCCTTCCTTCGATGAACCGGTATACTTTCTCCGTATTTCATATATTCTTTTCCGTTATTTATAAGTGTGAGTCGCTAGAATAATCTAAGTTTGTGCATTATTTAGAAAAGTTCTAAATTAAATGGTTTAATATATCTAAATCGTCCGATGCATATCAGAAAATTATTACTCTTTACAATTCTTTTATTTACCCTCCATACCTCACTGGCCTCGGCTCTTCGACCGATTGAAGGGCGGGTGTACGACCAGGAGAGCGGCCTTCCAATGGAGGGTGTAAGCATATTCGTTAAAGGTACTAACACCCATACAATTTCAGATTTCGATGGTAAATACCGTTTGATGGCGGATGTCGGACAAGTCCTGGTTTTTGCTTACGTCGGCTATACGCCTCAGGAGGTGACAGTGTCGGTGAATATTTCGAACATAGACGTAGAGATGCGGATTGATAACCGCGAGCTCACTGAGGTGGTCATTACCGGGGCGCTTGGTATTAAGCGTCCCTCGAGAGAAATCGGCGCCTCGGCAGAAGTGGTTGACAGCGAAAGTCTGAATCAGGGAAAAACAGTCAATCCTCTTTTTGGCCTAACCAGTAAAGTGGCTGGCCTGCGAATCAATATGTACGACAGCAAGGTTGATCCCGCGGTGCAAATTACCTTGCGGGGCACCCGTTCGCTTCAGCGTACGGCTGGTATCGACGGAAGAAATCCCAATGCACCCCTGTATGTAGTCGACGGTATCCCTATACCCGATATCAGTCGCCTTAACCCCAACGATATTGAAAGCATCACGGTGCTGAAGGGAGCCAATGCAGCAGCCCTGTACGGATCGGAGGGAGTCAACGGAGCGCTGATGATCACCACCAAAACCGGTAGCCGGGGAAGAGGACAGGTCAGCTTCAGCAATACAACGACCTTTTCCAACGCTTATATGCTTCCAGAAGCACAGCGAATTTATGGTCAGGGAAGCAATGGCAACTACGACCCTCAGTCGTTTGAATCGTGGGGCGATGCCTTCGATGGAAGCATGCGCCCTTGGGGGCCGCTTCTTCCCAATGGAACGCAGCCGGAGTTGTTGTATGCCGCGCCTTCTGGCGACCGCCGACTGGATTTGTTCCAGACCGGAATCAATGTACAAAACAATCTTTCATTTTCGGGTGGTGACGACAACAGTACCTATTTCCTTTCTGCTCAGCACGTGCATCAAAATGGCATCATTCCGGAAGATAAGAACAACCGTATGAATCTGCGCTTCAACGGAACCCGTCGTTTCGGGAAGTTGAAAAGCTCGTATAATATCAACTACGTTCAAAATAAGAAAGACATTACGCCCGACGGGCCGTGGATAGGCGCCTACCGAATGCCGGCGAATTTCGATTACGACATGATTCGTGATTGGGAAGATCCGAACTCTCCGGGCAATCTTAACAACTATTTTATCCCGAATGGCAGCTGGCTGCGAAACCCATACTTCCTGATCGATAATATCCGCGATGAGAGTAATCAGCAAATCATAAACGGGAAAATTGATTTGGATTATCAGGTGACCGACTGGTTTAGCGCGCTCTACCGCGTGGGCCTTTACAGCCTTAACGATCAGACCCGCTCCAGTGTCCGGAAGTTTCAGACTAACCGCGCCAACAACACGGTGGGAACAGTCGACGATGGAAGCAACAACTATCAACGGTTCAATAGTGACCTGATCCTGAAATTCAATAAGGAATTCGGCGATTTCTCCACCCGTTTGCTGTTAGGCCAGAACCTTCGAACCGACTACCGCAAGTCGCATAATATCTCGGCAGGCAACCTGCTGTATCCCGATATTCTCAACCCCGATAGCCGTGTAGGTGAATTGGGAGGCGGGGCCGCCCTTACCCGGCAGCGTTCCCTTGCTGCGTATGGCGAATTCGTGCTGGGGTACAAAAGTTACGCTTTTCTGACGCTGACTGGCAGAAACGACTGGGTTTCAACCCTTAGTCCGGAAAACAACTCTTATTTTTATCCGGGAGTGAGTGCTTCTTTTATTGCTAGTGACGCCATCGAGGCCATTAAAAATACGCCGCAAATATCCTTTTTGAAGCTTTATTCGTCGTGGAACCGAACTGGAAACGTCACTTTGACGCCTTATCAGCTTAACAATACATACAGTCAGGCCAACGGTTTTCCGTTTGGCAACCTGGCCGGCTTTCTACCCGATCTGGTTAATCCCAATCCGAATATCGAACCTGAATTTGTTACCTCATTTGAAGCGGGTATCCAATTTGGGCTCTTCAACAATCGCTTGAACTTCGACGGAGCCTATGTTTACTCTGATTCCGAAGGGCAGATTTTCAATGCTCCGGTATCGACGGCTTCCGGCTACAATTCAGCCTATGTTAATTCGGGGCGCTTAACCAATAATATCATTGAATTAAGCATGAACGGCGACATTATCCGCAACAGCGATTTTCGGTGGAACGTGGGAGTGAACTTTGCCTATAACAAGAACATCGTGAAAGAACTGTATGCCGATGCCGACACCCGTTATAAAGCCAATTTCCGCCAATCGTACACCTTTGTGGGCGAGCAGTACCCAAGTTTGTGGATGAGCGACTATGAACGCGACTACCAGGGAGAATTATCGGGTGCCAGCAGTGAGAACGATCCGATTTATATCAATCCTAAAAAAGGGAATGTCGTGGTCGATGAGAACGGAAACCCAATTAAGGCCACCAATAATGTAATCCTGGGCACACTGATTCCGCCTTACCTGATGGGATTAAGCACTCAGTTTGAATACCGGAACTTTAGCATCGGTGCTCAGTTCGACGCCCGTTGGGGCGCCTGGATGTATTCAGAGGTTGTTCCGGTGATGTACGAAGTAGGGACCCATCCGCAGACCGCCATTCACGGTCGCGGTGAGAATGCATTTGTATGGCCCAATTCGGTCGTAAAGAATGCCGACGGAACCTACAGTCCGAATACCACTCCCGTATCCAATTCCAATAAGGAATTCTGGAATGCTCAGGGAAAAATTCAAAGCAACACAGCCGTGAAGTCAGATTTCCTGAAGTTGAGGGAGCTCAATATCCATTACAACCTGCCGGCTTCTTTGCTGGCTGGCCAGAACCTGATCCGCGAAGCCTCTATCGGGCTGGTAGGAACCAATTTGTTTATCATACGCCATAAGGACAATGACATTGGCGATCCGGAGTATCTTTATAACAATACCGACGGATACAGCAGTTTCCGGCAGATTCCACCCATGCGCACATTCGGATTCAGCCTGAACGTTGCCTTTTAAATTTACTTAACCACCCATGCAGATAAAAAGATTCAAGTCCATGAGAACCATACGATATACGGTCATTCTATTATTAATTGCAGCAAGCTCGCTCAGCTCCTGCAAAAAGTTCCTCGAAGTCAACGATAATCCGAACGAGCCCGGTGCACCTACCTTGCCGCTGGCCGCCAAATTTCCTGCTGCTTTGGTCTCTGCCGTGAACCAGGAGACACTTCAGCTCAATCAGATCGGAGCCTTCTTCGGCGGCTACTGGGGAACCAACAACCAGGGAAGTTCTTCCTTTTTCGACCTGAAAACCTACAATGGTCCCGCCATCCGTAATCAGCGCGGCGGCATCCCGGTATGGGAAAACGGATACAATAATATCCTCTATTTTCAGCTGATCAAGGACGAAGCCATATCGAGTGGCGATATGTTCTACGCGGGCGCATCCAAAATTATGCAGGGGATGATTTTTCTCCGCCTTGTCGACGTGTACAATAACATTCCCTTCGATGAGGCCGCACAGGGCACGGAGTTCAATGCGCCACGTTATGAAGAAGGAAAGACTGTATATCAGAAAGCGATAAACCTGATCAGCGAGGGGATTAACGACGTGAAGAATTCTCCGGAAATCGGGGCCCGTACCGATGATATCCTCTTCAAGGGTAATAGAACGCTTTGGGCAAAATTCGGTAATACGCTAAAATTGCGGGCACTTATCCGGCAAAGCGAGGCGGGCGAGCAAGCCTATATCGAATCGGAACTTGCCCGCATCGGGCAGGAGGGCAGTGGTTACCTGGGCGTGGGTGAAAATGCCTACGTCGATCCGGGATATCAGAATTCCACCGGCAAACTTAACCCGTTCTGGGAAAACTATTATCGAAATGTGCAGGGCGATCAGGTT
Source organism: Albibacterium sp. (assembly GCA_036796375.1). GTDB lineage: Bacteria > Bacteroidota > Bacteroidia > Sphingobacteriales > Sphingobacteriaceae > Albibacterium. The sequence continues at coordinate 12,514 of DAIRDA010000002.1, forward strand.
AGCAATCACCATATTATCCGGCCAACCGAGTACCTGATTGCGCAATATCTTGAGCGAAATGATCCTCGTCTGGAGAAACTGTATGTACCGGTAGCAGGCACTTATCAGGGCGTCCGGTTCGGTAACCCCGACGCCGGAAATCCGGAATACGACGAAAGCAATACGTCTGCCTTCCGCGGACCGGCTGAAAGCAATGGCAGCCCGAGCGGTTTATTTAAGCGCTATAATCAACCAAGTGTTTTGCTGAGTTCTTTTGAAAGTCTCTTTCTTCAGGCCGAAGCAGCGCATAGAGGTTGGATTGCGGGCAGCGCCAAAAATTATTACGAAAACGCCATCCGGGAATCATTCGCTTATCTGCAGGTGCCCGCATCCGCATTCGATTCTTACAACGCACAGGCCGCCGTGAGCTTCGATAACGCGGGGAATAAAATAGAGCGTATTATCGGGCAGAAATGGCTTGCCCTGAACAGCATCAGCAGCATTGAAGCCTGGAACGATTACAGGCGCCTGGGCTTACCTGAGTTTCCGGGAACAGCGGCTTCAGGCATTAATGGCCGTCCGCTACGGTTTATGTATCCGGAAACCGAACGGGGAACCAATGGCGAAAACGTTGCCGCGCAGGGAAGCGACCTGATGCTACAGGATCGTGTATGGTGGGATAAGGACTAGTTCCTTATCCTCCCGGCTTTGAATTCCTGAAAGAAGTCGAACAGGCTGACTTCCGTGGGCACCTGCAGCTTTTTTCTCAATCGATATCGCCCTATTTCAACACCGCGGGGCGATATCTTCATAAACTCGGCGATTTCCTTGGTCGATAATCCCAGTTTCAAATAGGCTGAAAGCTTCAGATCGTTCGTGGTCATGTGAGGGTACTCGTCTTTCAGTTCTTCCAGAAAATTGGCGTGCACCTTGTCGAAGTACACGGAAAACTGCTCCCAGCCTTCGTCCGATTTCTCTTCAGAGGTGAGTTGCCGGATAATCTTTTTCATGTCATGAAGTTTTTCATCCGAGTCGTTCGCACTCTCGAGCCTGTTCAGATCCTGTTTTATTTTCGAGAGCAGCTCGTTTTTCTGGACCAGGTGTAGCAGCGTCGAGGCCAGTTCAGAATTTTTCGCGTCAATTTCAGCCTTTAGTTTTTCATTTTTCAACTTCACGATCTCCTTCTCCGATTTGTCGATTTCCAGCTGATGCAGATAGCGCAGGCGGTCTTGTTCCTTCTGAAACTCCGCCTGTTGTAACTGAAATTTCCTCCGCTGCTTGCGGTAAAGCAGCCAGAGCAGCGAAATAAAGAGCGACACATAAACAAAGTAGGCCAGCGAGGTTTGATACCAGGGAGGAAGAATGGTAAAGCGGTAGCTTGAAGCTTCTGACTCTTCCCCAAAGTTGTTTCTCGCCTTCACCTTAAATGCATAATCGCCCGCCGGCAGGTTGGTATAGTCTTTCTCAGTTTTGCTTGAAAAAGCCGACCACGACTTATCAAAGCCTTCCAAATAATAGCTGTACTCCAGATTTGCCTGATTTTTATGCATCACCGAGGCATATTGGAAATGAAAGGAATTCGAGGAAAACCCGATACTGGGAATGTTTTTTTGGGTTGCCTGCTCGTTGATTTCACCAAAATACCCGCCAAAGAGTGTACTGTCTGATTTGCCCAGCGATTTAACCAGACTGATTCTGGGTGTTTTGTGCGCAACGCCTGTCAGATACTTTTCGTAATTAATATGATAAAAGCCCTTTTGCGCGCCTACCAATATATTGTTGGCGTCTATGGGATTGATATGTTCGAAACCGCTGACCAGCTTTCCATTGAGTTCGGGAAAGTAGATGATTTGAGGCTCCTTTTTTGAGAAGTCAAGCACTCCCAGGTTTTTTTCCTGTACAAACCAGACATTCCCCTGTTGGTCTTCTTTCAGGTAGCGAATATATCGCCCTTCGAAATACTTCCTGAAATAGTCGGACGGCTCAAAGCGATTCTTCTGTTTGTTAAACTCATAGATGCCCTTCTCGGTAGAAACCACCACGCGGTTTTTAACCCGATATACATGATTGTTGTTCGTTGAAGGCAAGCCCTGGTCGGCTGTATACTGTTTAATCACAGGCTTTTCAAGAACCGTAAGGTCTATCCGGTAAACGCCTTTATAGGGGTGCGACACCCAAATAACCCGGTCGTTCTCGATCGAAATGAACCGGGCCGATTCTTGAAAACCGGCTATCGAACCCAAACTGCGCAAGGAATTATTCTCCACACCGAATACCTCGATCCCGCTATAATTGCCTGCCAGAACAAGCGTTCTGCCACCGCTTTCGAAAGGAAGGAAGTTCCAGTACCCTTTGTTTCCCGCCAGCGGAATCGCCTCCGCGTCGGTCAGCTTGAAAGCGCCCTCGTGCTTCCCAAGTAGCAAATGACCGTTCACCCGATTCATTCCCCAGGCCTGACCGCCGCTATTGTTTATGAAACGAAACCGATCGGCCATCACACTGATGTTTTTTGAATCGCTGAGTTCCATCCGATAAACCGCACCCGACAAACCGACATATAACGAACCTTCATGAACAATTGAATAGTGGCCCACGCCGTCATCGAATATGGGCGGGTTCACATGCCGCACCGCATCGTTATTGGCAATAAAGTCGATCCCGTTATTAAGCCCCAACCATAAATTCCCGTTATGGTCTTTCAGCATGCTCAACACAGCGTTGTTCTGCAAGCCCTGATCCCTCGAAAAGTTATAAAGAATACTCCCATCGCGATTCACCACAAAGCAACCCCCGATGTTCGTACCCACCAGCAGCATGTTTTCGCCAAGCTTGATAGCGCCCATAACCTGTGAGTTTGTATACCTTTCTGAGGCATATCCTTTCATCGGCTGCAATTCACCCTTGTGCAGTGTATAAAGTCCGTGTTCCCAGGAAGATAATAGCAGCGAATCTGGCCCCCAGGGCGAAAGGGCAGTGGTCATAAAACCGGCCGGAAGAGATCGGTCGAGGAAAGGAAGCCACTTGTTCTGGCGGAATATCAAAAGACCCTTTTCCTTATCCTGTGCATAAAGATGCCTGTCGGAGCCTCCCATAAAGAGCCACTCGGAACCGGAGGTGAACACCGTTATCTTACCCTCGTGATACCTGAAGATATGCTTCTGCGTTCGAAAGAAGATATCCTTCCCGACAGCGTTGATGTCCCATACGTCGGCGAAGGAGCGTGCCTCCGCCGGAATCTTATCGCGCAGGCTATGAAATTCAAGGAGGCCGTTTGCAGCAGGCGAAAAGTAGCCGAAGTCGCCCTGACCTCCCGCATAGATCCGCCGGTCGGCTGTGATGGCCAGCGACCGGACGATCGTCTTGTTGGGTAAAGCATATGTTTGCCAGAAGGTGCCATCAAAAGTGAGCATCCCTTCATTGTTCGCAAAATACAGAATCCCGTTTTTATCCTGTTGAATGTCCCAGTTCTGCGTACCCCCGCGATAGGTGTTTTTCTCAAAATGAACAATATCCGGCCACCCTACCGGATTCTGGCCCGCAGCAAAAGAAGGAAATAAAAAAATAAAGATTATAAAGAAGTAGAATTTCGGTTTCATGGTAGTTGCCTAAAATTACGGAAAATCTTTTTTATTCGCTGTTTGCGGTGGTCGATTCGCAAAATTAGGCGTTTTTTACCCGATGATGTAGTATTGATGTAGGGTAAAAAACCGCTTCAGGTTGATCATTTGCTACTTTTACCTCACCAATAACCAAATGCCAACATTTATGAATTACCAAAAAACCTCAGCCGGTTTAAGGAGCTTGTATGCACTTATACTGGTATCTCTGTGCTTCTACGGATGTGAAAAAGATAAGGGCGAGCTCGGAAATCCCGCCATAGCATCCTTTACCGTGAGCCCCGTCGACGGCAAGGTCAATACCTTCCGACTGGAAAGTACCTCCGATAATGCCTTCCGCTATCAGTGGGATCTGGGCGACGGGCAAGGCTTGCTCCCCGGCGATGCTGTTCATGAAGCCTACTATCTTAAAAAAGGAAGCTACGAAGTAAAGCTCTATGCGTATGGCCGCGGCGGTTACGATGTTGCAGCGGCCCAGGTCACGGTTGAAAACGACGACTTATCGCCGATTCTCGAAAGCCGCGAGTTTCAACTGCTCACGGCGCATTCCTGGAAACTGGATCCTGCATCCAACGCGCCCATTATCGTTGGTACTGAAGGCAATCCGGGAGAATATTTTGGTGGCGGATCGCTGGCCGACTGTCAGATCGACGATACCTACACCTTTGCCTTTATCGACAACGATTTCAAAGTTAGCTATAATGCCAACGGAGCAACCTTCAACGCCGGCAACGTAGAGCCGAACTATTCATGCGGAAGTGACCGGTCATACAATATGGTCAGTTTTGGTTACAGTACGCAGGTCTCCGGTGCAGGCCTGGCTACCATCACGCTTCCTTCCACACCTCCAGCCATGTTTATCGGCGTTACCGACGTCTCTTCGAACAACTATCGAATTATTTCCATTTCAGAAAGCGAGCTGGTTCTTCGATCAGGAAGACCTAACGAGACGGTTCATCAGTTTCGCTTTGTACCGGCCCAATAATTATAACCTAAAATTTAAGTCATGAAAAAAATTATACACTGTATTATTCTGTTAATACTCACCTGCTCCTGCGAGCGTCTTTTCGCACAGGGTTTTCAGGTAAGCGGAAAGGTAAGCGATAACCGGGGCGAAGCCCTCATCGGCGTCTCGGTGGTGCTTAAAGGCTCAACCGGAGGTACATCAACCGGCAACGATGGCAGCTTCGCCCTACAAGTTCCCGGCGAAGGGGCCGTGCTGGTTTTCAGTTACGTGGGCATGGTCAGCAAAGAGATCGTTGTAAGCGATCGTTCGGTGCTGAATGTGGTGCTTGAAGAAAGTGCCGGCTCGCTCGACGATGTGGTGATCGTAGGCTACGGAAGCCAGCGACGTGAAAGCGTTACCGGTTCCATCACCTCGGTTGGTTCAGATGAAATCTTGCAAAGTCCCGTAGGTGATCTGAGCAATGCACTAGCCGGACGGGCCGTCGGAGTCATCACCAAGCAGCCTTCCGGACAGCCAGGTGCCGACGGTGCACAAATCTATATCCGGGGTAATTCCACCTTCGGAAATGCCAGCATGGAGCCGCTTTTCGTCGTTGATGGAATCGTGCGTACCGCGCGCGACTTCGCTCAGATGGATCCGAATGAAATCGAGTCAGTCAACCTGTTAAAAGATGCTTCTTCAGCGGCCATCTTCGGCGTGAAAGGTGCCAATGGGGTGGTATTAGTCACCACGAAACGTGGAAAAGCCGGCAGGATATCGGCCAACTATTCTTTCAACTACGGATTTTCTCAAGTCACCCGCCTGCCGAAGAACCTCGGGTCGTATGAATACGCCGTCTTATTTAACGAGGCGAAACTAAACGATAATCCAGCCGCAACTCCTGAATTCTCTCAGGAACGACTCGATGGATTCAGAAGCGGTTCCGATCCGGAACGCTATCCGAATACCGACTGGATGGACCTGGTGATGGGAGGTAACGCCCCCCGGATGCAGCACAATATTTCGCTCAGCGGTGGTTCCGAAAAAGTAAACTACTTCACTTCGATTGGTTTCCTGAACGAAGATGGATTATATAAATCGCTGAACTACAAACGCTATAATGTCAGAAGCAATATCGATATTCAGGCAACCAGCACCACCCGCATCTCGGTCGATATTTCCGGGCGACTGGAAGACCGTGTCGCTCCGCCCTCAGGCAGTATTTTCGAGCACACCATGCGTAACCCGCCTATTTACCTGGCCCGCTATCCCGACGGACGGCTCGCCAGTCCGGGATCCTACCCGAACCCCCTTGCCCTGGTAAGCGAAGAAAGCGGATATAACCGCAACGCCGGTACTTATCTGCTTAGCAACTTCCAGATTGTACAAAACATCCCGTGGGTAGAGGGTTTGTCACTGAAAGGAGTCATGGCACTTGACAAAAGCTTTACCAACAACAAGACCTGGAATTCCTGGGTGCCGCTTTATGTAAGAAACGAAGACGGATCTTTCGCCACCACAGCGCCTTCCCGTTCCTCACTATCAAGAAACTACGATCAGGGACAAGGGCTGGAACTTCAGGCGCATATCAATTATGAAAACCGTTTTGGCAAACACGGAGTCTCTGCCCTGGCACTTTTCCTTCAGAAAGAAACCGATAACAGCGGGATTTTCGGAGCGCGAAACTCATATGAAAGCTCCGCCCTCGAACTACTGAGCTTCGGTCCGGTAGCAAACCAATCGCTCTCCGACAACGAAGACAAGTCGGGCCTGCGAAGCGCCGCCGTCAGAGTGAATTACGACTATGATAACAAATATTTTGTGCAAGCCAGCTTACGTCGCGACGAATCGGAAAACTTTGCTCCCGACAAGCGGGTAGGTTATTTCCCTGCCGTCTCAGCCGGTTGGATGCTCTCTAACGAAACCTTTATGTCTGGTGTAGAGGCGGTTGACTACCTGAAGCTAAAGGCTTCTTACGGAGTGCTCGGAAGCGACCGTATTGCAAGTCGCTTTGGCTACTATAACCGTTATAATCCGGTTGCCAATAATTATCCGTTTGGTACTGGCGGCGTGTTGCAAAACGGACTTACCCCCGGTGCCATTGCCAACCCGAATGTTACCTGGGAAACTGCTACCAAAACGGATCTTGGATTTGAAAGCCGTTTTCTCAACAATCTGATCGGGGTCGACTTTACCTATTTCTTCGAAAGCAGAAAAGACATCCTGGCCACCAGAGGACTATCTGTGCCTCTTTCCTTCGGAGCCGAGCTGCCGAGCGAGAACATCGGGCAGGTCGATAACAAAGGGATCGAGCTCGTACTGAATCATAATAACCGTATCGGCAACGATTGGTCCTATTTCCTCAGCGGTAACCTGACACTGGCTAAGAATAAAATCATTGAAGCGGCCGAAGCTGTCAACGTCCCTCCGGGAAAACGGATCACCGGACGCTCGAACGGCGGATATTACGGTTACAAAGCGATCGGTATTTTCCGTGATCAGGAGGATTTCGACAATTCTCCTAAACACAGTTCCTTCCTGAACACAGCAGGCCCCGGCGACATCAAATATCAGGACATCAGCGGTCCGGATGGAGTAGCCGATGGAATCGTCGACGATTTTGATATTACCTATCTGGGCGGCGGATCCTTACCTGAAGTAATCTATGGCTTCAGCGGAGGTATTGGCTATAAAGGCTTCGAGCTTAGTTTCCTTTTCCAGGGAGCCAGCAAGGTGCAGCAGTTACTTACTCAAAACGCTGCCTGGGCCTTCTATAACAGCGGCCGTGTCACAGAAGAATGGCTGGATCGCTGGACGCCTGATAATCCCGACGCTCCGCTGCCACGGCTTTCGCTCAATGCCAATGGGAATAACAACCTGACCAGCAGTTTTTGGGTGAAGAACGCCAGCTATCTGCGTTTGAAAAACGTAGAGATCGGCTATACCTTCAACAGCGACATGCTTTCACGCATCCACCTGGGCGGAGTGCGCATCTTTGCCAACGGGCAGAACCTGCTCACCTTTACCGATATTCTGAACGTCGATCCTGAAAATACCAACGCCTCCGGCTGGTATTATCCTCAGCAACGTACGTTCAACTTCGGACTGAATGTTCAGTTTTAGTAATTATTCATGAAACCAATAATCTACCATACGATGATTATCAAGAAAATAAAATGGATAGCAGCCCTTGTCTGCCTGGTGTCAATCACCTATTCCTGCAAAAATGTATTAGATGTCAAACCCACTAATTTTGTCTCCGATGAAGCGGTCTTTAAAGACATCTCCCTGACCTCTCAGTTCGTTACCAACATCTATTCAAGTTTGCTTAGCGGTTTCGAACGCCGCGATGCCGGTTTGGGTCAGGATTGGTCGGTCGGCTTCGGTCTGCTCGATATGGCTACCGACGACATCGAGGGCCATGCATCGCTGAATGTGAACGTGGTTCAAAGCGGCGATCTGAACGGTTCCAATTTCAATTTTTCCATTGAAATGTGGCAGGCCAATTACGCGCTGATCCGCAAGGCCAATACCCTGCTGGCACGGATCGATGCCGTTGAAACCACCGATGCCGCGCTGAAGTCGCGTCTGAAAGCGGAGGGTCGTTTTCTGCGTGCTTTCGCCTATTCCGAACTGCTTCGCGCCTTTGGAGGAGTTCCCCTGATCGTTACCGAGCAAAACGTTGCCGACGATCTGTCGGTCCCTAAAAGCAGCTACGAACAAGTGCTGAGTTTCATTGTAGATGAATGCGATGCGTCTGCGGCCGATTTGCCCGTCGTCTATCCCGATGCAGAACTAGGCCGTGCTACCAAAGGTGCAGCCCTGGCCCTGAAGGCACGTATGCTGCTTCACTATGCAAGTCCGCTCAACAACCCTTCAAACGACCTGGCACGCTGGACCGCCGCAGCCGATGCTGCAAAGGCTGTGATGGATCTGGGTACATACAGCTTGCACCCCGATTACTACCGCTTGTTTATGGATAAGGCCGGCAACCGTGAGGTTATCTTTGCCAAGAAATATGCCCGTCCGGGCCGTACGCACGAAACTGCCTGGAAATTATCCATGAGTATTGAAGCTCCAGCAGTCATCGGCGGTGTTTGGGGAGCCTTCCACGCCACCCAAAACCTGGTCGACAGCTACGAAATGAAAAATGGGATGTTAATATCGCAGCCCGGATCAGGATACGATCCTCAAAACCCGTATCAGAATCGCGATAGCCGGCTTGATAAATCACTGCTCCGAAACGGTTCACCCTGGAAAGGCGTCATTGTAGAAACCTTCGAAGGCGGGAATGCCAACAAGCCGTCGAATGGCGACCGAACCAAAACAGGCTATGGATTGAAGAAATTTATCGATGAACGCTATGTAAGTGCCGACGAGGTGTACCAGGGTGGCGATAACGACTGGATTTTTATGCGCTACGCCGAGGTCCTACTTAATTACGCCGAAGCACGGAATGAAGCCTCCGGTCCCGACGGCTCAGTACGCGACGCCATCAACCAGGTACGGGCCCGCTCAGGTCAGCCCGATCTGCCAGCCTTGGGCCAAAGCGAAATGCGTCAGCGAATTATCAACGAAAGGAGAGTGGAACTTTCATTCGAAGAACACCGGTTCTACGATGTGCGTCGTTGGAAACTGGGCTCTACCTATTTCAATGTACCCGTCAGAAGGGTGAAAATAATCAAAAACGAAAATGGCAGCCTTAACTATTCGTACGAAAACGTGGAGAATCGCAGTTATCAGGAACACTACAACTACCTGCCTATTCCCCAAATGGAGCTTGAGCGCAACGATAAATTGGTTCAGAACGATAATTATTAACCAGCAAATAAAACGCTATGATGAAATCAATCATGTTGGTATGCTGTTTCCTGAGCCTCACAGTCTGCACCTACGCACAAGCAATCAAGGTGGAAGTAAGGAAATCAGGCGACGGTTATCAGCTATGGAGAGGAGGCCAGCCCTACTATGTGAAAGGGGCTGGCGGCACCTCATACTTAAGCCGCATTGCCGAATACGGCGGCAATTCGATCCGAACCTGGGGCACCCAAAACGCCAGGGCGATACTCGATTCAGCGCATCAGAACGGTTTAACCGTAATGATGGGTCTTCCGGTAGCGGCCGAGCGCCATGGGTTCGATTATAACGATGCCGATGCCGTTGAGAAACAATTACAACGCGTAAGAGAAGAAGTAATAGCCTTGAAAGACCATCCGGCATTACTGGCCTGGGGAATCGGAAATGAACTAAACCTTAGCTATAAAAATCCGAAGGTCTGGGATGCCGTAAACGATATTGCCCGGATGATTCATGAACTCGATCCGAACCATCCGGCTACTACCGTACTGGCAGGGGTAAATAAAGCGGAGATCGATCATATCAAGGCGCGAACAACTGAAATCGACCTGCTTGCTGTGAATACCTACGGGGGGCTCGAAACGCTGCCCGCAAAAATACGGGAAACAGGTTGGACTGGCGCCTATCTGGTGACCGAGTGGGGCCCCACCGGCCATTGGGAGGGGATGCAGACTTCCTGGGGAGCACCCGTGGAGGAAACCAGCAGTGAGAAGGCTGCCGTATATAAACGTCGCTATGCCTATTCCATGGAAACCGACACCCTGAACTGTCTCGGATCGTACGTGTTTTTATGGGGTCAGAAGCAGGAACGAACGCCCACCTGGTACGGCCTTTTTACCGAGGATGGTGAAGAATCCGAAGTAATCGATTTGATTCACTTCCTTTGGAGCGGCGCTTATCCGGCTAACCTGGCACCTCATATCTATTCTTTTCAATTGGATGGCCGAAAATCGCATCAAAGTGTACGGCTTGAGGCCGGGCTTCCTTACGAGGCCAATGTCAGGGTGCTTGATCCGGAACACGCTAAGCTTTCCTATCGCTGGGAGCTGCTGCCCGAAGCTACAGAAGTAGGCGAGGGGGGCGATTTTGAAAAACGACCCTCAGGGCTTACATTGCAGTACGATAAACTTGACGGCCACCGGATCTCGCTGACGGCCCCGGCTAAATCGGGTGCATACCGACTTTTTGTCTATGTAAGCGATGGACAGAATAAGGTTGCCACCGCCAATATTCCATTTTTTGTAAATTAAGATACCAAGATGAATACGCTACTCTCTTTCAGATACCGACTTTTACTCTTGCTCATACTGCCCTTAAATCTGGGCTGCAGCAAAGGCAAGACCGTACCACCAGCCTTCAATCTGACCCTCGAAGTGCAAGCCTCGAACGACGGGTCAGGACTCGTCAACTTTACGGCCTTTGCGGAAGGGGCCGACCGATATTATTTTAACTTCGGCATCAGTACCAACGAAGAAGCGGTAAGGTCAACCGATGGAAAAGCATCCAAACGTTATCCGGCAAGCGGAACTTATACCGTGAAGGTTACCGCCTACAATGCGAAAGATGCCTCCGCAGTTCTTTCACGAGACGTTCAAGTGGTCGTCAAAGAATCGGACGAAGGGTACCGCACACCGCAAAGCTATCCGGGCATGAATCTGGTTTGGAGCGACGAATTTAATGCCACCCAGCTTTCAAACGACTGGGTCTTTGACATTGGAAACGGTACCGACGGCTGGGGAAACAATGAACTGCAATACTATCGCCGTGAGAATGTATCGCTCGACGGACAATACCTGGCCATTACTGCTAAAAAGGAAAGTTACAACGGATCGTCGTATACCTCCTCCCGCATCAAAACGGAAGGCCGGAAGTCGTTCAAATACGGTCGGATCGATATCCGGGCAAAAACACCCAAAGGTCAGGGTATCTGGCCAGCGCTCTGGATGCTGGGCGCCAACTTCTCCACGGTAAGCTGGCCATATAGCGGTGAGATCGACATTATGGAACTCGTAGGCGGCGGCCCCGGAAAAGACAATACGGTGCACGGCACTATCCACTTTGATAATGAAGGCGATTATGCCAGCTTCTCAAAGGCTTATTCCCTGGCAAGCGGAAATTTTGCAGACCAATTTCATGTCTTTTCCCTCCTCTGGGATGAAAATGCGATAACCTGGCTGGTAGACGACAAGGAATTTCATAAGCAGGATATCACTCATCCCTCCATGTCGGAATTCCATGAAGAATTTTTCCTGATCTTCAATGTAGCCGTTGGTGGCCGCTGGCCCGGCAGTCCGGATGCCAGCACCGCCTTCCCGCAACGAATGCTGGTCGACTACGTGCGCGTCTTTCAAAAATAGCCGGCAAACCTATGTCGGCCTGCATTGTTGACCTGTAAAAGACAGGAGCTATGAAACCTTTAGATAATATGAAGCCTTTAGAAAACCCTTTGGATAACGAAGACAAGAAATCAACCGGCTCCGATGAGCTTGGTTCAGAAGACAGAGGCTGGGAAAACGATCAGGGAGAAACTACCGGCGAAGATTATGCGACAAGGCAGGGGAAGACGATTGAGGATGGAGGGCCGGGGGGTAGCAGCGACGACGAGGAGAAGTAACTCGCGAGTATCATTGCCTTAAACAAAAAAAGAGGATTTACGCTTTGTAAATCCTCTTTTTCGTACTGAAGGCGGGAATCGAACCCGCACTCGCTTTAAGGCGAACAGGATTTTAAGTCCTGCGTGTCTACCAGTTCCACCACTTCAGCTTGTCTTCGTATTGCTACTTCAACAAATGGGTACGTCTTTTAAACGTAAAATCCCTTACAGTAAGGGATTTTCTGGAGCGAAAGACGAGGTTCGAACTCGCGACCTCAACCTTGGCAAGGTTGCGCTCTACCAACTGAGCTACTTTCGCGTATTTTATTTCTTTTGTTTTGGTGAATGCAAATATAGGTAGTTTTGTCTTTCTGTCAAGGCTTTTCTTAAAAAAACTTTTACTTTTCTTCTAAGTCGTTGTTGTTCAGGATATCAAAAATCAAATTATTTTCAAAACCGCGGCTTAAAGCGTATTGGGCAAGCTTTATACGGCGTTTGTATGGGTCGCTCTCCTTCAAAACCGCCGATTTTTTTACCAAAATCCGCTCTAAAGTCGCGTAATATTCATTCGGATTGATTTCTTCGAGTGCTTCTTTCATCAGTCGCGGTGAGATTCGGTGAAACTTCAGTCCATTCACGATTTTGACACGTCCCCACTGCTTTATTTTAAACTTGCCCGAGGTGTAGGCTTTTGCAAAGCGTTCCTCGTTCAGAAAGTTTTCGCCGATCAGGTCGGCAATGATATTCTCCACATCGAGTGAGTGCAGTCCCCAGGAGTAAAGCTTGTCGCGCATTTCCTGCTGCGAACGTTCCTGATAGGCGCAGTAGCTTTCCGCTCTTTTTTTCGCCTGCAGGGGCGTTAATCGTTTGCGCTCTTTTTTTTCTTCATCGAACATGCTATAAAATTGACAAAATTTTCCTCCTGCGCCAAAAAATGATGAAATTCGTTCGAGATGCACAAATCACCTTACACCCTGGCCAAAATAGCGGAAGTTCTTTCTTCCGACTGGTCGCCCACCGATGAGAATGTAGTCATAAAAGACCTGATATTCGACAGCCGTAAAATCAGTAACCCCGGCCAGTCTTTATTCTTCGCCCTGAAAGGAAAGAAAGACGGACATCATTTTATTCAGGAGGCTTACCAGGCAGGGGTCAGGAATTTTGTGGTCGACAGGCAAAGTCCCCTTCAATTGCCTCCTGGGGGCCGTTACCTGGCGGTCGACGATGTGCAGATGGCCCTGCAGACCCTGGCCGGATATCACCGGCGTCAATTCCGCATACCGGTTATTGCCATTACCGGCAGCAACGGCAAAACCGTGGTGAAGGAGTGGCTGCATCAACTTCTCAGTTCGGATTACTCGATTGTACGAAGCCCCAAAAGCTATAATTCACAAATTGGCGTCGCTCTTTCGCTGTGGCAAATACAGCCGCGGCATAACCTGGCCATCATCGAAGCGGGCATCAGTAAGCCAGGCGAAATGGAAAGGCTGCGCCGGATGATCCTGCCCACACGGGGGATACTGACCAATATCGGTTCCGCACACGATGCCAATTTCGCCAGTCGCGATCAAAAGACCTCAGAAAAATTAGCGTTGTTTTCAGAAGCGGAGTCGCTCATCTATTCTCCGAGCTATGTTCCCGAAGCCCTGCTTCCCGAGGGTCCCGATCGCTTTGCCTGGGCCGCCGATCAGCCAGCCGATTTACGACTAACCGGGCAAGAGCGGGTTGGCCGAGGCACGCGCCTGACGGCCCAATACAAAGGAGAAGATCTATCGCTGATCATTCCTTTCCACGATAAGGCTTCGATCGATAATGCCTTAAGCTGCTGGACGATGCTGCTTTCTATGGACTATCCGCAGGAAGTTATCGCTGAGGGAATGGCACGCCTTCCTTCGGTGGAAATGCGGCTGGAACTGAAAAAGGGGATCAACAACTGCTCGATCATCGACGATTCCTATAGCTTCGATCTGGCCTCGCTTGAAATTGCACTGAATTTTCTCAAGCAGCAAAACCAGCATCCGGAGAAAATCTTGATCTTGTCTGACCTTCCCGAGGAAGAAGGGCAGGAGGAGGAAAGCTACCTGCACCTGGCTCAGCGTATAAATAATGCCGGCATTAACAGACTGATCGGGATCGGACCCAGGCTTTTGGCCTATCAAGGGCTCTTTCCAGCGAATTCCATTTATTTCGCAAGCACCGATACATTTCTCCAGGCGCTGCCTGATATTCCTTTTTCGAATGCAACCGTACTATTAAAAGGGGCACGTCGCTTTGCCTTTGAAGCGATCAGCAAGAGGCTCACCTTGAAAACCCACGATACGGCCCTGCACATCAACCTAAATGCTCTTGAGCACAATTTAAAATACTATCAGTCGCGTCTACCCGAAACGACCAAGCTCATGGTCATGGTGAAGGCTTTTTCCTATGGCAGCGGCAGCTTCGAAGTGGCAAATATCCTTCAGTTCAATCAGGTAGATTACTTAGCCGTTGCCTATGCTGATGAAGGGATTGCGCTTCGAACCTCGGGCATTACCCTCCCGATCATGGTGATGAGTCCGGATATCCACAGCTTCGGCGCGCTGATTGAGCATGATCTGGAACCAGAGATTTTCTCGGTTGAGCACCTGCAATCGCTTTTGGAGGTATTGAAAAGCCGGTCGATCACCAACTTTCCCGTTCATTTGAAAATTGAAACCGGCATGAACCGCCTGGGCATTGGGGAAGGCGACTATGAATTGCTTTTCGACCTGCTGAAACAGGGAGATGAAGTTCGGGTGCGAAGCGTTTTTTCTCATTTTGCAGCCGCCGATGAATCTGCGCACGATGAATTTACCCGCCGACAGATCCAGCGCTTAACGGAGTTTACCGCGCAGCTGAAGGTGCAGCTTTCCTATCCTTTTCTTACACATATCGCCAATACGGCTGGTATCGAACGCTGGCCTGAAGCCCGATTCGATATGGTGAGGTTAGGAATCGGACTATACGGTACTGGGGCATCCGACCGGCATTTGCTGGAACCGGTTGCCAGCCTGATCACCACCATCTCGCAAATCAGCGAGGTATCCGATCACGACACCGTGGGTTACGGTCGGAAGGGCCGTCTTGCTGGCGGAGGAACCATCGCCATTGTCCGGATAGGCTATGCCGATGGGTATAACCGCCGGCTGGGCAACGGCGTTGGCCAAATGATGGTGGCCGGAACGCTCGTGCCAACGGTAGGCGAAATCTGTATGGATATGTGCATGATCGATGTCAGCGGACTGCCGGTGAAGGTAGGCGATGAGGTTGTTGTGTTTGGTGAAAACCCGCGGATTGAAGAACTGGCCGAGCGCGTGGGCACCATTCCATACGAAATCATGACCAGTATTTCGCAGCGGGTGAAGCGAATCTACTATTCCGGATAAAATCTTCCTTATTCTCTCTGGAAATGCATCGGTCAAATAAAAGAATTTATATAAGTTTGTTTAAAAATCGCTATGTTCAACAAAGGCCTGCGTAAGCTCTTCAATTATCTGGTAAAAGGAACCATCGTGCTGCTGCCGCTTGCCGGAACCGCCTTTCTGATTTACTGGCTTTTCTCCAGCCTGGATTCCGCGCTCAACCTGAGCAGCTGGCTTTTTAAGGATGAATATGGGAATCCGGTATATGTACCCGGACTGGGAATTATCAGCGTCATTATTATTCTGATTTTCGTTGGCTTTTTAATTACCAACCTGATCACCGAACCCATTTACAACTGGTTTGGCAGGGTGATCAACAAAGTTCCGCTTTTCAATACGCTCTATACCTCGCTGAAAGACTTCACCGAAGCCTTCGTGGGCGATGCCAAGAAATTCAACGAACCGGTGCTGGTGGAGTTCAACGACAGCGGCCTGAAGCGCATCGGCTTCTTAACACAGCGCGACCTGGCCAAAATAGGCTTGCCCAACGAAGTAATGGTTTATTTTCCATATGCCTATTCTTTCGCCGGACAGGTATGCATTGCGCGTGCCGACCGGGTGACAAAGCTTAATATCAGCGCTACCGATGCCATGAAGCTGGTGGTGTCGGGCGGGGTGAGCGGGCTCGATTAAAGTCGCTCCGCAGCAATGACCCTCAATTGTTCGTCGCTTGTGCGGCAGAAGAACAGGAAGGTGTCTTTACTTTCCGCGATCTTATGCTTCTTGCGGAGCTCCGACACGCTGAGCGGAAAGTTTTTAGCAATGACGTTCGCGGCGTGGCCGCCTTTTTCCTTTTTAAAATCCTTATAGGCCAAAACCTTCATCACGCGAAACACCCGGCCCGGAAAGGAGCGGTCTAGCACTGCAGACGTATACAGATGGGTGTTCTGGTGCAGCTTAAACAGGTCGAAGCGGCTTGAAATCCACTTAAAAACGCCTGCTTTCAAAAGGGCTACATCCGGATCGTACAGGTACGCCCCGGGTTCCCCGAGCCGCAGTGCTGCCCCGCTCTCTTCCTCCCGCTGAAAACTCAGTTTCTTTTCTTCCTCGTTCAGCAATACCGCACTCAGCGTAGGCGAACCCTCAAATCCGGCCTCCATCACAAAAATCAGCTCCTTGCACTCGTTTTTAATGCTCACAATATGTACTTCGCAGACATGTTTAAGCTGGGCAAGCGTTAACGACAAATCAAGCAGGGGGGAGGTCTTTACCAAAACCCGTTGGCAGCGATCCAGCAGCTCGTCCTGCACCGCCAGGATATTCGGCTCGCAGTCTTCCAGCCTGAAAACTTTTTGGGTTTTGACCCTGCGCGAAGGATCGATAAAGGCGGTCGTAAAACTTCCTGCTGGAAGCGAAAGCAGGTGGCCAACACCATCGGCGCAGATAAAGTCGATGTTATGTTGTCCGAGTTGCCGGGCATTATGGCGGGCAATATCGGATAGTTCCGCGTTCAGCTCGCAGTGAAGTACACGGCTGGACTTTCTGGCAAAAAAGAAGCTGTCTACGCCGAAGCCTCCGGTCAGGTCGATCAGTTTTTCTCCTTCCTCAACCAGGCTTGCTTTATAGGCTGCGGTGGTCGCAGACGATGCCTGCTCGATCGACAGGGCAACCGGGTAATATATGCCAGATGTACGATACCATTCAGGCAGCTTTAGCCGGGCCTTCTGGCGCGATTCTATCTGAGCGGCAAGTGCTGCGCTGCTAAGTGCTGCGAACGGACTTTTGGCGAGGGCTATGCGCGCCGGACTTGCCTCCGCCTGCTGTTGCAGGTAGGCCTGCACCTCCTCCTTTAGCAGCTCGGTATTCATCCTTTAGTTCGTTTTATCGCGAATCAGCATCTGGCAGGTGTAAGAGTCTTTTACCTCCTGAATCACTTCCTTGCCGGTTAGTACCCGCTCGATCGTCTGCTGATTATAATAGCGTATGGTTACCAATTCCAGATCGCACAAATAAGAAACCTTGTAGTCTCTGCGCAACTCCTCAATCAGTTCCATCACCTTGTTCGGCTGATGGTCGACGCTTACAGAGAAGCTGACCGCACTATTGTGCATCATATTGATTTTCACCCGGTGTTTGTGGAACAGATTGAAAATATGACTTAGATTATCTTCCACGATAAAGGAAAAGTCGTTTGGAAGAATGGAAATCAATACCTGGTTTACCTTAAAAATAAAAGAGGGAACCGAAAGCGATTCCGTCGACTTATGAATGGAAGTTCCCTTTTGCTGAATATCGACAAAGGAGCGGACATGAAGGGTAATGCCTTTGTTTTCAAGAGGTTTAATGGTTTTCGGATGAATCACGTTGGCGCCATAATAGCTCAGTTCAATCGCGTCTACATACGAAAGTTCCGGAATGAGTTCCGTATCATTGAACCATTTTGGGTCGGCATTCAACACGCCGGGCACGTCTTTCCATATGGTGATCGATTGTGCGTTCAAACACGAAGCAAAAATCGCCGCCGAATAGTCGGATCCATCCCGCCCCAGTGTGGTCGTGAAATTCTCCGACGTTCCTCCGATAAAGCCTTGGGTTATACAAACGTACTGTTCCATCAGGGGCGGAAGCTGTGTGCTGATGGATTCTTCCGTCTTAATCCATTCAACATGTGCATCGCGGTGATTATTATCGGTATGAATGAAGTTCCTTACGTCGAGCCACTTGCTGTTAACGCCCTCCTGCAGCAGGTAGGCATGCACGATCCGCGTCGACAGCATTTCGCCGATCGATACGATCTGGTCGTAAAGATAATCATATGGATCCTGGGGTTCTTCCTCCAGAATCCAGTCGATTTCGACGAAGGTATTCTCGATTTCGTGAAATACCGGATTATTTACGTCGGAAAATAGTTCGCTGAGAATCTGAAAGTGAAACGCTTTGATTTTATCGAACACCGCTTGCTCATCGCCGCGGCGGTAGAAGTAACTGTTCAGCAGTTGCTCTAATTTATTGGTGGTTTTGTCCATCGCCGACACCACAATA
This sequence comes from Albibacterium sp., assembly GCA_036796375.1. Lineage (GTDB taxonomy): Bacteria > Bacteroidota > Bacteroidia > Sphingobacteriales > Sphingobacteriaceae > Albibacterium. Next base: position 30,928 of record DAIRDA010000002.1, read on the forward strand.
AGCAGGGGTTCCGACTGATGGGCCTGAACGATGCGTGTCAGGTTTTTAATACTGTCGGCGTTTTTGACGGAAGCGCCACCGAATTTAAATACTTGCATGAAAGCGATGCTTTATTCTTGAAGATGTAAAAGTTTCCGGCCTTCCGGAGTCATCAGGTGATGGATATCCTTGTAAGGGATTTCGAGCTCGGTAATTCCTTCTGCGTACGATTTAATCTCATACACATTATAAAGAAACAAGAGGCTGCTGTCTCTCAACAGGAAGTTCTCATTCAGCGCAAATACGTCGTCCTGAAAGAAGTAGGAGGTGAAGTCGTTATCGGCAAGTTTTTCCTGTTCCATAAAAATGGTTTCAGCAATCGCGCGCAGGGAGTCGAGCTGGTCCTCCCGGATAATGTCGGTCAGCTGAATCGCTCGTTTCTTGTCCAGGTGATAGTTCCCGAAGGTCGTGCCGTAGTTGCCATGCGCCCCGCCCATAAAGTCTTCGTACTGCACCGCCAGGCCCAGGTAAGGGGGGCGATTTTCTTCAATTTTTACCTGAATATTTTTAAACCACGCCCAGGGACTGCTGTAGTCGAGTTGCTGATAATCTTCAAACTCCCGAATAAAACCCTGTCCGGCTTCTTCGAGCGAGTGATACTCAATATCGGGGTTATTGCTGAAGCTTGCGATCTTCCTTATGTAGGCATTCAGGCTGCTGTCTTGAAATTTAGGGTAGCTGGCCACAAAGTAGGTCTTCTGGTTGGCCGTATCGGGCGATTCCGCCGGCAAGGCGCTTTCATAGCGAATCGTTTCGAATTCGTAGGCAAGGGTGTCTGACGAGGATGCCCCCTCCTCATTTTCCTGCTGCGTCGGGTTGGTATTGCATGAAAAAAGAAAAACCAGGGAGATTAAACTGAAAAAGGAGATATATTTCGACATAGCGGTAGTGTAAATCAGACAACAAATATACTTAATTCTCGCGGCTCAACGACGCATTTAACCAACCTGCATCAAGCTCGGCGCCGTACTTTTTATAAAAGTTAATTGCGGGCTCGTTCCAGTCGAGAACCTGCCATACCATGCCGGAATAGGAGCGCTCCTGGGTGAGCAACCAAACCTGCTCGAATAGCATTTTGCCAAGTCCTTTTCCGCGAAATTTTTCGCTGACAACCAAGTCTTCCAGGTAGATGCGGCGACCTTTCCAGGTGGAATAGCGGATGTAGAACAGGGCCATCCCTTCAATACGACCGTTCACTTCCGCTACATAGGCCTCCCATACGGGATGCGGACCGAAGCCCGATGCTTCAAATTCGGCGAGCGATACCGTTACTTCATCGGGTGCTTTTTCGAATTCAGCCAGTTCGCGGATCAACTCCATCAATCGCCCGCAATCCACTTTTTCGGCCAGGCGAAGATTAATTTCCATCCTGATCCTTTTCTGAATAATCGCGTTCGCCAAATACCAGGCTTCCTATCCGCACAAGCGTACTGCCTTCCTCTAAGGCCATTTTGTAATCAGACGACATTCCCATCGATAACTCTTTAAAGAAGTCGTCGCGACGGAAAAAGCTTTGTTTGATTCCTTCAAACAACACCTTCAAATCTTTGAATTCTTCGCGGATAACCTTCTCGCTCGACGTATTCGATGCAATACCCATGAGTCCGACGATCCGAATGTTTTGCAACGCCTGATACTCGTCTGAGCGCAATAATTCAATGGCATCGGCGTATTCCAGTCCGAATTTGGTTTCTTCGTCCGATATCCGAATCTGCAGGAGGCAGTCGATAACCCGTCCGGCTTTTAAGGCGTGCTTGTTGATTTCCTGCAGCAATTTAAGGCTGTCGACCGAATGAATCAGTCCGATAAAAGGAGCAATATATTTAACCTTGTTTCGCTGCAAATGGCCAATCTGATGCCAGATAATATCTTTCGGCAATATTTCGTATTTTTCAGCCAGTTCCTGAACCAGGTTCTCTCCGAAGTGGCGTTGTCCGGCCTCGTAGGCTTCCCATATTTGCTCCGGGCTTTTTGTTTTCGATACAGCAATCAGTTGAGCGTCAAAATTCTCCAGCTCTTTCTGAATGTCCTGTAATTTTTCGGAAGTGTTCATGCGGATGATTTAATTGTGCAGGGGCACCGTAATTATTTGTATTTTTGCTGCTAATTTAAGAAATGCAACGGTTTTTAGGAATTTTACTTTCGTTCATCCTTTTCGCAGGCTGTCAATCGGATCGGCCTAAATCCATCATCGACGAAAAAACGATGACGGATCTGCTGCTCGATATTCACCTGGTAGATGGGTACCTGTACACCTGGTCGTCAGACTCTTCGCTGATTAAATCGGCCGATTTTATCGAGGGTATCTACCAGCGTTATGGAACTGATTCGGTAACGGTCAGAGAAAGCCTGGAGTACTATGCCCGCCATCCGCAAGATTTGAACAGGATTTATACGGAAGTGGATAGCCGCTTGAAAGAGATGGAGCTTTCCGTGCGCGAAGTAAGCGATAAAAAGTACCGCGAAATCTATGTTGCCGATTCCATTCGGAATGCCCGGGTGGCCGACAGTCTGCAGAAAATTCAAACCGACTCGATCCATTATGCGCGATTGAAAAATCTGCTGTACTGGAACGAGGCCGATTCCCTGGCCCGGAAGCCCGCTCCCTGGTCGTGGAGGAAGAATCCGGTATTGACAGAAAAATTGCTGCTGCCCGATTCTACAAAAGCCGCCGCCAGACCGCAATCAGACCTGGTGCCTCTGGTGGAGCCAACCGCGCTGCCTGATAGGTAGTTTATAAAAAAAGAAATTCATGATTTATCCCGATAACGCAGCTGAGAAGTTAGGTTTTTTTGAAATCAAAACTCGGATCAAAGAGAAGTGTCTGAGCGTGATGGGGCAGGAGATGGTCGACAAAATTCAGCCGATGCATCAGTTTGCTCAGGTGGAGAAGTTTTTGCGTCAAACCCATGAGTTCAAGAACATTCTTCTGAACGATGTTCCCTTGCCCATCACCCATTTATATCCCATTCGCAACCTGGTGGAGAAAGTCAGGGTGGAAGGCTCTTTCCTTTCCGAAGAAGAGTTTTTCCAGATCACCCTTTCGCTGAAAACAGTCTTTGCCGTGATTCATTATTTCAATGAACGCAAGGGGCAATATGAGGCCCTCGAAGCACTCTTCGAGCACCTCACCATTGAAAAGGATATTGTTAAGTATATCGACCGGGTGATCGATCAGCAAGGCCGGATGAAGCCTGCTGCTTCGCCCAAATTGCAGGAAATATATACGGATATTGCCAAAGCAGAGCGCGAGTCGCGCAAGCGGATGGATTCCATTTTCAAACGTGCGCAGGAGGCTGGCTGGGTAGCCGATGGAAGCCTGACCGTCCGCGATGGTCGCCTATGTATCCCGATCCTGGCGGAAAATAAAAGAAAGATTAAAGGCTTCATTCACGATGAATCGTCTACCGGACAAACCGTTTACCTGGAACCGGAAGAAGTTTTTCAGCTGAACAATCAGCTGCGCGATTTGGAATTCGATAAACGGCGTGAGAAGATCCGCATTTTGGTGGAGCTAACCAACGAACTTCGTCCCTATGTGCCAGTGCTGATCGCCTATCATGGTTTGCTGACCAAGCTCGATTTCGTACGCGCTAAAGCACTGTTTGCTATTGATGTGGAAGCGGAAATGCCCGAGCTGGTGAAAGAACCTGCCCTAAGCCTGATCAACGCCCGCCATCCGTTACTGTTGCTGAACCATCGGCGTGAAGGACTGCCCGTGGTGCCCCTGAATGTTAATATCGATGAGAAGCAGCGTATCGTGGTCGTTTCAGGTCCGAATGCGGGAGGAAAATCCGTCTGCATGAAAACCATTGGTTTGCTCCAGATCATGACCCAGGCCGGATTGCTAATCCCGGCCGACCCGACTTCCAGGATGGGTATTTTCAAATCCATACTGGCCGATATCGGCGACGATCAGTCGATCGAGAGCGATTTGAGTACCTACAGCGCCCATTTATCAAAAATGCGCCATTTTATCGAGAACTCGGGTGGCAAAAGCATGATTTTGATCGATGAGTTCGGCGCCGGAACCGACCCTCAGTTCGGAGGTCCCATCGCCGAGGCGGTTTTGCAGGAGCTGAATAAGAAACGTGTCAAAGGTGTAATCACCACCCACTATTCCAACCTGAAGCTTTTTGCCAATGCCACCGAAGGCATTGAAAATGCGTCCATGTTATTCGATAACGTAGCCATGCAACCGCGCTATATCCTGGAAATCGGGAAACCCGGAAGTTCCTATGCCTTTGAAATCGCCGACAAAATTGGCCTTCCGCCAACGGTGCTAGAATCGGCCCGGCAGAAGATAGGGGTGCAGCAAAAGAAAGTTGATCACCTGCTGGTCGACCTGGAAAGGGAAAAGAAAGAGGTATTCGAGGCCCGGCGTAGTTTCCAGAAGAAAGAGAGTCAGTTAGAGCGGCTGGTAACGGAAAACGAGGAACTGAAGTCGTACCTGGAGGAAAACCGAAAAACGCTTCTGAAGCAGGCGCGACTGGAAGCTCAGGAGATTTTGAAGAATGCCAATAAGCTTGTTGAAAATACCATTTCAGAGATTAAAGAGTCGAAAGCCGATAAGGACAAAACTAAAGAGCTTCGGAAGGCCCTGCAAAGTGAATTGGAGAAAAACCAGGTGAAGCCGGCAGCGAAGGCCAAAGCGGCACCGGCTGAGCTACAGGTGGGCGACTGGGTCAAGATTACCGATACGGGTACGGTGGCGCAGATTATGGAAATTGCCAAGGATAATCTCATTCTGGCCATGGGCGATTTGCGCTCCGTGGTTAAGAAAAACCGGGTCGAGAAAACGGGCCGAAAAGACGTTCCCAAAGAACTGCGTAAATCGCACGGCACGCAGATGACGGAAAGCATCGCCAGTTTCAGTCCCGAAATCGATGTTCGCGGCATGCGTACCGAAGCCGCCCTGCACGATATCGAAAAATACCTCGACCGCGCCATCATGATGAGCTTCCCCTCCCTGAAGATCATCCACGGAAAGGGTAACGGTATTCTTCGTAAAATGATTCGTGATTACCTGAGAAAATATAAGGAGGTCGACCGGATGGAAGATGAGCACCCGGACAGAGGGGGAGACGGTATCACTTACGTATACTTTAGTTAAACGCAAATAGATATTATATAGAAGTGCCTGGTTATTTATCCGGGCACTTTTTGCATCGCTTGCTTTTTTTGTATTTCTTGCAGCATTTCTTGAAATCACATCCGCAGCACGAGAAGGGATTCAATCCTTTGCTCTTATCCCAATCAGGCCGCTTGTCAAGTTCCTCAATAATTCCTTCGTCTTTCATTTCTCTTCAGTAGCGTCGCAAATATAATGCTATTTAGAATAAGTCTACATAAAAACCTAAACTTTTTATAGGTTGCTTTTCGGTAGGTAGGAGCTATACCGGATAGATCGTAATTTTAAATTGTATATGATAAACTAACACGAAGCCTACAGAAACCAGACACCAAACAGACCCCTGACAGACCTGTGGGTTAGCGAGGTGTTCGTCTGGCGACTTCTATGCGTTCTTTTATTCTTCCTGTAGTATAGAGGAGGTAATACGTGGAGAACTGGGTAGGATTGTCACAATCCCTATCAAATCGGAAAATATTCGTATTTTGGAGTCTCTATCATAAACCAATAACAATGATTAATAAGGTTGTAAAGAATGCAGAGGAGGCGCTTGCCGGGCTCGACGATGGGATGACCGTCATGTTGGGTGGCTTCGGACTGTGCGGGATTCCGGAGAACAGCATCGCAGCGATTGTGAGGAAGGGCATTAAGGATCTGACTTGTATTTCGAATAATGCGGGTGTGGACGATTTCGGAATCGGTCTGATGTTGCAGCAGCGGCAGGTGAAGAAAATGATTGCATCCTATGTGGGCGAGAATGCGGAGTTTGAGCGGCAGCTGTTGAGCGGTGAACTGGAAGTGGAACTGGTACCTCAGGGAACGCTGGCTACGCGCTGTATGGCGGCAGGCTATGGGATGCCAGCGATATTTACACCGGCGGGTGTGGGTACGGAGGTAGCCGAAGGAAAAGAAATAAGGGTGTTTAAAGGGAAAGAGTATTTGCTGGAGGAGGCATTCGACGCCGATTTTGCCTTGGTGAAAGCCTGGAAGGGCGATACAGCCGGAAATCTGATCTATCACCTGACGGCTCGAAACTTTAATCCGGTAATGGCCATGGCAGGAAAAATTACTGTGGCAGAGGTGGAGGAGCTGGTGCCTGCGGGTGAGCTCGACCCGGATCATATTCATACACCTGGTATATTTGTTCATCGCATTTTTCAGGGTGAACATTTCGAGAAAAGAATCGAACAAAGAACCTTTAGATCATCGACCGATGTTGGATAAAAACGGAATAGCGAAGCGAATTGCACGCGAGATTAAAGATGGGTACTATATTAACCTGGGAATTGGGATACCTACCCTGGTGGCCAATTATATTCCCGAGAATCTGAATGTAGTTTTGCAATCGGAGAATGGATTGCTGGGTATCGGGCCCTTTCCACTAGAAGGTGAGGAGGATCCGGACCTGATCAATGCAGGGAAGCAAACGATTACGACCATGAAGGGTTCAGCCGTATTCGATTCGGCCATGAGTTTTGGCATGATCCGCAGTCAGAAGGTCGATCTGACCATCCTGGGTGCCATGGAGGTTTCGGAAGCAGGCGATATTGCGAGCTGGAAAATTCCGGGTAAAATGGTGAAGGGGATGGGAGGGGCCATGGACTTGGTAGCCTCTGCCAAAAATATCATTGTAGCCATGCAGCAGGTGAATAAATATGGTGAAAGCAAGCTGCTTTCCCTGTGCAGTTTACCGCTAACGGGCAAGCGCTGTATCAGCAAGGTGGTGACCGAGCTGGGTGTGTATGAAATAGACCAGGAACGGGCTGCTTTTGTTCTTAAAGAACGGGCACCGGGTGTGTCGGTCGAACAAATACAGGAAGCGACAGCAGGCAAACTAATCGTTGAAGGCGATATTCCTGAGATGCAACTTTAAAAGAAGGCCTTCCGGAGGTAAGCCGAAATATCGCCGCTCACCGCTACAATCTCTTCCGCACGGTTCGAGTTGTTATCGATGATCTGATCGCACTGGTCGCGGTAAGGCAGCAGGAATTCCTGGTAGGCCGGCACCACATGGTTATGCCATTTGTACAGCACGTCTTCGCGGTCGTATCCCCGTTCAATAAAGTCGCGCTTCAGGCGTCGCTCCAGTGCAACGTCCTCCTCGGCATGCATAAAGATGCGGTGGTCGAGCAGGGCATTGATTTCTTCGTAGTGGAAAATAAAAAGGCCCTCTACAATCAGAATTGGGGCCGAGTGAATTTCAAGGATTCGGGGCTTTAAGGCCGAATTATTAAAAGTGTACTCCTCTTTTGTAATGGACTTTCCATCGATTAAGGCCTGAACATCGGCGTAAAAATCGTTCCGGTTGATGGCGGTGGGAAGATCGAAGTTATAGAGCCGGTTTTCTTCCTGGGTTTTGGTATTCGATGGAATGTAATAGTCGTCTTGCGAAACCAGCGTTACTTCACCGGCTTTAAAATGGTTCAAAAAGCAGTTCAGGAAAAACGTTTTGCCCGAGCCGCTGCTCCCGGCAATGCCGATTACATAGGGTTTACTTTTATTCATGTTAATTCGGTACTCCGTAACTGATATTGATTAAAAAGCGCTTGTCGAGGATGCCGAGCAGGTTGGCTGTAGCTTTCGATATTACGATAATGGCATCGCGTGTATTGCTGTTATCGTTGTATTTGCCCACCACTTTCGCAAAGGTTGTTTTCTGGGTCATGGGGTTGGTTATTTTAATAACCGTTCCCACCGGCGCGGTTTTATGGAGTGCCAGCATATTGCCGTCTGAATTTAAGCCTTCCATCCATACGCCGACTCCGCGCTCGTCCACCTGGCGCAGTCCGTACCGGCTTCCGGGAACGTTTCGGCTAGGCTCTGCCTCCACGGTTTCCGCAATAGCTTCTTCCACAGGTTCTTCTGAGACGACCGGCTGGATATTCCCCTGAGGAATGTTGAGCACTTGCCCCACTTTAATATCCTGCTCATTCTTCAGGTTGTTGAACTGAACAAGTTGCGCAACAGATACCTGGAAGCGTTTGGATATATTATAAAGGGTTTCGCCGCGTCCTACTTTGTATTGGGTGGAACTAGCGTTTGCCGGGGAGCTTGTTGTTGCCGGCGTATTGCCTGATGAGCCGGGGCGGGTGAAGGTTCGGTTGGTAGGCACTTTCACCACATCGCCGATCTTCAGCGATTTGTTGTTGTTAAACGCGATGATGTCGTTGGGGTTCACCGCATATGTTCTGGAGAGGGAGTAATAAGATTCTTTTGCGGCCAGGCGGTGCAACACAACCTCTTTGCCCTGATGGTTTTCAACGCCGATGGAATCTACTGCGGTGCTGGGGGCGCTTGCTGCTTCAGCATGAAAACTGAAAAGCGTTAGCAGAACCGACAATGCCAGGCCCGGCAGTCTGTATTTTTTATTCATATTGAATTTCTTGATCTGTTTTCTTTAACTAAACGATTAGATGCGGATTTCCGTATTATTTATCTTTGAAAGCGCCTGATTTGGCGTATATTTAAAGACCTTACGACCGGTTATTTGGTCGGCAAAATTAGTAATTTTAAAATAGAATATATGAAATCTTTAGTCGTAAGAAAGTTATTACTCCTGCTTATAACGGTCGTATCTGGTATCGGACTGTTCCGCGAAACAGCTTTTGCACAGGAAAATGCTGCCCGGGTATATCGTTTCACGATTCGTGAAGATATCAACGCCGCTGCCTGGCGGACCACGCAGCAGGCTTTCAAGCTGGCCAAAGAGTCTGAAGCCGACGTTGTGTTTATTGAGATGAATACGTTTGGGGGACTGGTGAATTTTGCCGATTCCATCCGGAGTGCCATTCTGGCTTCGCCTATGAAAACGATTATGTATATTGATCATAATGCGGCTTCGGCGGGGGCGTTGATTTCGCTGGCGGCCGACCGTATCTATATGGCGCCCGGAGCCAGTATCGGGGCGGCTAGTGTGGTAGACGGGACAGGACAGGCAGCGCCCGAGAAATACCAGTCGTATATGAGGGCCTTGATGCGCGCTACTGCAGAAGCGAAAGGCCGGGATCCGCGGCTTGCCGAAGCATTTGTAGATCCGGATGTGGATCTGCCGGAATTAAAGGAGAAGGGAAAGCTGCTGAGTCTGACCTCCAAAGAAGCCGTGCGGGTAGGGCTTGCCAACGGCGAGGTATCGGGAATGGAGGAAGTGTTCAAGCTGGAGGGCTTGTCGCGGGCAACCGTTCAGAACCATAAGACAACCTGGGTAGATATCGTTATCGGATTCCTGACGAACCCGGCCGTTCAGGGGTCTTTGATATTGCTGATTATGGCCGGAATTTACTTCGAACTGAATTCTCCCGGGATTGGTCTTCCCCTTGTGGTGGCAGTAGTTTCAGCTTTGCTCTATTTCGTGCCGCTGTATATTGAGGGCTTTGCAGCCAACTGGGAGATTCTTCTATTTATCGTCGGCGTGATTTTACTGGCGCTGGAGATATTTGTCATTCCCGGGTTTGGAATTGCAGGAATTTCGGGAATTGCGCTAATCATTTGTAGCTTTGCTTTCAGCATGGTTCCGAACGACCTGTTCGACTTCTCGTTAACGGAACCCAATGTATTATTTCGATCTTTTATGTTAGTCATTGTTTCAATTGTAGGCGCCATCGTCCTTGCTGTAATTTTCGGGAAGAGTATGCTGGATAGCCGCGCGTTTAAAAGGTTGGTGCTGGCCGATGAGCAGAATTCATCGCAGGGTTATGTATCGTCGGTAGTCGATTCATCGATGATCGGCAAAGCGGGAATCGCCAAGACGGATCTGCGCCCTTCCGGAAAAGTAGAGATTGATGGTAAATGGTACGATGCCGTTGCCCTGGGGGGCTATGTAGGGAAGGGGACGGCTGTCATTGTTGAAAAGCACGAGAACTACAATCTATTTGTACGCTCTAAATTCGAAGCCTAAAACAATTTCGTGCCAATTCCCTTTAGTATAGGCATTCTATTAACAGTTCAGACCAAAGCAAGTGCCTGGTCTGACAAATAAAAAAAAGTGAAATGAAAACAGATATGATGAATCCGAAGGCTATTAGTTTGGAAGACAAAAAGTTAAAACCTGTGGTTGAAAACCTTCACGACCTGTTGGCGAACTACCACATCTATTATCAGAATTTGAGAGGTTGCCACTGGAATATTAAAGGTCCGCACTTTTTTACACTCCATGCGAAGTTCGAGGAACTTTATACGGCAGCCATTAC
>DAIRDA010000002.1:41383-55464 GCA_036796375.1 Albibacterium sp.
TTTATGCAGTTTAACGAGAAGCAAAACTGGATGCTGCGGTCTTTCGTAAATAAAATTTAAGTGCTCTACGAGCGAAAGCGCCTGAGGCATGGAAAAAAAATCCATGCCTCTTTTTTTTATAATTAATTCAGAATTAAGGACATTGTTTGAGTGGAGCATTCGGGACATTCCGGGAATCAAAAAAAAATAAAAATTAGTTGGAATTTTCCGAGTTATTTTTTCTTTCTTTGTGCCGCTGAAAGGAAAGAGGGGTTGTGACACACAGAAAATATTATTTTAATTTTCTTTTGATATAACACAACTTTGATTATCTTTGCAGACCCTAAAGTAAAAAGGTCATATTGATCAGGAAAGTAACTTTAGGTTCAATAAAAAGCCTCCTTAGCTCAGCTGGTAGAGCAACTGACTTGTAATCAGTAGGTCGCTGGTTCGATCCCGGCAGGGGGCTCATAATAAAGTCAGACGGACTTTGTTTAAATTGAAAGATGGGGGGGTTCCAGAGCGGTCAAATGGGACGGACTGTAAATCCGTTACTTCGGTTTCGAAGGTTCGAATCCTTCTCCCCCCACCATTACACCATGAGGTTTTTCCTCATTCGGTCCATAAAGTTTGGGTTCCGAATTAAAGCAGCGAAAAAAAGCGGAAGTAGCTCAGTTGGTAGAGCGATAGCCTTCCAAGCTATAGGTCGCGAGTTCGAACCTCGTCTTCCGCTCTTGAGAGTTAAGAAGTTAATTCCTTCAAAAAGGTCTTAACTTTTTAGCGTTTCAAACAAGCCGATGTAGCTCAGTGGTAGAGCACTTCCTTGGTAAGGAAGAGGTCATGGGTTCAAATCCCATCATTGGCTCGTAAGCGTAAATAATGAAACCAAAATAAAAAATTAACTTATCTACTAATTCGCATACATCATGGCAAAAGAGAAATTTGACCGAAGTAAACAACACCTTAACATAGGTACAATTGGTCACGTTGACCACGGTAAAACGACCACAACAGCAGCTATTACAAAAGTTTTGGCTGATGCTGGATTTTCAGAAGCGCGTTCATTTGATTCAATTGACTCTGCACCTGAAGAGAAAGAGCGTGGTATTACTATAAATACATCTCACGTGGAATATTCTACTGAGACTCGTCACTATGCACACGTTGACTGTCCTGGTCACGCTGACTATGTAAAAAACATGGTTACTGGAGCGGCTCAAATGGACGGTGCAATTATCGTAGTTGCTGCTACTGACGGACCGATGCCACAAACTCGTGAGCACATCCTTTTGGCTCGTCAGGTTGGTGTTCCTGCATTGGTTGTTTTCATGAACAAAACTGACTTGGTTGATGATCCAGAATTATTAGACCTGGTTGAAATGGAAATCCGTGAACTATTATCGTTCTACGAGTATCCTGGAGACGACGTTCCTGTAATCCGTGGTTCTGCATTAGGAGCTTTGAACGGAGAGCCTGAGTGGGTTGAGAAAATGTTGGAACTAATGAAAGCTGTTGATGAGTTTATTCCAATTCCACCGCGTTTGACTGAGCTTCCTTTCTTGATGCCTGTTGAAGACGTATTCTCGATCACTGGTCGTGGTACTGTTGCAACTGGTCGTATCGAAAGAGGTGTTATTAACTCTGGTGAGCAAGTTGATATCCTTGGTATGGGTGCTGAAAACTTAAAATCTGTTGTTACAGGTGTTGAGATGTTCCGTAAGATCCTGGACAGAGGTGAAGCTGGTGATAACGTAGGTCTATTGCTACGTGGTATTGAGAAAACTGATATCCGTCGTGGTATGGTTATCTGTAAGCCAGGTTCTGTAACTCCTCACACTGATTTCCAAGCGGAGGTTTACGTACTATCGAAAGCAGAAGGTGGACGTCACACTCCATTCTTTAACAAATACCGTCCTCAATTCTACTTCCGTACCACTGACGTAACAGGAGAGATCTCGCTACAAGAAGGTGTGGAAATGGTTATGCCAGGTGATAACGTTACCATCAATGTTAAATTGATCAACGCAATCGCAATGGAAAAAGGTCTTCGTTTCGCTATCCGTGAAGGTGGTAGAACCGTAGGTGCCGGACAAGTAACTGAAATTACTGCTTAATTTAAAACAGTAATCACAAATAAAGTACCCGGCTTTTAGCAGGGTACTTTATTTATAAACACGGGCATAGTTCAATGGTAGAATAGAGGTCTCCAAAACCTTTGATCAGGGTTCGAATCCTTGTGCCCGTGCAAAAAATATATTTATGGCTAATGTACTTGAATTTTTTAAAGAATCATACGACGAGATGATGCACAAGGTTACTTGGCCTACTTGGGGTGAATTACAAAATTCTGCCGTAGTAGTACTTGTGGCCTCGATAATTATTGCATTACTTATTTTAGCAATGGACGAATCTTCAAGCGCTGTTTTGAAAATGTTTTATCAGTCAGTTAGCTAAAAATCAGAATTGATGGCAGATCAAAATTTAAAATGGTATGTAGTTCGTGCCGTTAGTGGTAAAGAAAAGAAGGTTAAGCAATACATTGAAGCCGAAATCAATCGTTTAGGTATTTCACATCTGGTTCCTCAGGTTCTTATTCCGATGGAAAAGTATTACCAGATGAGAGATGGTAAGAAGATTGCCAAAGAAAGAAACTTTTACCCTGGTTATGTGTTATTAGAAGTTGCACTGGATAGTGAGCTTGAACACTTGATCAAGGGAATTAATAGTGTTATTGGTTTTCTGGGCGACAAAGAAGGAAATGCAATTCCGCTTCGTCAGGCCGAAGTTAACCGGATTCTCGGGAAAGTTGATGAAATGTCCGAACAGGCAGAAGTCATCAACGTTCCTTATTATGTTGGCGAATCGGTGAAAGTGGTAGACGGGCCGTTTAATGGCTTTACCGGTGAGATTGAGGAAGTCAATGAAGAGAAAAAGAAGCTCAAGGTTATGGTGAAAGTTTTCGGAAGAAAGACACCGCTTGAGCTGAACTACATGCAAGTAGAAAAAGAATAGAATACCATAGTTTAGAGTACCCATAAATGTTACGTTATCTGCTTCCACTTACTAACAAACATTTAGTAATTTAATTCAAATCGAAAAATGGCAAAACAAGTCAGTGCTCTTGTGAAATTGCAAGTGAAGGGTGGCGCTGCCAACCCGTCGCCTCCGGTTGGACCTGCGTTAGGTGCAAAAGGGGTGAACATCATGGAATTTTGCAAGCAGTTTAATGCACGCACCCAGGATAAGCCTGGTAAGGTATTACCTGTTGTAATCACTGTTTACGCCGATAAATCATTCGATTTTATCATCAAAACTCCTCCTGTTGCTATTCAGTTAATTGAAGCAACCGGTTTAAAAGGTGGCTCTGGTGAACCCAACCGTAAAAAAGTTGGTTCAGTTACCTGGGAACAGGTAGAAACCATTGCAAAGGATAAAATGACGGATTTAAATGCGTTTACTGTGGACTCAGCCATGAAAATGGTTGCTGGTACAGCACGTAGTATGGGAATCACCGTTAGCGGTGATGCACCCTGGAACAATTAATTTAACAGAAATCAATTTAAAAAGTGGCTAGATTAACAAAAAATCAAAAAGCGGCACTTACCAAAATTGAAGCTGGTAAAGTATATTCGTTACAAGAGGCTTCGGCCTTAGTAAAAGATATTACCATGACCAAGTTTGATGCTTCTGTGGATATCGACGTTCGTTTGGGCGTTGATCCTCGTAAAGCAAACCAAATGGTTCGTGGTATTTCAACTTTACCTCATGGGACTGGTAAAACCGTACGTGTTTTAGTTCTTTGTACTCCTGATAAGGAAGAAGAAGCTAAGGCAGCCGGTGCAGACTATGTAGGTTTAGATGACTACATCAGCAAGATTGAAGGAGGATGGACAGACGTTGATATCATTATTACCATGCCAAGTGTTATGGCGAAAGTTGGGAAATTAGGCCGTATTTTAGGTCCCCGTAACTTGATGCCTAACCCTAAATCCGGAACGGTTACCCAAGATGTTGGGAAAGCTGTAACGGATGTAAAAGGTGGTAAGATTGACTTCAAGGTTGACAAAACCGGAATCATTCATGCTTCAATTGGTAAAGTGTCCTTCCCTGCGGAAAAAATTTACGAGAATGCACTGGAAATTCTTCAGACGATCTCTAAGTTGAAACCTTCTGCAGCTAAAGGAACTTACTTTAAAAGTATCCACATCTCATCTACGATGAGCCCGGGTATACAGGTTGAAACTAAATCAGTAGCAGGAATTTAATCATGAGAAAAGAAGAAAAACAAGCAATTGTAGAAGCTCTGACAGATCAGATTAAAAACTACGGTAATTTCTATATCACCGATACTGCTGATTTGACTGTTGTAAAAGTATCCAGTATTCGCAGAAAATGTTTCGAAAGCGGAATTGTAATGCAGGTTGCAAAAAACACCCTGATACAAAAAGCAATGGAAGCAGCCGGAGTTGATTCAGAGGAATTGAGTGGTGCCCTTACAGGTCACTCGACCCTGATGTTCTCTACAGTGGCTAATGCGCCTGCCAAATTGATCAAAGAACTTAGAAAGACCGGCCCTAAGCCTGTTTTGAAAGGTGCTTACATTGATTCAGCAGTCTTTATTGGTGACGAACAGATTGATTCACTAGCAACATTGAAATCGAAAGAGGAACTTGTTGGTGATATCATCGGATTACTACAGTCACCTGCTAAAAACGTTATTTCTGCTCTAAAATCAGGCGGACAAACAATCGCAGGTATTGTTAAAACTTTACAAGAAAAAGAAGGTTAACGGACGCCTTAAAGGTTCGATAGATATTTTATTATTACAAAGCACAATTCAAAATTTAAATAAAATGGCAGATTTAAAATCGTTTGCTGAACAATTGGTAAACTTAACAGTAAAAGAAGTTAACGAGTTAGCTCAAATCTTGAAAGACGAGTACGGTATCGAGCCAGCTGCTGCTGCAGTTGCGGTTGCCGGTCCTGCTGCTGGTGGCGAAGCCGCTGTAGCTGAGGAAAAATCAACTTTCGATGTAATCCTTAAAGCTGCTGGTGGTTCTAAACTAGCTGTAGTGAAATTGGTTAAAGATCTTACTGGTCTTGGACTAAAAGAAGCTAAAGAATTAGTTGACGGTGCACCAAAACCAGTTAAAGAAGGTGTTGCTAAAGATGAGGCTGAAGCTTTGAAAAAGCAATTGGAAGAAGCAGGAGCTGAGGTTGAGCTTAAATAGTTCTCCAAATACTACTTGTAGCATTAGACTCCGGTAAATACCGGGGTCTATTGCTGTTTGTAGCAAAAAGTAAAAATTGCTTGTTCTGACTAACAAGTAACCCTTACCCGGGGATTAAAAAAAAGTCATCCGTGCAGTTTATTTAAACTAAATTCTTATTCCCTTGGCAAATAAAGATATTCGCAACGAAAGAGTAAATTTTGCTACCAGCAAAAAGGTAATTGACTACCCTGATTTTCTGGATGTGCAACTTCAATCTTTTATGGAGTTTTTCCAACTGGAAACTACTTCAGATAACCGCCACCAGGAAGGGCTTTTCAAAGTATTTTCTGAAAACTTCCCGATTTCTGATTCAAGGAACATCTTTGTTCTTGAATTCCTAGATTATTTTATTGATCCGCCACGTTATGATATCCAGGAGTGTATTGAGCGGGGCTTAACCTATAGCGTCCCATTGAAGGCGAAGCTTCGTTTGTCGTGTAACGATGAAGAGCATGAAGACTTTGAAACAATTGTACAGGACGTATATCTGGGAACTATTCCCTATATGACTCCAAAGGGTACGTTTGTAATTAACGGTGCTGAGCGTGTAATCGTTTCTCAACTTCACCGGTCGCCGGGTGTGTTCTTCGGACAAAGCCGCCATACAAATGGTACCAAATTGTACTCTGCCCGTGTTATTCCTTTCAAAGGATCGTGGATTGAATTTGCTACTGACGTAAATAACGTGATGTATGCTTACATCGATCGTAAGAAAAAATTCCCTGTAACGACATTGCTTCGTGCAATTGGTTACGATTCGGATAAAGATATCCTGGAATTATTTGAACTCGCCGATGAGGTGAAAGTTAGCAAATCGGGTCTGAAAAAATTATTAGGCCGGAAATTAGCTGCCCGTGTTCTTAAGAAATGGGTGGAAGATTTCGTTGATGAAGATACTGGTGAAGTAGTATCGATCGACCGGAATGAGATTATTCTGGAGAGGGAAACCATTCTGGAGGAAGATCATATCGATATGATCATCGATTCTGGCGCCAAAACAATTATTCTGGCCAAGGATGATGCTGCCAGCAACGCTGATTATTCTATTATCTACAATACGCTTCAGAAAGATACATCAAACTCTGAGAAGGAAGCTGTTGAGCATATTTATCGTCAGTTGCGTAACGCTGAACCACCTGATGAAGAAACCGCTCGTGGTATCATCGATCGTTTGTTCTTCTCTGACAAGCGTTATGATTTAGGGGATGTAGGTCGTTACCGAATCAACCGCAAGTTAAAACTGGATACTCCGGATGAGACGAAAGTTTTAACGAAACAGGATATTATTGCGATTGTGAAATATCTGATCAACCTGATCAATTCAAAAGCGGAGGTTGATGATATCGATCACTTGTCTAACCGTCGTGTGCGTACGGTTGGTGAGCAACTTTACGCTCAATTTGGCGTAGGTTTATCACGTATGGCGCGTACGATTCGTGAAAGAATGAATATTCGCGATAATGAGGTCTTTACACCTACGGATTTGATTAATGCGCGGACGCTTTCGTCTGTGATTAACTCATTCTTTGGTACCAACCAGTTATCGCAGTTTATGGACCAGACCAACCCATTGGCTGAAATTACCCATAAACGTCGTCTGTCTGCGTTAGGACCCGGTGGTCTTTCCCGTGAGCGTGCCGGATTTGAGGTTCGTGACGTTCACTATACGCATTATGGACGCTTGTGTACCATTGAAACGCCGGAAGGACCCAACATTGGTTTGATTTCCTCGCTTTGCGTACACGCAAAAATTAACAATTTAGGTTTCATCGAAACGCCATACCGTAAAGTTCAGGACGGAAGGGTTGTGGTTGAGGAGCCTGTGGTATATCTTTCTGCTGAGGATGAGGATGGTAAAACCATTGCTCAGGCAAATGCGGAATACGATGATAAAGGTAACTTTATCACGCCTCGGGTAAAAGCTCGTTTTGAGGGTGACTTCCCGATTATTGAGCCCGAGCGTCTTGACCTGATGGACATTGCTCCGAACCAGATTACCTCGATTGCAGCCTCATTGATTCCATTCCTGGAGCATGATGATGCCAACCGTGCTTTGATGGGATCGAACATGCAGCGTCAAGCTGTTCCTTTGCTTCGTCCGGAGGCACCTATTGTAGGTACCGGTCTGGAAGGGCGGGTGGCTTCCGATTCACGTACGCTAATCAACGCTGAAGGCGATGGTGTGGTTGAATATGTGGATGCCAATGAAATCAAGATTCGTTACGAGCGTACTGAAGACCAGCGTTTGGTTTCTTTTGAAGACGACGTTAAGACGTACCGACTGATTAAGTTTAAGAAAACGAACCAGAGTACCTGTATCAACCTGAAGCCCATTGTACGCAAAGGAGAGAAGGTGACCAAGGGACAGGTTCTTTGCGAGGGTTATGCAACCCAGGCAGGTGAACTTGCTTTGGGTCGTAACCTGAAAGTGGCATTCATGCCTTGGCAGGGATACAACTTTGAGGATGCGATTGTTATTTCTGAGCGCGTTGTTAGCCAGGATATCTTTACTTCGCTTCACATCGACCAATACGAGCTTGAGGTTCGGGATACCAAACGAGGTGAGGAAGAATTGACTCCTGATATTCCGAACGTATCGGAAGAAGCGACCAAGGATCTGGACGAAAATGGAATTATCCGTGTGGGAGCAGAAGTGAAAGATGGTGATATTCTGATCGGTAAGATTACGCCGAAAGGTGAATCGGATCCTTCTCCGGAAGAAAAACTTTTGCGTGCGATTTTCGGTGATAAAGCCGGTGACGTAAAGGATGCTTCCCTGAAGACTCCTCCATCCCTTCGTGGCGTGGTAATCGATACCAAATTATTTTCACGTTCGAAGAAAACATCGAAGGCGGAGGAAAAAGCAGCTATCGAAGAACTGGATAATCGTTTCAACAAAGCTACGAAAGTGTTGAAGGATCGTTTGGTGGAGAAACTGTTCAACATTGTAAACGGTAAGACTTCGCAGGGGGTATATAACGTTTATAAAGAACTGTTATTCGCAAAAGGAGCTAAGTTTACGCAGAAGATTCTGGCTGACCTTGATTATAACAATATCAATCCGACCAAATGGACAACGGATGAAGATAAAAATGAGCTGATTAAGCAGACCCTTCACTTCTACAACATCAAGTTGAACGAAGAACTGGGTGCCTACAAACGTGATAAATTCGCGATCAGTGTGGGAGATGAACTTCCTTCGGGAATTGTTCAGATGGCTAAAGTTTATATTGCTAAGAAGCGTAAGCTGAAAGTGGGTGATAAGATGGCCGGTCGTCACGGTAACAAAGGTATTGTTGCCCGGATCGTTCGCGACGAGGATATGCCATTCCTGGAAGATGGAACACCGGTTGATATCGTGTTGAACCCGCTGGGTGTACCTTCACGGATGAACCTTGGTCAGATCTATGAAACTGTTCTTGGGTGGGCTGGTCAGAAACTGGGTGTTAAGTTTGCAACGCCTATTTTCGACGGTGCTACTACGGAAGAAGTGGAAGAGTGGATCAGCAAAGCCGAACTTCCGGCATCTGGTAGAACATACCTGTATGATGGACTTACCGGTGATCGTTTCGATCAGCCAACCACAGTAGGGGTTATTTATATGCTGAAATTGGGTCACATGGTGGATGATAAGATGCACGCGCGTTCGATCGGACCATACTCATTGATTACACAGCAGCCGCTGGGTGGTAAAGCCCAGTTCGGTGGACAGCGTTTTGGAGAGATGGAAGTTTGGGCTCTGGAAGCATTCGGTGCAGCCAATATCCTTCAGGAAATCCTTACGGTGAAATCGGATG
Organism: Albibacterium sp.; assembly: GCA_036796375.1. Lineage (GTDB taxonomy): Bacteria > Bacteroidota > Bacteroidia > Sphingobacteriales > Sphingobacteriaceae > Albibacterium. The sequence continues at coordinate 50,433 of DAIRDA010000002.1, forward strand.
ACGTGGTTGGAAGAGCAAAAACCTACGAAGCGATTGTTAAAGGAGATAACTTACCAACGCCATCGGTGCCAGAATCGTTTAACGTATTGGTACACGAATTACGCGGACTTGGTTTAGATATCACATTAGATTAGTACCCTTAAAAAAGAGCTATGTCTTACAAAAAAGATAGTAAAATAAAAAGTAATTTCACTTCCATCACCATCAGCCTTTCGTCGCCGGAAGTGATTCTGGAGCGCTCGAGCGGTGAGGTTCTGAAGCCGGAAACTATCAATTACCGGACTTACAAACCAGAACGCGATGGATTATTCTGTGAAAGGATCTTCGGACCCGTGAAAGACTATGAGTGTCATTGCGGTAAATACAAGCGTATCCGTTATAAGGGGATTGTTTGTGATCGTTGCGGGGTTGAAGTAACTGAAAAGAAAGTTCGCCGGGAGCGTATGGGCCACATCAACTTGGTGGTGCCGGTAGCGCATATCTGGTATTTCCGTTCACTTCCGAATAAAATCGGTTATTTGCTGGGTCTTCCTACCAAGAAGCTTGACATGATTATTTACTACGAACGTTATGTAGTAATTCAGGCCGGTATTAAGGAAGACGACGGTATTAATTATATGGATTTCCTGACGGAAGAAGAATATCTGGATGTACTGGATACCCTTCCGAAAGAAAATCAATACCTGGATGATAAAGATCCGCAGAAGTTTATTGCCAAGATGGGTGCTGAAGCCCTTGAGGAACTACTGAAGCGTCTGGATCTGGATCTTCTGTCGTACAATCTGCGTCATCAAGCCGCCAATGAAACTTCTCAGCAACGTAAAACGGAGGCCTTAAAACGCCTTCAGGTTGTGGAAGCTTTCAGAGGCTCGAGAGATCGTATTGAGAACCGTCCGGAATGGATGATTGTTAAGATTGTACCGATTATTCCACCGGAATTACGTCCGTTGGTGCCTCTTGACGGAGGACGTTTTGCTACGTCGGATTTGAACGATCTTTACCGCAGGGTAATTATACGTAACAACCGTTTGAAACGTCTTCTAGAGATTAAAGCGCCGGAAGTAATTCTAAGAAATGAGAAGCGGATGCTTCAGGAGGCAGTTGACTCCTTGTTCGATAACTCACGGAAGGTAAATGCGGTTAAAACCGAGGGTAACCGGGCGTTGAAATCTCTTTCAGATATTCTGAAAGGTAAGCAAGGGCGTTTCCGTCAGAACCTTTTGGGTAAACGTGTGGATTATTCGGCCCGTTCGGTTATTGTAGTAGGACCAAGCCTGAAGCTGCATGAATGTGGTTTGCCGAAAGATATGGCGGCAGAGCTTTACAAACCGTTCATTATCCGCAAGATGATTGAAAGAGGTATTGTGAAGACCGTTAAATCGGCCAAAAAGATCGTTGATCGGAAAGATCCGGTGGTTTGGGATATCCTGGAGAATGTGCTGAAAGGTCACCCGGTATTACTAAACCGTGCGCCTACACTTCACCGTTTGGGTATTCAGGCTTTCCAGCCGAAACTGGTAGAAGGAAAAGCAATTCAGCTTCACCCATTGGTATGTACTTCATTCAACGCGGATTTTGACGGTGACCAGATGGCGGTGCATTTGCCTTTGGGCCATGCAGCGATATTGGAAGCGCAGATCTTAATGCTTGCTTCGCATAACATTTTGAACCCTGCTAACGGAACGCCTATTACTGTACCTTCACAGGATATGGTGTTGGGTCTGTATTATATTACCAAAGGAAGAAAAACAGACGATTCGCGTGTGATGAAAGGTCAGGGAATGACGTTTTATTCAGCGAAAGAAGTTCTGATTGCCTATAACGAGCGTCGTATTGATCTGCATGCTTTCATCAATGTGAAGGTGAATGTTAGAAACCAGGACGGTGAGCTTGAAAGCAAAATTATAGAAACCACGGTTGGTCGTGTTCTCTTCAACGAGAAAGTTCCGGCCGAGCTGGGTTTCATCAACGAACTTCTGACCAAGAAATCACTTCGTGATATTATTGGTAAGGTGGTTCGCCAGTCGGGTATGGCACGTGCTGCCGACTTCCTCGACGATATTAAAGAGGTTGGTTTCCAAATGGCTTTCCGTGGAGGATTGTCGTTCAACCTGCAGGATTTGAATATTCCTGATGCGAAGAGTGATTTGATTGAGCAGGCAACGCGCGAGGTGGATGAAGTAATGAACAACTACAACATGGGTTTCATTACCAACAACGAGCGTTACAATCAGATCATCGATATTTGGACCCGTATCAATAACCGTTTAACTTCTTCGGTAATGAAGATTTTAGCGGAAGATAACCAGGGTTTCAACTCGGTGTATATGATGCTTGACTCGGGTGCCCGGGGTTCTAAAGAGCAGATTCGTCAGCTTTGCGGAATGCGGGGATTGATGGCGAAACCGCAGAAGTCGGGTGCGTCGGGTGGTGAAATTATTGAGAACCCGATTCTTTCGAACTTCAAGGAAGGTCTTTCCGTACTTGAGTACTTTATTTCAACCCACGGTGCCCGTAAGGGTCTTGCCGATACCGCCCTTAAAACAGCGGATGCGGGTTACCTGACCCGTCGTTTACACGATGTTGCTCAGGATATGATTGTGATTGATCAGGATTGTGGAACGCTGAGAGGTATTTACACAACTGCCCTGAAAGATAACGAGGATATCGTTGAACCTTTATACGAGCGTATTTTAGGTAGAACGGCTCTTCACGATGTGTTTGATCCGGTGACGGACGAGCTGTTGGTAAAAGCCGACCAGGACATCAATGAAGAAACGGCAGAACGTATTGAAAGATCTTCACTTGAAGGATTGGAAATTCGTTCGGTACTGACTTGCGAGAGCAAACGCGGTGTTTGTGCGCTATGCTACGGACGTAACCTTGCCAGCGGCAAGCCGGTGCAGTTGGGTGAAGCGGTTGGTGTAATTGCTGCACAGTCGATCGGTGAGCCGGGTACTCAGTTAACCCTTCGTACTTTCCACGTGGGTGGTACCGCATCCAACATTGCGGCTGAGTCGCAGATGGTGGCTAAATTCAGCGGTCGGATTGAATTTGAAAACGTTCGTTTTGTAGAGCGTGACAACAACGGTGAGAAACAACGTGTGATCCTTGGACGTTCCGGGGAATTCAGAATTGTGGATACCGATACCAATAAGGTGGTGATGACTAACAACATTCCTTACGGATCGTATCTGTTTGTGAATGATGGCGATGTGTTGCAACGCGGCGACCTGATTTGTTCGTGGGATCCGTACAACGCGGTTATTATTTCCGAATTTGCGGGTAAGGTTGAGTTTGATGCGATCGTTGAAGGGGTAACCTTCCGTGAGGAATCTGATGATCAAACCGGTCACCGTGAAAAGGTTATTATTGAAACCCGCGATAAGACGAAAAATCCGACAATCCGTATTCTGGATAAGAGTGGTGAGGTGATTCGTAACTACAACATCCCGGTGGGTGCGCACATTTCAATCAGCGACAAGGAAGATGCGAAAGTGGGAGCCATCATTGCCAAGATTCCTCGTTCAATTGGTAAGACCCGCGATATTACCGGTGGTTTACCAAGAGTAACCGAGTTGTTTGAGGCGCGGAACCCTTCGAATCCGGCGGTAGTAACCGAAATTGACGGTGTTGTGACCCTGGGTGGTGTGAAACGTGCGAATCGTGAAATTTCGATCGAGTCGAGAGACGGTCAGATTAAGAAATACCTGGTTCCTTTGTCGAAGCACATCCTGGTTCAGGATAATGACTTCGTGAAAGCGGGTATGCCATTGTCTGATGGATCGATTTCTCCGGCAAATATCCTTAAGATTAAAGGACCGGCAGCCGTTCAGGAATACCTGGTTAACGGAATTCAGGAAGTTTATCGTCTACAGGGTGTAAAACTGAACGATAAGCATATCGAGACCATTGTTCACCAGATGATGCAGAAAGTTCATATCGAAGATCCGGGTGATTCTATCTTCCTTGAAAAAGACAACGTTAGCAAATGGGATTTCATCGACGAAACCAATGCAATGTTCGACAAGAAAGTAGTAGTTGATCCGGGTGACTCAAATGAGCTGAAAGCGGGACAGATTGTCTCATCACGTAAGCTTCGTGAAGAGAACTCGAGCCTGAAACGTCGCGATTTGAAACTGGTTCAGGTGAGGGATGCAATTCCTGCAACTTCGAGTCCGATTCTGCAAGGTATTACCAGGGCATCGTTAGGTACCAAATCGTTTATTTCTGCTGCTTCCTTCCAGGAGACAACGAAAGTATTGAACGAGGCGGCCATCCATGCAAAAGAGGATAACTTACTAGGTCTGAAAGAAAACGTTATTGTAGGACACTTAATTCCTTCAGGAACAGGTCTTCGCCGATACGACCGCGTGATTGTAGGTTCAAAAGAAGAATACGATCAGCTTCTGGCTTCGAAAGACGAAGATTAATCAGAACATATTATACAAAAGCCTGTTTGAATTTCAAACAGGCTTTTTTTTGGAATAATTTGTAATTTTAGAAGATGAACGACATAGATAAACCCAACGAACTTAGCATAGAACTTTCCGAGGAAGTTGCTGAAGGGATATATTCCAATTTGGCGATTATTACCCACTCGAACACCGAATTCGTGGTCGACTTCCTCCGCATTATGCCGGGGGTTCCGAAAACGCGGGTAAAGTCGCGTATTGTACTGACTCCTGAACACGCTAAACGCTTTATGAGTGCTTTGCAGGATAATATAGAAAAATATGAAAATGTAAACGGGCCGATCGACTCCCGCGAGGCGCCTCCCTTTCCGATGAACTTCGGCGGGACAACCGGTGAGGCCTGAGAAAAAAGGAAGTCCTGAGTGAAAAAGGAAGTCCTGAGCGAAAATGGAACGCCTGAGTAAGAAGCGAACCCCTGGGCAGAGGGAACTCTTGCGCAAAAAAAAGAGGAGTCTGATTCAGGCTCCTCTTTTAACTTATCTACTCCTTAAAAATTAACAGGTGAACTATCGGCTCAATGGTATCTTCACACCGATATTGACTCCTAAACCGCCGAT
>DAIRDA010000003.1:0-5230 GCA_036796375.1 Albibacterium sp.
AGCAATAAAACTTCTTCTTTTCATCTGTCTTAGTTTTTTAGATGCGTTCAAGCACAAACGTAAACCCTTCGGTCACATCGGTGCAGAACCTATCCATTTTGTTATAAAAATAAGGCTTAATTATGGAATTCAACAAACTTTGGGTTTTCTTTATTCGAAACCGAGGTTAAATTCCTTGCGAAAGGTATCGAGCAGAGGGTTTTGCGCCACCATGGCCTGGTACTTTTCGGAGTCGGTAACGGGCTTACGGATGATGTGGTTTTGCTGCATCACAGGGATGAGATCGACCTGGAAATTATTGAGCTTCTGCCGCATGTAATTGAGCACATCGACCTTCGATTCGATGAGCAGTTGTTGCTGGATGGCGTTTTCAACAATAATGTTGACCTTGTAATTTTCCTTCAGCTCGGGCTTATTGGCGGTCATGACTGTATAGAGACTTATTTTGCCTTCCGCCTTGACGATTTCGGCCAGGGTGGCCCAGTGACTTAAAAAGACTTGTTCGCCAAAATTGTCTTGCGCGTCGCCGGTGACGTATACGGGCCCCTTCTCTTCATCGACCTTCTTCTCATCGAAAACGGAATGAAGACTGGGAATTTTTGCACCAAGGTTGAAGTCGCCGAGCTTGGGAAAGGATAATTTTGGCTTGGGAGGTGGTTCCGTTTGTGCGGATTCGGCTTGCGCGGGTTCGGTTTGCGCGGGTTCAGGTTTCGACGGCCCTGCCAGGACTGGTTCGGGAACTGCGGCCGGAGCCTTCCCTTGTGCGGGCAATTCATTGGAAGAAACCACCGCTCCTGACACCGAAGAGGCTTTTTCCTCACTCAGACCGTTTCCGTCAGTCGTTTTTTTTTTGACCGACTCGGTCGGCTCTCCTGCGTTCAGCGGTCGTTTACTGAGCTGGACGGCGGCCGAAATATGGCACATCTTCAAAAGAGCGAGCTCTACCTGCAGTCGTTGATTTTTACTGGTTTTGTATTGAATTTCGCATTGGTTGGCAATGTTCATGGCCGACAGCAGAAGTCCCTGACTGGTTTTTTCAGCCTGGGTCAGATAGCGTTCACGAATGGTTTTGCTGACTTCCAGCAATTTGATGGTCTGGATATCTTTCGCTACCAGCAGGTTGCGGAAGTGACTGGCCAGGCCGGATATGAAATGACTGCCGTCGAATCCGTTCGAAAGAATTTCGTCAAACAGCAGCAAGCAACGGGCGCTGTCTTCCTCGAGAATAGCCTGGGTAAGCTTGAAGTAATAATCGTAATCGAGCACGTTGAGGTTGTCGATCACGGCCTGGTAACTCAGGTTTTTGTTGGAGAAGCTGACCAGCTGATCGAACATGGAAAGTGCATCGCGCAATCCGCCGTCTGATTTTTGGGCAATGAGGTGCAGACCATCCTGATCATATCGAACATCTTCCTTTTCGGCGATGCTTTGCAGGTGCTGTGCGATATCGTCTACCCGTATGCGATTGAAATCAAAGATCTGGCAACGCGATAAAATAGTGGGCAGTATCTTGTGTTTCTCGGTCGTGGCCAGGATAAACTTGGCGTAGGAAGGCGGTTCTTCGAGGGTTTTCAAAAAAGCATTGAAGGCCTGCGTAGACAGCATATGAACCTCATCGATGATGTATATCTTATAGCGTCCGGCTTGCGGAGGTATGCGAACCTGTTCTATGAGGCTGCGGATGTCTTCTACCGAATTGTTGGAAGCGGCATCGAGCTCATGAACATTGAAGGAGTTTCCGTTTTGGAAGGCAAGGCAGCTGTCGCATGTGCCGCAGGCTTCTACTTCGGGCGTAAGATTTTGGCAATTGATGGTTTTGGCCAGAATACGGGCGCAGGTGGTTTTACCGACACCGCGGGGGCCACAGAATAGAAATGCCTGAGCAAGCTGATTATTCTTGATCGCATTTTTTAAAGTACCGGTGATATGCTGCTGTCCGACAATGGTTTCAAAGGTTGCCGGGCGATATTTTCTTGCAGAAACGATAAAACTATCCATTGCTACGAAGGTACAGCTTAATCGGGAAAAGTTAAACAAAAAGCGTATTTTAGCGTTAACTTTTCACTTGACCTGAATTCGATAATTAAAGAACTATGAAAATCTTCAACACCGCATTATTCGCCGTCGCAGCATTGGGCATGGTTGCCTGTAATCAGAACAACAGTACACAAGAGAACATGGAGGGAGAAGAAGTGAATCTTTCCATGAACGATTCCATTGCTTTTTCTGATAACGGGCCGCAAACGCGCGACCTGAGTACCGCCAAGGGCCAGAACCTGGATATGGAAGAAAGCGCGCTGAAGTTTACAGAAACGCCTAGCCAGATGAAGCTGGTTTTGCCGAATGCGGATGTTTTTGAAGAAGGTTCGGCGAACTTTAAAGCGGGCGCGGAAGCAACCCTGGAAGAAACCTACCAAATGATTAACAACCAGGGCGTTGGCAAAGTGCTGATTACCGGCAATACCGGCAGAGAAGGAGATCCGGACGAGAATTACCGCCTGTCGACCGATCGTGCCATGGCGATAGCCAAATGGCTGAAAGGCAAAGACCTGAAGAAAGAAGTTAGCCTGAGTGCACAGGGCGGTGGCGATCGTTTCCCCATGGTTTCCTATGAACTTAGCAGCGGCGAACCCAACGATCAGGCCAATGAATTGAACAGCCGCACCGAGATTACCTTCCGCAAATCGAGAACTACCGGACAGTAATTCCTGAAAACGCAACGGAATAATTAACAGCCTGTTGTATATATTATTTTTTCCTCGTACTTTTGCATCCCGCTTAGCGCGGAATTAAAAATCTATTAATTAAAACTGAACAATGCAACAGTACGAAACAGTGATCATTCTTACCCCGTTGTTATCAGATGAAATTGCGAAGGAAACCATTTCCAAATTCAGCACTTTCCTTACTGAAAACGGAGCCGAAATTGTCCATGAGGACAATTGGGGTTTGAAAAAACTAGCGTATCCAATGGAGAAAAAATCTACCGGATACTATCACCTAATTCAATTCCAGGCTCCAGGTGAACTTATTGGCAAACTGGAACTTCAGTATAAGCGCGATGAGCGTGTTATGCGTTTTCTGACCATTGCTTTGGATAAACATGCGCTTGCTTACAACGAGAAAAAACGTAGCGGTGCATTTAACAAAAAACCTAAAACTGAGGAGGCAAAATAATGGCGAAAGAACAAAAAATTCAGTACGTTACTGCTCCTAAAGTGGACGATAACCGTAAGAAGTACTGCCGATTCAAAAAGAATGGTATCAAGTACATCGATTACAAAGACGCTAACTTTTTATTGAAGTTCATTAACGAGCAAGGTAAACTTTTACCAAGACGCTTAACAGGAACTTCCCTGAAATTCCAACGTAAAGTGGCTCAGGCTGTAAAACGCGCTCGCCACATCGGTCTATTACCTTATGTTGCAGATTCATTAAAATAAACGGAGGTAAAGAAACATGGAAATTATTCTAAAACAAGATATCAAAAAGCTTGGTGAGAAAGACGATATCGTAACTGTAAAGAATGGCTACGGACGTAATTACCTGATTCCTCAGGGATTTGCTGAACTGGCTACTTCGTCTGCCAAGAAAATTTTGGCTGAGAACATTAAACAAGCTCAGTTTAAACAAGATAAGATTAAACAAGATGCTGAAGTTCTTGCTGGTAAACTTGATTCTGTTAAGTTAACCATTGGAGCCAAAGCTGGCGAAAGCGGTAAGATTTTTGGATCGGTTAACACTATCCAGATCGCTGATGCACTTAAGAAACAAGGTTTCGAGGTTGATCGTCGTCGCATTACATTTGAAGAAGAGCCTAAATTCGTTGGTGAATTTATCGCTAACCTTAACTTACACAAAGAAGTTAAAGTTCAGGTTCCTTTTGAAGTAGTTGCCGAATAAACAATATCTTTAAAAACTATAGAAGGCTATCTTAACAGGTAGCCTTTTTTTTGTCAGCTTTTATGGCCATAAAACGTCAATCGAAAAAGAAAAAGAAGTCGAAGAGAAGCGGTCCGCTTGTGTTCATCAGCAAACTAGCTTTGTATTTCGTGCTCTTCAGCATTGCCTGGGTATTGTTGTACCGCTTTGTGAACCCGCCCCTGACCTGGCTGATGATTCAGCGGAATATGGAGAGCTCTGAACATGCAAAACCAAAGACCGCGCGGAAGTGGGTAAGTTACGACGACCTGTCGGCCAATATGAAAAAGGCGGTGGTTGCGAGCGAAGATGCGCATTTTACCAGCCATGCAGGTTTCGACACGGAGGCGATCAATGAAGCGTATCGGAAGAATAAATCGGGCAATACGCTTCGCGGAGGAAGTACCATCAGTCAGCAAACTGCTAAAAACGTGTTTCTATGGCCGCAACGTTCGTGGGTCAGAAAGGGCTTCGAGGCTTGGTTTACCATGCTGATTGAGGCCTTCTGGGGCAAGAAGAGAATTCTGGAGGTGTATCTGAATGTGATTGAAACGGGTCCCCACCTCTACGGTGTGAATGCGGCGACCCAGCATTATTTCAATAAGCCTGCCGTGAGCCTGACCAAGCGACAAGCTGCACTTGTTGCCGCCGTACTCCCTAATCCGCGGCGCTGGACTCCCGACAAGCCGACGGCTTATATCAATCGAAAAGCCCGTACGATTGTGCGCTATATGAATCATAGCATCATACCGGAATAGGCGTTTGCCTGCAGCAATTCAACGTGCAGCAAGCTAAACGGAACCAATCTAAACAGGAAGCTGGAATACCCTGGCGTGCCAGCTTTCCTTTGCAGGAACTTCCCAGCGGCTTTCCAAATCCTGACTGGTTTGAACCGTATTGTCAAATACGATGGTATTTTCATTCACCTCCCCTGCCTCAATTGCTTTTTCAAATTCATTGCGCGATGCATCGACAATGGCATCTCCTTTTCGATAGGCAATGCGCATTCGATCAAAGAGGTCAATCCGCAATTCCTGTTCGATGGATTTAAGCAAGTGAACCGACTTATCGATGGAGCATCCGGTGGCGGCAGCAACCTGCTCGTTCAGAAAAATAACGACGAAGCGGTTATGACGTACTTCGGCACGGGCCGCCAATTGCTTGCCATGCGCTTTCCATCCACCTGTAAATTCCTCTAATCGCTTCAGAATAAAAATGGCTTCCTCGGCTGTTAATTCCCGACTTGACTGATAGATCCAGATGCGTTCCATGCTATTTCTTTTTGTGTGGTTGATATGTACAAACTTAC
>DAIRDA010000003.1:5330-44017 GCA_036796375.1 Albibacterium sp.
CGCCCAAACATCCCGGAGGTAACCATTCGGATTTCTTTTGTGGGAAAAAAAGCTATTCAGCGAAGCATAGCGGTGAAGGACATTCAACCGATAAATACCTTTGTGCTGGAAGAGTTAAGCCTTAACCTGGAGGAAGTGAGCGTATTGCCAGAGCGGAAAATCAGCGAGAGCTCGAATTCGTCCATTATATTCGATAAAGAGGCCATCCGACAGGTGCAGGCTTTTAGCTTGATGGATGTATTGAATACGCTGCCGGGAAAGGCTACGGAAGCACCGGTGATTAATAATCCGCAGACGATTACGCTTCGGAATGGGCCGCTGACGAAGGGCTCGAACTCGAATGACCAGCTTTACGATATCAATAATTCGCTTGGCGTGGCGATTATTATGGACGGCGTAGTACAGTCCAACGATGCGAATATGCAAAGCCGCAGCCTTTCGAGAAATGGTATGCTTGGATCTATTATTAAAAGCAACGGAAATTTTGGTTCCTTTGATGTTCCTTATCAGGGCCTCGACTTGCGGGAGATACCCGTGGAAAGCATTGAAAGCATTGAGGTAATACAGGGGGTAGCGTCGGCTAAATACGGCGACTTGACCGATGGAGCCATTATTATCGAACGCCAAGCGGGCAATACTCCTTATCAATTTACCACCAATGTAAATGCGGCATCGGTGAGTTCATCGTTGAGTAAGGGTTTTGCGTTGGGAAATAAATGGGGTGCATTGAACGCAAATTTCAACTACACGAACAGTAATTCTGATCCGCGCGATAAGATGAATCAGTATGAGCGGGTGGCTCAGTCGCTGATGTGGACGAAAAACTTCGGCTCGGCGGTTAAGAATACGCTTTCGTTCGACTTCAATAAGCGCCTGGATGATGTGAAACTGGATCCGGACGACGGCTCGCAACGCATGACCTATTCTAAGAACTCCGGTGTTCGGCTATCAAACCGACTGTCTGCCACACTCAATCACTCCATTCTTCAACGCCTGAACCTGACGGCCAGTTATAGTGAGAGCAATCAGGAAACGTATTCACAATGGCAGCTGAACCAGTCGCCCCAGCCTTACACCAACAAAGACACGACCGGGATTTACGAGGGTTACTGGATTCCGGGGAATTACCTGGCGAAGGAGGAGATACTGGGCAATCCGGTGAGCTTTAGCAGCAATATGGATTTGTCGGGGCAGTTCAGTAGCGGCCCGCTTGATCATCGAATCTCCCTGGGAGCAAGTTATTCTTATTCGAATAATGGAGGAAAGGGCATTGTGATGGATGCCGATAGGCCTAGGTTCCTTTCGGGCGACCAGAATGAGCGGCCTTATTCTTACGAATATACGCCGTCCTTGCAAAATTTTGGTGTGTACATAGAAGATCAGATCAGTACCACGATTGCTGGTAAGGCCTTTTCAACCAGCGTGGGGTTGCGGCACGACTTTCAAAACGGAAAAGGCTATTTGCAACCCCGCATCAACAGCCGCCTCTCTCTGAACAAAAACTGGCAATTGAATGCTGCCTATGGGATCTCGGTGAAAGGACCTACCATGGCGCATCGCTACCCGGCTCCGGAATGGATCGATATTCCCCTTTTACAGTATTATACCGGATATGCGGACCAAAGTATTAACCTGATGTTTACCGATAAGCATATACCCGATAATAGCCACCTGAAATCGTCGAAGGCGACACAGCTTGAGATCGGTGCCCGCTATCAGAATCGCTTTCTGTCGGCGTCACTCTTTGCTTTCTTCAAGAACAGTCGCAACGGGTTCGCATCCGTGGCCAACTTCCGGGATTATATACTGCCGGAATATGAGGTGCGCCATACGCCCGGTGAAAAAGCGGAGTATTATCCGACCGGAAACATGGTCCAGTATGCTGGCCTGACCAGCTATCAGGTCAGGAATGATGTGAGCTCTGACAATCACGGTCTTGAGTTGATGCTATCAACCCGGAAAATTCAATCGATTCAAACGAGCTTTAACTTCAGCTCTGTGCTGAGTTATAATTTTTATAAAAATAAAAGCATCCGGGTTCACACACCAGATAAAGACATTGAGATAGATGGCCATAAAATCTGGTATGCTTTATACAATCCTAAGGAATCTGAACGGTATTCCCTTATGAGCAAATTTGGAAGCACTACGCATATCCCTAAAATAGGTTTTATCGTAAGTTTTAACGCCGACGTATTTTGGATTAATTCCATGTATCAGGACAAAGACAGCCAAAATCCGATCGCATATATCAACGATCGGATGGAATATTTTGCGATTGAGAATTTTAATCCGGACGACCCGGTGCTGGGCCAACTGAGACTTTCGCCAGGGAAAGATGTTTCGCAGCCGATCATTTACGGCATTGTGAACATGAGCATCATTAAGGAGATCCGAAAAAACCTTCGCTTCTCCCTGTCAGCCTATAATGCTTTCGACCTGCACCCAGAATATTATAAGGAAATGCCCGACGGTTCTATTGTCGAATTCAAATATAACAACCCGGTCAGTATTACTGGCGGTATCAGTTTAAAATTCTAGAAAAATAAAAAACCATGAAAAATAAATTTATACTCCTCTTGGTCGCCGCATTCGCGATCAGCTCCTGCAAAAAGGATGATGGGCCCTCCACGCAGCCCGTCCGCTTTTCAGCTACCTTCTCTGTCGATGGAAGTCTGGGCGTGGATATTCCCCTGGAAGGCACTGAACTGACGCTGACGAATAAAACAAACGGGCAAAAACATCAAACGAAAGCCGATGCGAAGGGTGTGGCTGTATTCGAAAGTATTACGCCGGGAACTTACGATATGGCGGCTTCGCTGACGATCAGTGCAGAGGATTACACCGAACTTAGTGGCGTGGTCACGGAAGAGGACGTTCATTTGAACGCCAACGAGAGTGGCTTGTTGCTACTCGAGGATAAGTCGCTCGAAGCAACCTTGATGGCCAGCGGCCGGGTGGGCGATTTTGTATTTAAGCAAATTTACTATGCAGGCTCAAATATTTCAACAGGCGCCATGACGCGGGATGTTTTTGTAGAAATTTACAACAACTCGAACACCGTGCTGTATGCCGATAGTCTGTACTTTTCCCAGATAACAGGCAATGGCGGAAATGACGACGCAGGGAAGGAATTTTTCCAGGCGAACGGACAATACGACTGGAGCCAATCGTTGAACATGAACGCAGCCAAAGATCCGAACAAGGATTATGTGTATGCAAAGTCGGTCTTTATGATCCCAAGCGATGGTACAGGCAAATTGTATCCCGTAGCGCCTGGTCAAAGTATTATAATCGCATCTACTGCGCTAAACCATTCTCAGCCCTATCAAAATGCAAGCGGTGAAAAGCCAATTGAAATTAAAAACCCGGAACTGACTATTGATTTAAGCAGCGCTGATTTTGAGGTATACTTGCACCCCTATGAACAAAAAGTGAGTCCGGGCCGTGCTCCTTTCGCTTCCGACATCAACACGCCTGCGAAAGACGTAGAAGTTTTATTTTCAACCGGACAGCGCGATTTGATTATGGACCCGATGGGCAAGGAAGCTTTTATCATCTTTAAAGTAGATAAAACTCAGGAAGTAGACCAATGGCCTCGGTATGCCTATTCGACTATCCGCCAGCTATCCGATGGAACAACCTTATATCCGCAAATACCGGTTGAATATGTGATTGACGCGGTTCAAACGCAGCATCCGTTGGTCGGCAGCCGTGTACCGGTACGTGTTCCTTTCACCCTCGATGCAGGAGCAGGTTTTGTAACGGGCGGACAATACTCCAGCCAGTCGATCGTGCGAAAAACGAAAAAGAAAGTAGGTAACCGCCGTATTCTTCAGGACACCAACAATTCGACGAACGATTTCGGTGTACTTCAAAAAGCGAATCCGTCGAAAGGGGAAAACAGTTTTATTGATTAGACATCGTGAAAGCATTTATCAGCATTTCTCTGATTCTCTGGCTGTCTGTACCTGCACTGGCCCAAAGCCAATGGGGTGCAGACAGTGTTTTGCGTGAACAGCAAACGCTACAGCAGCTACGCTTATCGATGAAAAGTATCGGACTGATGGAGCAGGTGGACGCTGAATCTTATGGACTCGCGGAATTGGCTGTCGGGAAGGAAGCAGGTAGTTTTCGCCGAGCGCAGGAAGCTTATTCAAGGAAATCAATCACCTTTTACAGCGAAGGCTTAAGAAAACTGGGTCGTTTTTCACTGGCAGGGAGTTTCATGTTCGACAGGCAGTCGGAAGACAGTCTGGCCAATACACTTGACGGGTTTTTCAATGAGCTGAAGCCTTTCTATTATTTTGCGGGTAAACATGGACAATATGAAAGGCAACGATACGATCTGCATGCGCTTTTAAGCTATTCTGCCATTCCAGAGAAAATAAATGCAGGCCTGGGCGTCGAGTATCAAAAACATGCCTCGACCGGCTCGGTCGATCCCAGAACCGAAGTGAATACGTTCCGCTTGCTATTAAAACCGGAATTCAGTTTACGAGCCGGAAAGCATCAGGTTTCGGCGGGCGCGATTTGGGGATACGGCAACGAAGAGGCAGGGGTGGCGTATAAAAATGACGATTACAAATATTCGCTTCAGTACCCAGACAGAATTCATTACACGAACCAGGGATATGGCTTCCTGGTAATGAGGGATACCGCTTCCCTGAGACGATACGACCGGCATGCGGGCTGGACACTAAGTTATCAAACACAGGTAAACCGGTGGAATATTCAGGCTTGGATGCAGCACCTGATCAGCAACACCGACAATACGCACACAACGCGCACCCGGAAAAACTATTATACGCGCAGCAGCTACCGTCAGGAAGATATTGCTGCAACGGTATTGCTGAGCGAGGAGCACGATAAGCGCAGGCAGCAAGTTCAACTGACGGTAATGAACCAAACGGGACGCGACTTCAATTCCGTTTTTCAGGCGCATAATTATAGCGCGACAAACAACGACTATCAGCTTTCCTATCGCTATCAGCGGAAAGAAAATGAGCGTTGGCAGCCTGAGCTGGGTGCATCGCTGAGGTACCGGCATTTGATGAAGGAGGATTTGGCGGCCGATCATTACCTTCTGGCGGAAAGCTTGCAACCGGGTATTTTACTGGCCAGTTCACATCGGTTTGCGAACAGCGATCGCTTGCGAATCAGCTTAAGCCCCTCCTACCGAATTCCGCTGAGCACGGAGGTTGAAGTGCCGCCGACTCAGGAAAATGTATTCACCGAAACGGTGGTTTATCCGGATTATTATTACTTCAGCGCGCATGTTTTTGAGATAGGCGCGGGAGCGGAATACATCAGCAACCATCTGCTGCAGCAGGTCCCGATGGGCTTTTTCGCGGATATGCAATACGTCAATCAGAACAAACGCGATCAATCAATATTAAACGCCCGCACCATTCCGTCGGGGAACCGGTTTTTATTTAATTTTGGTATCAGAATTTATCTTTAGCATGCAACTCAGAACTTTGCCTTTTTTCGCTTTTCTTGCCGGCTTGATATCCCTATCGCTTTTGTCTTTTAAGGGAAGCCAGGACCGACAAGCGCTGGCCGACAGCCTCCGCGCGCTTTACAGCCGCCCGCCAGCACAGTGGCCGGCTCCGTTTTTGGATAAAGAGGCAGTCTTCGCTGAACTGGGTGCACTTCCCGCTTCGCCGATCAATAAAGATTCACTTAAAGAGGAAATCCAGCTTGGCAGGGTGCTGTTCCACGACCCGCGCTTATCGGGCTCCAATCAAATTTCATGCAGCAGCTGTCATGCTGTCGATTTAAACTGGACTGACGGAAGACGAGTGGCTGTTGGGAACGATCATAAAACAACGAGCCGGAATACGCCCAGCATTCAGAATTCCTGGTTTCAAAAGGCATTATTTTGGGACGGCCGTGCGAATTCACTCGAGGAACAGGCCCCTATTTCCATTGCCAATCCGCATGAAATGAACCAAAACCCTTTGGAATTACCGGCGAAGCTTAGTAAGATCGAAGGCTACGAACCGCTCTTTGCAGCCGCATTTGGCGATGCAGAGGTTACCCTCGACCGAATTACGCGGGCAATTGCCACCTTCGAGCGGACGATCAGTTCCCGGAAAACGGATTTCGATTTTTTCGTAGAAGGACAATACAATCGCTTAAACGATAAACAGATCGAGGGGCTTCATCTGTTCCGGACGAAAGCTCGCTGTATCAATTGTCATAACGGTCCGCTCTTTACCGATGAGCAGTTTCATAACGCAGGACTGACCTACTATCAGCGCAAATACGAAGACCTGGGTCGTTATAATTTCACGAATAACCCGGAAGATGTGGGCAAATTCAAAACCCCCGGTTTACGTGATGTAATGCGAACAAATCCCTGGTTTCATAACGGCATATTCGATAATATCGAAGGCGTTATTAATATGTATAATGCGGGAATGCCTCGTACAAAAGCAAAAGCGGACCAGGTGAATGATCCGCTTTATCCTGTGACTTCGCCGCTGCTTAAACCGCTGAATCTGACAGACGGCGAAAAGGAAGCTTTGATTGCTTTTCTGGAAGCGATTACAACTCAGCCTTTGCGAGAGCCTCGCCCTGAACTTCCTTCGTTGTAGGGTCGGTGTAGCCTGTGCTGCTATAGCTTTCAGTGTTGAATCCCGAACCGGCACCCTGGCTAGCGCTTAGTGGCTGAAAGAAAAGTTCTTCGTCGTGCTGACTAAGGTCAAGTCCTTTTTCTTCTTCCTCTTCCGATACGCGAATGGGGTCGATCAGGTTGATTAGTTTGAAGATTCCGTACGATACGGTAAAGCTGTAGGTGGTTACAATCAGTACACCCAAAACCTGGGCAGTAAAGAATTCCGTTGCACCGTAGAAAAGTCCGGTCGCTCCTGCAGGATTTACTACGGTGGTAGCAAATACGCCGGTCAGAAGCATACCCACTACCCCACCTACTCCGTGGCAGGGAACTACATCGAGCGTATCGTCTAGTGATGAACGTGATCTCCACTCAACAGCCAGGTTGGAAATCAGCGCGGCGATAAAACCGATAAAGATACTTTGAGGAATGGCGACAAAACCAGCGGATGGCGTAATGGCTACCAATCCGACGACCGCTCCGATACAGAAGCCGATAACCGATGGTTTCTTCCCACGCATCACATCAAAAAACATCCAGGCCAATCCTGCTGAAGCGGCCGCGGCGTTGGTCGTACCAAAGGCTGATACGGCAAGGCTATTGGCTGCCAGGGCAGATCCGGCATTGAAACCGAACCATCCGAACCAGAGCAGGCCGGTTCCGATAAGCACGAAGGGGATATTCGCCGGACGGGTTTGAATCTTGAAAAGGTGCGAGCGCCGGCGTTTCAATACCAATGCACCTGCCAGGGCTGCACAACCTGCTGAAATGTGCACGACCGTTCCGCCTGCAAAATCAAGAACGCCCAGTTTGGCCAGGAAGCCTTCCGGATGCCAGCTCCAGTGCGCCAGCGGCGCGTAGATAAAGACGCTGAAAAGCACGATAAAAAGAATATAGGAAGTAAACTTGATCCGTTCGGCAACGGCCCCTACCACAATGCCCGGCGTAATGATAGCGAACATCAGGTGAAACATGGCAAAAAGAGCGAATGGAATGGTGGGTGCACCCGGCCATGGCTCTCCGGAGAGAATATTCTGAAAAAAGAGGTAGCTGGTGGGGTTACCAATAACACCGCCCAGGGAATCGCCAAAGCAGAGACTGAAAACCACCATGACCCACAACACACTTACGACTCCGGCAGAAACAAAGCTTTTAATCATGGTGGAAATAACGTTCTTGCTGTTTACCATCCCTCCATAGAAGAATGCCAGTCCGGGAGTCATCAAAAAAACAAGTGCCGCCGAGATCAGAATCCAGGCGATGTCGGAGCTGTTGTATGCCTCGTCGCCATTGAACATGACTTCCGGCCGCACGAAGACTGCTGCCGTAGCTATTAGCAGCAGAAACAGGAATGGAGCGATTTTTTTCATAATTTCTGAGTTTTAATTTTGAGTTTTCGATTAATTCACCAAAAACCTTATCATTTTCTAAACAAAAATATATAAAAAACGAACAAAACAAATATTATGACCAAAAAATCTACAATAAAATCAAATATTTTCTATCTAATTATAAAAAAGACCCATTTTAAACAATAATATCATATTAATTATTGCTCTTCTCGGTAGTAAAGACGATAAAAGTTTAAATTTTTCTCCTCATCAAAGCCTTTTTCGATCCAATCTTTATTTCCATGGATATAAACATGGAAGTTTTTATCCAATTTCAGGATAGATTTGAATACTCGGGCCTGTTTTTTAACCGCAGCGTCGGCAATTTCAAACGAATCGGCAATTGTTTCACTAAATTCGGCTTCAAAGTCGCGTTTATAATTCTTAAAAGATGTGATTCCTTCTTCATTCCCGATAACTTCATTCGAAAACTCCTCGATATCAAAACTCTCCTTCTCTTTAAAGTATTTCATGGACTTATTGAGGAGGTCGATCTTATCGGCCTTGCTCACCTCAAACTGATTGTCGAGCTGACTGACAAAATTTTTATATACCCCCATCACGTTCTGCGTCTGATTGTAATTGTCGTTACGTACTTTCAGCTGAAGAAAATCGTCTTTCCAGTATACTGCTTCCGTGCTACGGTTGGTTTGGTCGATTACCAGCACGGTGTAGCCCTCCGTCGCTTCTGAATTAAATATCAGGCAACCCTTGTCGAGTTTATGAATACTGATTGCCTCTTGCTCGTAATCGATTCCGAACCCTTTTTCCTGAGGATATACTTTCAGGTAAGTATCTTTCGTTTCCGATTTGAAGATCCCGATCGCCTCATAGCGTTCTCCTTCCATTTGCACTCCTTTGAAACTAGCCACATACAGTTCTCCCGATTTGATATTGGGATGGCTGCTGATGTCGAACAGGTGGCGGGCAAGTTGCTGTGAGGTATCGTGGAAGCTTTCTTCACTGGCAAATACCTGACTTACAAAATGGCACACCTCATTGAGCTGCAAATCGCCCGATGAATGGTGGAAGCGGTAGGCTTCGTTTACCTTCTCGAACGGCTTCAGGAAATACTGCATCAGCAGACCACTGAGCATCTCGTCGTCCAGATTCATGGGCTGTTCGGAGAGGCTGAAATGTTCGTTCTGAACTTTATTGCCGATATGATGTATAGATAGTTGTGAAAGCTGTGCTTCTGAGTATGAAATCATGGTTTGATGTTTAAAGCACGAAGCTAAAGATTTAGCCTTTCACACAGGGATTTTTAAGCATAAATATTGTATCATTGCGCGCAGCCCCGCGCTGACTTGGCGTTTAAAACTATATGAAGAACATACTTTTTTTCGGCGACAGCCTGACTTCCGGTCACGGATTGAACAATATTCACCTGGCGTTTCCAGGCTTGATTCAGAAGAAAATTGACCATCTGGAGCTCGGCTACCGTGTGATTAATGCCGGGCTGAGCGGTGAGGTGACTGCAGGGGGAAGGCTTCGGATCGACTACTATAAAAATCAGCAGGTGGATATTTTTGTGCTGGAACTGGGGGCGAACGATGGGTTGCGCGGCGTGCCGGTGCAGCAAACCTACAGCAATCTTCAGGCGATTATTGACAAAGCACGCAGCTACTGGCCGGAATGCAAGATGCTGCTGATTGGCATGCTGGTTCCACCGCTGGCAGGACTGCGTTATTTCGAAGATTTTATGGCGATTTATCCAAAACTGGCGGAGAGTAATCAAATGGCTTTCGTGCCTTTTCTGCTGGAAAATGTAGCAAATCGCCGTGAGCTGAACCAGGCCGATGGGGTGCACCCGACCGCGGCCGGTCAGGAGATTATGGCCGAGACGGTTTGGAACGTACTAAAGACGATTTTATAAAGAGCGGCAATGCTCATCTGCTCTCAGGTCTGCCAATTTTGCAATCGATCCCGGAGTTTCTGGAAAAAGCCGTCTTCTTTCAGCAGGTGCTGATGCTTATCGAGGTAATCGAGGGCATAGCGATAACCAATTTCAATAATTTCAGGCGATCGCTTCAGGTCGAATAAGCTGTATGCAGTCAGCTCGCGCGGCTCAATCATCATCAGGCAACCCGAGGCCGACTGCCGCACTACTTCCGCAAAACTAAGGTGAAAGGCACGTTCAATGGTATCAAACAGGCCGGTTTTTTCGCTCAGGTCCCGGATAGGATTGACATGTATGCAGATGACGTCTTTCTTTCGAAGGCGAAAGGGCTCCACGGGTAGATTATTGGCCAGACCACCGTCTACATAGGGTTTGCTGTCGAGCTGAACAATGGGAAAGACGGCTGGAATGGCGCAGGAGGCGCGAATGGCATCTATGATATTTCCGGTGCTGATGATCTTTTGACGTCCGTCGACAAAGGAGGTCACCGTGATATACAACGGAATGGGCAATTCTTCAAAGGTTTTGTAGCGAAGGTTTGCTTCCAGAAATTCTGCCAGCCGATCAAACGATATGAGTCCCCGTTGCAGGGAATTCCAGGTTAACAGCTTCCGTGTAAGCTTTCCTGCAAGCATTTCGATTATTTCCTCGGAACGATATCCATTGGCGAGAAAGGCACCGGCGATTGCACCGGCACTCGTTCCCGAGATGGCAGAGGGGAATATTTGATGTTCACCCAAGGCCTTTACGACACCGAGGTGAGCAAAGCCCCTGGCGCCGCCGCCGGAGAGCACAAACGGTCTTTTAAACATAATTCTATCTTTCTGTTTGCTGCAAATTATCGGTAAATTACGATACTTATTGATGATTTTTAAATTGAAAGAGATTAAAATATGGCTTATGCATTGATTACCGGTGCCGGCAAAGGCATAGGAAAGGCGATTGCACTGGAACTGGCGGCCCGAGGTTACGATCTGCTGCTGGTTTCCCGCACTGAAAAAGATCTGGCCGAACTGTCTGAACAGGCCCGGCAAAACTACCACGTGCAAGCATCGTATTGGGTAGGCGATTTATCGGAAACGGGTGCAGCGGAGCGCGTATACGCGTGGGTAAACAGTTTGAACATATCGCTGGAGGTGCTGGTAAATAATGCGGGCTACGGCATGAGCGGCTTGTTTCTGGAGCAGGATTTCGCAAAACTGGAAAATATGATGCAGCTGAATATGTTGAGCCTGACTGCTTTTATTCACCGCTTTGCCCCCACCCTGCAGCAAGGTCGCCGTTCGTATATATTGAATGTGGCCAGCACGGCCGCCTATCAGGCCACACCCGGGCTCAGCACTTACGCGGCCAGCAAAACGTTTGTGCTGGCTTTAAGTCGCGGATTGAACCAGGAGTTTAAACGAAGCGGACTCTCCGTTAGCTGCATTTGTCCCGGACCTACGAATACGGCTTTTTTTGAGCGCGCCAACCTGGGCGCCAGGGGGCTTGAGCAGGTAAAAAAGGTACATATGGAGAGCCACGAAGTGGCCCGCATTGCCGTGGAAGCCATGCTGAAAGGAAAACCGGAGGTGGTGCCGGGTTTGCAAAACAAAAGCGTGGCCTTTCTATCCTGGCTACTTCCCAAATCGGTGATCGAGTCGGTCGCCGATCGTCTGCTGCGGGGCGTGATGAAAGACTAAGGACCCTGATAATTCAGAAAATGGAAGCTGCCGGCGTCCATGCTAAACAGCGTTTCGCCAGACGGACTAAGCTCAGCGCTCAGTCGCACGATCGCTGTTTTGCGCGGAGCTACGCTGTCGTCGCTATAATGGGTATGAAAGACATAATATAATTGTCCGTCTTTTCCCTCGAAAACATCGCCATGACCGCTGCCTGGGTGGCCGGTACGCTTGCTATTGATAATAGGGTTGTCAGCGTGACGTCGCCACGGACCTGTGGGCGAATCACTCACTGCATAGCCCACTGCATAGCCGGGATGCCGGAAATCGTTTGCTGAATAAAACAGGTAGTAATGCTTTCCTCGCTTAATAACAGTGGGGCCTTCAGCGACCTTCCATTCCGTAGAGGCAGCATCTTCCCAGGTGCCTGGTATTACACTCAGGCACTCTTTCAGCGTAGCCGGGTCGACCGCCGAAAAGCCGTCATCCATTTTTCCCACAAAAATCCGGTTGCCCTCCTGCAAACGTACATGATAGAAATAGACCGCACCATCCTCATCTACGAATACAAAGGGGTCAATCTGGCGTTGTGCCGAGGCTAGCGGACGATGATCGCTTTGTTTATAGGGTCCCGCCGGGTGCTCGCTTACGGCAATGGCGATTTGTTCATTGGCTGTATAGGCCATATAAAACTTCCCCTGATGCGCCCACACTTGCGGTGCCCAGAAACCGGCCTCACCAAAGGCATCCGACTTGCTCAGTGCCGGTCCTTCGAGCTTCCAGGCGACCAGATCAGGCGAACTGTACACCAGGAAACCTTCGTTGGAACCCTGATCGTTCGTGCCGAACAAATAGTAGGTATGGTCGTGAAGAAAGATGGTTGGATCTGCCTGATGAAGGGGCTGTTGGGCGACTGCGCGGCCGACGAAAGAAATCAACAGGAAAGGAACCAACACACGCAGGTGTTGGATGAAAGACGGCAAATATTTCCATATCGGACGCGCTAAAGAGTGCTGAGCAATACGCATGGTAAACAAACGTTAAGGATTTAGGGTCATTGATCTAATGGCTTACACTGAAACTACATAAAATTCTGGCACGAAGGAATAAAATTGTTTAACTTCCTGCATATTTTAACGTATTTCGAAACGTATCTCAAATGAACTCCTAAGCCATGATCAGATCAAAATTTCTACCCATGCTATTTCCGGCGATGTTCCTGGTCGCCTGCAATTCGGGGAGCGGACAGCAGTCCGACCCATCTACCTCTGGCCTCCAGGACTCGCTGTCGGTGAGCCTCGAACAAGCCTGGGCTACCGACTCGCTCCAGCTGGCTACGCCCGAGTGCGCCGTTTACGACCCGCAAACCAAGCAATTTTATATTTCCAATCTGAACCTCGGCGGCGATACTGAAAATGATGGATTTATATCCCTGCTGAACGCCGACGGTAGCATCGAGAAACTGAAATGGGCAGAAGGCCTGGTGGCTCCGCTTGGAATTGACATTCACGAGGGGTACCTTTACATAAACGACCCGACTACCGTCGTGAAAATTGATTTGAAAACGGGTGAGGAAGCTCAGCGCATAGAGGTGGCCGGTGCAAAACGACTGAACGGGATTGATGTTGACGGACAAGGGGTGATTTATTCGGCCGATATCGAAGGCAATAAGATTTACCGGATCCAACCGGATGGCACCGCACATGTATTCATTGAATCCGACGTGCTCGACCGACCCAACGGTGTGATGGTTCGCAATTCAGAATTACTCATTGCCTCAAACCGGGGCGGGAGGCTTCTTTCGGTCGACCTCGAGAGCAAAGCAATCGATACCCTTGCCGAGGGAATGGAGAGTGCCGATGGCATTATCGCCCTGGAGGGGGGCCACTACCTGGTTTCGGGATGGACCGGACAAGTTCATTTTGTGAGCCGCGATCTGAAAGTGCAAACGATTTTGGACACCCGCGGTCAGAAAATCAATGCGGCCGATATCGGTTTTATCCCTGAGGAAAACCTGTTGGTGGTGCCAACGTTCAGCAACAACCGGGTGGTTGCTTACAAACTTGATTACGAGAAATAATTCATTAATAAATAAAAAAAATATGCCATCATTTGATATTGTCAGTAAAGTAGACGCACAAACGCTCGACAATGCGGTTAACACTGCGAAGAAAGAAATCTTGAATCGCTACGATTTTAATACATCGAAGAGCACCATTGACCACGACAAAAAAACCAATATCATAACCATTGTAACGGAAGACGATATGCGCCTAAACGCCATTATTGACGCCATTCGTTCCCGAATGATTAAACAGGGGCTCGATGCCAAGAGCCTCGATTTCGGAAAGGAAGTAAATGCTTCTGGAAATATGATTCGCAAGGAGGTCAGCATCAAGGAAGGCTTGGATAAGGAAGCCGCTAAAAAGCTGATCGCA
Source organism: Albibacterium sp. (assembly GCA_036796375.1). Classification (GTDB taxonomy): domain Bacteria; phylum Bacteroidota; class Bacteroidia; order Sphingobacteriales; family Sphingobacteriaceae; genus Albibacterium. The sequence continues at coordinate 19,343 of DAIRDA010000003.1, forward strand.
AAGATCAAAGAATCGAAGCTCAAAGTGCAGGCCTCGATCATGGACGACCAGGTGAGGGTGCAAAGCAAGAATATTGATGATCTTCAAAAGGTGATCAGCCTGTGCAGGGGGCTCGAATTTGATCAACCGCTGCAGTTTATCAATATGCGAAACTAAAAAGCACCGTGCCGAGTACACTGCGCATCAAACAGCTGTTCGTAGCGATTTAAAGGGAAGGAAACGGCATTTCAACGAACGCAAATTCTGAACTAAAAAAGCAAAAATGAAAGTAGAAATATGGTCGGATGTGGCTTGCCCCTTCTGTTATATCGGGAAGAAACGCTTCGAAAAGGCGCTCGACCGCTTTGCCCAAAAGGAAAAGATAGAAGTGGAATGGAAAAGCTATCAGCTGGATCCTTCGCTTCCCGCGACTGCAAGCGAAAGCTTGCCGGAATACCTGGCGCGGCAGAAAGGCATGAGTCTGGCCGATGTAGGCCGCATGTTTGAAAACGTAACACAGATGGCCAGCGAGGAAGGTATTGAAATGCATATGGACCGGGTGAAGGCGGCCAATACGGCTACCATGCACCGCCTGATTCAGCTTGCTAAAACTCGTGGGATGGGTGCGAAAGCTGAGGAGAAATTTTTCGAAGCCTACTTCGCGGGAAAGGACTTTACGAATGAACAGGTATTGCTTGAAATTGCCGGCGCTGTCGGACTGGAACTGACCGAAGCGCAGGCTGTCATTGTTCATAACGAGGCCTACGCGGAAGAAATGGCCCGCGATATATACGAGGCACGGTCGATCGGTGTTCAGGGCGTACCCTTCTTTGTGTTTAACGACAAATACACGGTTTCAGGTGCGCAACACGCCGATACTTTTCTGGGAGCGCTGGAGAGATCTTTTCAGGAATGGGAAGAAGCCTCCGGATCGGCATAATTAACCTGGCAGATGTCGCAGTAGAAGGTCCTCCGGTTGGTTTTTCCAAGGTAGGCCTTCTGCACCGGATGCCCCAGGGCGCAGGTTTTCCTGGTATGCACCAGCCAGTGCTTTTTCAGGGTATATTCTTTTTTCCAGCGTAGAAAGTCGAAGCTATAGTTTCGGGCTTCGGCAATCAGAGCCCGAAGCTTCTCGAGGGGCAAGTCGCCCACCCGGTTCTGTGGGTGTACGCCTATGCGGTACAAGACCTCGTTTTTGATAATATTCCCTACCCCGGAAAAAATATTTTGGTCTAACAGCACGTCGCAGACGGAGGCCTGGGGAAGTGCATCCAATCGCCGCTCGGCCAGTTCGGGATCCCATTCTTCGGCCATGACATCGGCCTTCCAATCGTACACATCGTCCAGACTACCCTCCACAAATTTAAGCGAACATGCGTAAAAATTCAGTTCACCCGTATCGAGTCCCAAACTGAGCCGCACCGGTGTTTCTTTGCGTTCGTTAATTCGGTAACTGCCGAAGAGCATAAAATGTACCCGAAGTGAAAAGTCGGAAAAGGAAATGAGAAAATGTTTGCCCCAGCTTCTTACAGCAGTGATCTGCTGATCGAGCATACGCTCTTTCTCGATACTGGTGTTTCCCTCCACTCGCTTCACCCTGGCGCCAACGAGGTGGAGTATTTCAACACTTTCCTTTAAGATAACGATGGATGGGCCTTCTGGCATAGATTTTTAAAAACTAACAGCGGCCCGTTTCAAAAGTTTGCCGTCAGCCTTTCAAAGCAGCAAAATGGCCTGAAGCGAAGCAGGCCTGAAGCAGGTAGCCCCCGGTGGGGGCGTCCCAATGGAGCATTTCACCGCAACACTGAATGCCCGGAAATTTCTTCAGCGACAGATCGGCTTCCAATTCTGACCAGGCCAAGCCCCCATAAGTGGAAATGGCTTCGTCGATGGGCCGAAAAGCGGTCACCTCGAAGGGAAATTCTTTTATATGCCGCGCCAGCAGCCCGGGCCGGATATAGGTTTCGCGGTCGAGCGTTTTGAGCAGCCCCAGCGCCCCTCCCCTGAGTTTTAAGCGACCTTTCAACACCTCGGTGATTTTCCCCTGCGACAACAGCGTTTCGAGGCGCTCCGCGCTATAAGAGGGCAAAAGATCGACGAACAGCTTCTGTGGAAAAGGGCTTTTCCGGATATATCGGTTCATATAATAAACCGCAGACCCTTCAATGCCGTAGGAGGTGAGAACCATTTCACCCAGCTTTCCAGCCGATGCATTGAACAGCCGAATGTTTTTCAGTGGTTGGCCGGCCAGATGATCATAGCGCAGCCGGGTTTCCAGTCCGGCATTCGAAGCTTCCAGCCCGTGCACGGCGATGCCCTTTTCGTGAAACAGTTGCACCCAGGCACCGTCCGATCCGGTTTTCGCCCACGATTTGCCTCCAAAGGCAAATACGGCCCGGGCATAGGGAATCTCGAGGATTCGATCGCCCTGGGCAAAATGCAGGCTCTCCTGATCGAAGTCGACCAGCCGATGCTCGTAATGAATTTCCACCTTCAGGGCTTCAAGCGCCTCCAGCCATTTCCGCAAAACCTCGATGGGCTTGATCCCTTTTTGAGGAAAAATCTTTCCCGATGAGCCGGTGTAAGTGGGGATGCCGATCGACTCCAGCCATTGCAGGGTGTCAAGATTGGTGAAGCGTCTGACCATGGCTTTTACTTCCGGCGAGTCGTAGCGGCTCAGAAAAAGCTCCAGTTCCTCTGAATGAGTCAGGTTAAAGCCGCCATGACCGGCCACCAGGAATTTCCGCCCGGCAGCGCTTTTATGATCGTATACCTTCACCAGGTATCCTTGCAAAGCATAACGATGCGCAGCCATTAAACCGGCCGGTCCTGCGCCAACGATGTGTATGCTTTTCATGCAACGAAAATACAGGATTTTCCGGTGTCGGCGGTAATAAAACGAATGCAGATTATTATTGGTATTTTTATTGTTCCGTCTCTTACAAATGTTCCGTTCCCTCCAATACCGAAATTACCGCCTCTTCTTTACCGGGCAATCCATTTCCCTGATCGGAACATGGATGCAGCGTGTGGCGATTAGCTGGTTGGTATACCGGCTTACCGGATCGCCTTTCATATTGGGCCTGATCACCTTCGCCAGTCTGATTCCCTCCCTCTTTCTGGCTCCTTTTGCCGGTAGTTTTGTCGACCGTCACAACAAGTTCAAAACCTTCTGCTTCACCCAGGTTCTGCTGATGATTCAGGCGGGGACGCTGGCCCTGATGGTATGGTTCGATTATTACGACATATTCTGGATCGGTGTGCTCAGTCTGCTGCAGGGCATTGTTACCTCGCTCGACGTCACTGCGCGGCAGTCGCTCGTGGTGAACCTGGTGGGTAAGAAAGAAGATATACCGAACGCCATTGCACTGAACTCCTCTGTGTTTAACGGTGCACGGCTCATCGGGCCGGCGGTGGCGGGAATCATCTTAAGTTCATTCGGAGAAAAAATCTGCTTTCTGATCAATTTTGTGAGCTATCTGGCGGTGCTGATCTGCCTCAGTCAGATGAGGCTCAAGGTGCCGCCCACGCCCAAGCGGCGAGAAAATATATGGTTCGACTTAAAAGAAGGATTTCACTACCTGAAAGATTCGCCCAACATATCTTCGCTGATACTGGTGATGGCCTCCTCCAGTCTTTTGGTGATTCCCTTTACGACCTTCCTTCCGGTGTTCGCCAAAGATATTTTTCACGGCGACGCGACCACCTTCAGTTGGTTTGAGAGCTGCGGGGGACTGGGAGCATTGGTTGGTGCGGTGTATATGGCTACCTTAAAGTCGCACCGCAACTTCAACCAGATCATTATTCAGTCGGGCTTCGCCCTTGGCATTTCGGTCTTTGCACTGGCGCTGGCCCCTACGCTGATCGTCGCACTCTTCTTTACCGCAGCAGCGGCGATGGCCCTGATGGCACAGAACTCTTCCATCAATACCTATCTGCAAACCCATACTTCTGATAAAATGCGGGGACGTACCATGAGCTATTATATCATGGCCTTCCAGGGAATTTTACCCTTGGGAACCTTGCTGATGGGTTTTCTGGCGCACCGTTTCGGCACTACGTACATCGTCGCTTTCGAGGGACTGGCGGGGATATTGATTATGCTGAGTTTTATGCTTTACCGTAAAAACCGGATCAGGGAAGCGAAGGCAAGGACCTGAATGGATTAGCAAGGAGCCGTGGGCGGCCATTTCGGTGGGTTTACAGCCAGCGCTGATCCTTGTACCAGAGAAGCGTTTCTTCCAGCCCCTGCTGAAGCTTGTATTGCGGCTGGAAGTGGAGGTCGTGCTGTAAGCGACTTATATCGCAGGCCCAGTTGACGGCGGTGAGTTCATGCATCTTCTCCTTATTCAGCACGGGAGTGTCCTTACGGCGGGCATACAATTTCTCCATCAAGCTGGCCAGCAGATTCACTGCCGATACCGGAATATGCACACGGAGGGCTCGTTTCTTCAGCACCTTTCTGGCGATCTCTGAAAGGGCATAGCGGCTATAGACCTCTCCGTCGGATACATTATAGCTCTGGTGGATTACCGGTTGCCCAAGTGCATTTACCAATACACGCACCAGGTCTTTTACATAGATAAAACTGAGTTGCTGGGGGAACCGACCAATGTGCGGATCGAGTCCTTGCTTAATGGTTTTAAAGATGACATAAAGATCGCGCTCACGAGGCCCGTATACGGCCGTGGGACGAATGATCAGCCAGGGAAGATCGGTAACACCGGCCAGGTATTGCTCTGCAAGCAGCTTGCTTTTGCCATAGCTGGTTACCGGTTGCGGAGTGCCGTTATCCTGGATGAGCGAATCGATATCACGCAGCGGACCCAGGGCGGCAAGACTGCTCACCAAAATAAATTTTTCAATCGGAATCGCTGCCCTGCGGGCGGCATCAACCAGCTTTTGGGTATAGCCTGCATTTACTTCTTTATAAACGTCGAAGCTCTTGGCCTTGGTAATACCGGCGGCATGGATGATATAGTGATAGGCCTTTTCGTCAATTTCCCGAAGCAGCGCATCTTCCGAATCGTAGTTCAGGTGGGTATAATGCACAGGAAGGTCGCTCAAATGTTCGATCAGGCTCCCCTTTCGAACAGCTGCATAGACATCAAAACCTTGCTTCAGGGCTTCGTTAATCAAATGAAAGCCCACAAAGCCGCTTGCCCCGGTTATCAGCAGCCTTTTCTTCATAGAGCTTTCTCCAGAATCCGGTATTGGCGATATAGGTCACCATTGATGCGTTCAATCGCCTTGTTCACCATCTCATTGTGCTCGAGGGTCCAGGAAGCCTCGGCGTACTCGTAGCCTTTCTCCTGAAAAGCCTTGATGATCAGTCCGTAAAGACAAGCCTCGATGCCCATCTTCCGATAGCCGTCGACAATGCCCAGGGTCATGATGCGAATTCCCTTGATTTTTTTCTTCAGCCGCAAAAGCTTAAGAAAGCCGAAGGGAAATAAGCGACCCCGCTTTATGGTTTTTAATATGGGGTTGATATCCGGGATGGCGAGCGCGAACCCGACAAGCACGCCGTTTTGCTCGGCCACCAGACAGAAATCGGGATCCAGAATCAGCTTCAGGTCTTTGGCCATATGATCGAATTCGTGATCGGTCATCGGCACAAAGCCGGTATTGCTATCCCAGGCTTTGTTATAAACTTCTTTTAAACTGGCTGCTTCCTTCTTGAAATTCTTCACGTCGATTTTTCGGATTACAATGGAATTCCGCCTTAGCCGCTCCTGCAGCGAATCGAGCAAACGTACCGAACGGTCGTCGTAGTTAGTATAATGGTAGGAATATGCGCGAAGATCAACCTGTTTCCGAAAGCCGCGGTTTTCCAGCAAGGTCAGGTAGTAAGGTGGATTATAAGGCATCATCATGACCGGCGAGCCGTTGAATCCCTCGATCAGCAATCCGCAGGTTTCGTTGGTTGAAAAATTAACCGGTCCGATCATGCTTTGCAAGCCCTGCTCCTTCAGCCATTTTTCAGCTTCGCCCAGCAGCTGGTCGGCCGCCGCTTGATCGTTTATGCACTCGAAAAAGCCAAAAAAACCATCCAGACGCTGGTGTAGCGCGTTATGGTTATTGTTTCGAATGGCCGCAATGCGTCCGATTACCTGTTGGTTGTCGTACAGCGAAAATAGTTGCACCTTCGAATGTTCGTGAAACGGGTGTTTGGAGGGCGTGAGCATATCCCGCTGTGCAATAAACAGCTCCGGAACATAGTACGGGTCATTTTTGTAGAGGTCGTGCGGAAAATCTATAAAAGCCTTCAGCTCTTTTTTATCGCCAACTGCAATAACTTTTCTCAACGTATTTATGCTTTAGGTCAGACAGCGATTCGGGTTCTTACAAACTAATGTTAACGGTTTCCTGCTGCACTTCCTTGTAGGCAGCAGCAATTTTATCGACTGCTTCTTCGATCTGCTCAAACGTATGGGTTGCCATCAGTGAAAAACGGATCAGTGAATCGGTGGAAGCCACTGCGGGCGATACTACCGGGTTCACGAAAATACCATTGTTATGAAGGATATTCGTGATTTTAAAGGTCATGTCGTTATCCCGTATATAGATCGGAAGAATCGGGCTTTCAGAATGGCCTATATCGAATCCGGCTTCTAAAAGAAGGCGCGTAGCATGATGAGTATTTTTCCAAAGCTTCTCTATACGTTCCGGCTCCGACTCAATAATATCCAGGGCAGCAATGACGCTTGCAACCGATGATGGAGGCATGCTCGCGCTGAACATCAGCGAACGGGCCCGGTGCTTGATGAATTCAATGGTTTCCTGCGTACCGGCGACGAATCCACCCAGGGAGGCGAGCGACTTGCTGAAGGTTCCCATAATCAGGTCGACGCTGTCGTTTAAACCAAAATGTGAGGCCGTACCTGAACCCTGATGCCCGATAACACCCAGGCTGTGGGCATCGTCGACCATGATGTTGACGCCGAACTCCTCAGCAATTTCTACTATTTCAGGAAGTTTGACCAGGTCGCCTTCCATGCTGAAAATTCCATCGACCACCAATAATTTAGCGGCATCTTCCGGCAGACGACTAAGTTTCTTGCGCAAATCATCCATATCATTATGCGCATATTTCAACGTTCTGGAAAAGGACAAACGGCTGCCATCGATGATGGACGCATGGTTGGACTCGTCCAGAATAAGGTAGTCGTTACGATCGAGCAAACAGGAAATGACTCCCAGGTTAACCTGAAAGCCCGTACTGAACAAAACGGCCGCTTCCTTATCGACGTATTTGGCGAGCCTGCTTTCGAGTTCAAGATGGATATCCAGGGTTCCGTTTAAAAAACGTGAGCCTGCACAACCTGTGCCGTATATATCAATTGCTGCTTTGGAAGCTTCTTTGATCTTGGGATGATTCGTTAAGCCAAGGTAGGAATTCGACCCGAACATCAGGACTTTCTTTCCATTGATCATCACTTCCGTATCCTGCGCCGATTCAATAGAGCGAAAATATGGATACAGCCCTCTTTCCTTGATCGCGGTTGCATCCTTGAATGAAGCGACCCTGTCAGACAATTTCTTACGCATACTTAAATCTTATTTATTTACAGTGCCCTCCACAAAAGGAGGCCTGAATAATAAAAATATTATTATAATTTTAAGCAAATGTAAATTTTTGTTTGCAATAATTTACATTTTTCATATTTTGATTAACATTCATTACATATCTTTCAGCTGGAAAACATCGCGCTTAGAGCTCAAATTCCCTGAAAACGAAGATCTTTATCAAGGGCAGACTGTTAAAATACTTCTAAATATAGTCATTGTAAACCTATTTGTTTGTAACCGCTATTTATCCAGAAGTAAATCTGCTCTTGTCTTGCCCTTATCTTGTCTTTGCTAGCCGAACAAATCGCTGCTCAGGTATCGGTCGCCGCGATCGCAGGCAATGAAAACCAGGTGTCCGTGCTCCAGCTCCGAAGCAATCCGCAAGGCAGCTGCACATGCACCACCACTGCTCATACCAACGAATATCCCTTCTTTCCTGGCCAGTGTACGAGCCATTTCGGTGGCCTCCTGCTGAGATACGTCGACGATCCGATCAACGCGCGACGAGTCATAAATTTGAGGAAGGTAGGCTTCCGGCCAGCGTCTGATTCCTGGAATAGACGAATCTTCGGTTGGCTGGCACCCGATGATTTGAATCGACGGATTCCGCTCTTTCAGATACATGGAACAGCCCATGATACTACCGGTGGTACCCATGGAACTGACAAAGTGTGTGATCTTTTTCTCCGTGTCGCGCCAGATTTCCGGACCGGTTGTTTTATAATGTGCCAGGTAATTATCAGGGTTGGCGAATTGATTCATAAGAAAATAGTCGTCGCGCGCCCCCTTCTCCTCGGCGTAGTCGCGGCAGGCCTCGATGGACTCCAGCAGGATTACGCGCGCGCCAAAGGCTTCCATGGTGAGCACCCGCTCGCGCGTGGAATTTTCCGGCATCACCAATTCGATTTCAAAACCATAAAGCGAGGCAATCATCGCCAGAGCTATGCCCGTATTTCCACTGGTGGCCTCGATCAACTTACTGTTTTTGTCGATTTCACCCCGTTCAAAAGCGCTTCGTACCATATTTAGCGCGGCACGGTCTTTCACGCTGCCCCCCGGATTATTTCCTTCAAGCTTGGCGTAGATTTTAACTTCCGGATTCGGATTGATATTTTTCACTTCTACCAGCGGGGTGTTTCCAATGCAGTCGATGATGGTCTTCATAGAACTTTTATTTAGGTGCAGATCAGATTTTATCTTTGCTATCAATTACTTTAACGGTTGATTGATGATATACGGTGGAATGAGGAGGAACACTTTTCGTCAGCCAAACGTTTCCGCCAATGATACAATCGTGGCCGATAACGGTGTCGCCGCCCAGGATGGTGGCACCTGCATACAGGATCACCCGATCCTGAATGGTAGGGTGACGCTTGGTATTAGCAAGCAGCTTCTCGACGCTGAGCCCCCCGAGGGTCACTCCCTGATAGATTTTCACGTGCCTGCCGATGATCGTGGTTTCGCCAATCACCACTCCCGTGCCGTGATCGATATAGAAATGGTCGCCAATGACCGCACCGGGGTGAATATCGATGCCGGTTTTGGAGTGCGCCAGCTCGGTTAACAGCCGCGGTATGAGGGGTATTTCAAGCATAAGAAGCGCATGCGCAATCCGGTACACCGCAATGGCCAGAAAACCAGGGTAGGTGCGGATAATTTCAAATTCGCTTGTTGCCGCCGGATCGCCGTTCAAAATAGCTTCAATATCGCTTCGCATCTGGCGGTAAATCGCTGGCAACTGCTCAAAAAAATGCTTGGCAACGGCCTCGTTATTGCATTGGTGGCAGGCCTTCGTAGCATTCAGGATTTGGGTAAGCTCATCTTCCAACCGATGGAAGGCGATCTCTACATCGGCGAGTGACTGTTTCAGGGAAACAGACCGCTCCGGGAAAATGAGGTTCAGCAAATCGTAGGCCCAGTTCTCTATCACATGGTTTGGCGGAACAGCATCGGCCTTCAGCTGTTTATGAAGAATATGAAGATAGAACTCCTTCATGTCGGTTTCAATTTCGAGGTTATTCACGCTCACTAGAATTTTTAGAATAAATTAAAAGCTTATCGATACGCAGACCATCCATGTCCACAATTTCGATGCTGAGTTCATCGAAATCTATTTTTTCTCCGGTTTTCGGGATGGCCTTTGTTCTGTCCAGGATATAACCGGATACGGTGGTGTATCGGGCATGATCCTTTTCAATGACATCGCGTCCGAAATGCTGATTAATCTCGATGATAGTGGTTTTTCCGTTAACCAGAAAACTGCCATCTTCCCTGCGAAGTATGTTGATCTCTTCATCCTCTTCCGGCAAATCGCCCACAATCGCTTCGAAAAGATCGTAAAGCGTAATCACGCCTACGATACCACCGTATTCGTCGACCACGATAGCCATGTATTGCTTCTGGGTTTTGAAGATATTCAGAACTTTAAAGGCTGGGGTATGCTGAGAAATAATGATCGGCTTACGAACAATTTCCAGAATATTAAAATCGTCGCGCCTGAAATTTCCCAGAAAATCTTTGATGTGGATTACGCCCCGGATATTATCAATCGAACCTTCGGCCGCAATGAATTTTGAATGCGAACTTTCCTTTATGCAATCAAATATTTCGCTGGTGCTTTCGGTGATATCAATCCACTCCAGATCGGAACGATGCGTCAGCATCGACTTCGCTGTCTGATCGGTAAACATAAACAGATTCTGGTGAACCTGCGTTTCCTCGGTTTCAAGAACGCCCTGCTTACCGGCTGTTTTCAGCATGAACCGAAGCTCATCCTCGCTGATCTGCTCGGCTTCTCTTTCTTTCACACCAAATAACTTGATAATCAATTTCGTTGAAAAAGAAAGTAATTTCACGAAGGGATAGGCTAACAGCGTAAAGTACTTGATAACGGGAATGGCCATCAGGGCGATGGATTCCGCATTGTTCATGGCCAGCGTTTTGGGAACCAGCTCACCGATAACAATCGATACATAGGTGATGCCACCAATAACCACTACCATCGCTGCGGTATGTACATACGGACCCAGAAAGCTAAACTGGCTAAGGTAGGCAGCCATATCGTCGGTTAGCGCGGCCCCGCCGTAAGCGCCGGATACGATACCGATCAAGGTAATGCCCACCTGCACAGATGAAAGGAAATTTTCGGGATTTTTAAGCAAATCCAGTACGGTTCTGGCCCTCGTATTCCCTTGAGAGGCAAGATGCTCCATACGACTTCGTTTGACAGAAACCAGGGCGATTTCTGATAAGGCAAAAAATCCGTTAAGAAGGATCAGGAGCAGAATGATGAATATTTCCATTTATTTTTAGCGTCAAGCTGATGCTGAAAAAGTAAAGTTACGCAATTCACGATTATCTCGTTCATATAATCGACCGAAAGCAAAAAAAGCCCCTGCAGGGCAGAGGCTTTTTCAATGTTTAGGAACAGATCAAGGTGTTACGGGTTCTTCCAACCGGAAGCTGCTCTGTGCCGTGAAGCTCTTACCAAACATGTCGGTGGCCCGTACTTCAATGCGGTGTTCACCCACCGGTAACTTCACGGGAATAGCGGCCCGCCACAAATGCGTACTGTGAATCGGGTTGGAAGGTCTCCGGCCCGGCACCAGCTGCTCCATCGTATCCCAGTCGTACAACTCTTTCATGAAGGCCGGATCCTCCTGTTCCTGATAGGCCATCGCTTTCCACTCGCCGCCGTCGATACGCATTTCAACCCGGTCGCCCTTTTTACCCATAAAAAAGTTGGCGTAGATACCAGCCGACGTATTGCGTCCTCTGGCTACTACTTTTGGGTGAAAGAGATCGATCTGATATTCTTTTTCGCGTCCGGCTACCTTGTAGTCTATGCTATATCGGTTATCGCTTATGTTTAAGAACGCATAGCCACGCGGAGTTCCGTCGCGCATAGTCGACGATGGAACTCCCTGTTCGGTAAACTTCCCCGAATACCAATCGCCCGAGGTAGTGCCTGCATTGTATTCATGATGCGGCTTTTCCTGTTTCCACCCATCCTCTTTTCCGTAAAAGTTATGACGTTGTATATGTGTGTGCGCAGACATGGAAAGCGTATGCGGAAAATCCTTCAGCAGATCGAATAGACGCTGACGGTCTTCGAGCCGAAACGGACCATCGGCTTTATCCGAGAGCAATGGGATATGAAAGGCCAGCACAATCAGTTTGTTTTTATCAACATAGCGCAGGTTATTTTCGACAAAATCGAGCTGATCTTTCCGGAAACCACCCCAGTAACCTTTTTCATCGCGGGGGTCGGGATACAGGATATTATCGAGCACGATGAAGTGCGCATTCCCGAAGTTGAAAGAATAGTTGGCCGGACCAAAATTGGCTTCGTAGGTTTCATCAGCAAGCGAATCGGCCGTTACATCGAAGTTCATGTCGTGGTTACCCATCAGGTTGTACCATGGCACACCAATCTCGCTGACAGCGTCGATATACGGACTGTGCAATACCAGGTCGTCGCCCACCAGATCGCCCAGGCTGAGGCCGAAACCAATATTGTCGACGCCCTTCAATTCCGATACAATGCCTCTGGAAAAGTATTCAATTTCCTGCTCGGTATAGGCTTGGGGGTCGCCAAACACAAGCGAAGTAAAGTTTAGCGGTTCGTCGTAAGCCCTCAGCGGGAAGTCGACCGACTTAGGAAGCTTCCCCGTGGGCGCTACGCCCGGATATTTCAGGCTGGCAGGCGAGCCATCGGGCTTGTGAATATAATAGAACGCAGGTTGTTTTTTTTCATTAACGGCGACCGTATATCCCTGCGGCTTGATCACAAATAAAATGTTATCGGATCCCACGGGCAATTCGTAGTATCCTTTTTCATTGGTTAACACCACTTCTACACCGTTACTGACGGCCACGGCGGGGATGCCTTTTTCACTTCTTTCTTTTTTACCATTCGCGTTGCTGTCGTTATAAACATACCCTCGGGCGGTCGACTGCGCCATCAGGGGAACGTAAAAGATCAAACTTAGCAGCAGCGTAATTAATGTCTTCATGTTTTTTGTTTTGCGTCAAAAATAGGTTTGCAACATAAACTTAAGATTAAATGAGGGTTATTAAAAGCAAAAGCTCCGGAATCGACAGACTCCGGAGCTTTCCTTCATATATTATTGTCGGGCAATGCCCGCTGAATCTTAGTTTAATACCTTCACACCGGTTGCCACAAACTCTATAGTACGTTTTGGAGTGGTGATGGCCGCTATCTCTTCCGCGCTTTTACCCGCGTCTTCAGCCCAATGCTGCAATTGCTTCACCGAATGTTCGGTTACTTTCGCTTCTCCCTCCAGAGCTACTTTCTTTCCCACGATGTCCTGTGGCATAAAAAAGCCATAATCCTTAAAGCGAACGGTCACCATTTCATTTTTCTTCCCGTCCACCAACTTCATAAAACAACCTTTTTTAACACACACTTCGACGATCTCGCCCGTAAGCGTGCCCGTATATACCGTGTCTTTTTCGAGCTTCGATTCGAGCTGCTTTAAACTTAAAAACTTATTTGCCGAAACTCCTTGTCCGTATTCAACGCCAGCTTGTGCTGAGGCGATATCTTTTTGCGCATATACGCTGCAGCTAAGCAAAACAGCGATGCAGGCGGATAAAATCTTTTTCATATTTTTTTTTATTCAAAGTTACTGTTTTTTCTTTTTCGCCTGATAAACTTATAAAGTTCGATAAACAAAATAGACCCGAAGGTGACCAGCAGAATGCGCGACATGATATCCCAACCCAGCGAGGTGGTATTGAATATGTCTTGCAGCCAGGGCACGTATACCAGGAGAAGCTGCAGAACAACGGTAAGGACGACGGCAGCCCACATGGCTTTGTTCTTGAAGATCGATCGAGAGAAGATCGATTGAGAAGCCAGTCGCACACAGAACGCATTTCCCAGCTGGATAAAACACAGCAGGGTAAATACCATGGTTTGCTGCGAAACGGCGTTGTAACCATTGCCTGCGGCCCATTGCTGAAGCAGCAAAGCACCGGCAGCCATGAGCCCGCCCGTAAACAATATCTGCCCGACCATTCCGCCCGCGAATAAACTTTCTTTTGGCGCACGCGGCGGCTGCTTCATAACATCTTTTTCGGCAGGCTCTATCGCCAGTGCCAGGCCCGGCAACCCATCGGTAACCAGGTTGATCCACAAAATATGAATGGGAAGCAAAGGCGAAATAAGTCCGAATACCGGTGCAAAAAAGATAACCAGGATTTCTCCAAGGTTACAGGACAATACGTAAAGGACAAATTTTTTGATGTTGGCATAAATTCTTCTGCCTTCCCGCACTGCCCGCACAATGGTTGCGAAATTATCATCCAGCAGAATCATATCGGCAGCTTCCTTCGATACTTCAGTTCCCGTAATACCCATCGCCACACCAATATTGGCTTGCTTGAGGGAAGGGGCATCGTTCACTCCATCGCCCGTCATCGCCACAAACTCGCCGTTGTGCTGCAATGCTTTCACAATATTCAGTTTTTGCTCGGGAGAAACCCGGGCATAAACCAGCGTATGACCCACTTTCTGTCTGAGTTCATCGTCGCTCAACCGGGCCAGATCGGCTCCTGTTAAATGAGCTGAATCACCCTCTGAAGTAATATTGAGCCGTTGGGCAATAGCGACAGCCGTTAATGGCTGATCGCCGGTAATCATGACCGAATGGATCCCGGCATCGCGGCACTCACGGATCGCTTCAATCACTTCTTCACGGGGCGGATCAATCATAGCCACCATGCCCAGAACATTCAGGTCGTTTTCAAGCGACTCGCTAAGCTGATCGGGCTTTTCTTCGAAATATTTATAAGCGAAAAAGAGCACACGCAGACCTTCGGATGCCCACTCACGGTTGGTATCAAGCCAGGTTTGAACCGATGCCGACGCATCCGCGGAAAGCACTTCTGCCATCCTGGCGGGTGCCCCTTTTACCAGCAGCAGCCAGCGCTGTCCGTCGGCATGCAGGGTAGACATCCGCATCCTTTCCGAATCGAAGGGTATCTTGGTCACCAACGGATATTCCTGTTCAAGCAAGTTCTTTTGCAATCCTTCTTTCAATGCGTAATCCACCATGGCCGTTTCAGTAGAATCGCCCAATAGTCCCTCTTCGGCAAAGCGAACCTCATTATTCAGCATCATCGCCTTGAGCAAAAGCTCTTCCTGCCCAGCGGCCGGATACAGGCGTTCGACCGTCATCACGTTTTGTGTGAGTGTACCGGTTTTATCGCTGCAGATGTAGGTGACCGAGCCGAGCGTCTCGACCGCGGGGAGGGTTTTCATTAGAGCCTTTTGACCCACCATACGCCGGGCGCCCCCGGCCAGCGCAATACTGACGACTGCAGGCAGGGCTTCGGGTAAGGCGGCCACGGCCAATGAGAGCGCCGTGAGAAACATCAGCAAAGGTTCTTCGCCCCGCCAGATGCCGTAGCCGAAAACAATAAGGCAAATGATGAAAACAATCACCGAAAGTTGCTTACTAAAGGTACCAAGCCGCTTCTGAAGCGGGGTAGCCTGATCGGCCACCTCGAGCAAGCCGGCAATCCTCCCGATCTCGGTCTGCATGCCGGTTGCGGTGACCACCGCTTTACCCGATCCGTTGCTTACAATGGTTCCTTTAAAAAGCATGTTCAGCTGGTCGCCCAGTGCAAGCCCCTCGTCGGCCAGCGGCGAACTGTTCTTCTCTACCGAATGACTTTCGCCTGTCAGCGCGGCCTCTTCCGTCTTCAGGGCGTTCGATTCCAAAATGCGGGCATCGGCCGGAACAATGTCGCCCGCCTCAATTAAAATCACATCACCCGGAACAAGATTGCCCGCATCTACTTTTTGGGGTTGATTCCCGCGCAGCACAATGGCGTACTGCGCAGCCATCTTTTGAAGCATACGCACGGATTCTTCTGCGTTATTTTCCTGTGAAAAACCGATGTAAGCATTTCCGAAAATAATGGCCAAAATAACATAGGCGTCGGTCCTTTCTCCTATAAAAAAGGAAATCAGGGCAGCGCCGATCAGAATAAGGATCATCAAATCCTTAAACTGACTGATAAAAATGGACAGTTTTGATTTTCTCGGAGCCGCCTGTAATTCATTTTTTCCGAACTCTTTCAGAAGCAGGGCTGCCTCCTCTCCGGTCAATCCGCTTCCGGAAGATTTTAGTGCCGTTAACACCTCCTGCCCGGAATACTGATACCATTTGCTTTTCATCGCTTGTTGTTATAAATGCGGCCGCAGCGCTTCGGCCCAAACGCTATAACCCTCCGGTGTCATGTGAAGATTGTCGGACAGGAAGTATTCGGGGTTTGCTTTCCCGTCGGGCATCAGCATTGGCTTTACTACATCCACATAGCTCGCATTGCCCATCGACTCGAGGTAGGTTTTCACGCGCTCATTGGTTTTGCTGAATTCATCCATCAGGTGCCAGCGGCTCGGACTTGGCTTGATCGAGATGTAGGTTATTTTCGCTTTCGGAAGCTGATAACGGATATCATCGAACAGGTCTTTTAAATCGTTGTAAACGATCTCAGCCGATTTGCCGGCAGCAATATCGTTGTCGCCTACGTAGATCACTACCTGTTTGGGCTTATATGGATAAAGAATCCGAAAAGCATAATAATGCACCTCGTCGGTTTGCGATCCGCCAAAACCGCGGTTCAGGATCACCTTTCCGGGAAAGTCGCTCGCCAGGCTCTTCCATCCGACGATCGAAGAGCTGCCGATAAACAATATTGGATTCTTTCCTGGCTTTTGTGCTTTGTCCTGTGCTTCGAAGGCCAGCATGTCGCGTTCCCATTTTTCAATGTTAGGTGGAATATTCTGAACCTGATTAAATTTAGATTCCTGTGCTTGCCGGATCTTCGGACTGCAAGCGGTGATGATTCCTGATAGCAGGAAAATCAGCATCAATGAAATGGTTGCGTAATGTTTCTTCATAGGTTACATATTAAGATAATTATAATAAGGGAGCTAGCAGGCGACAAACGGAATCCAATGCCCGTTTCATCAGCGGCCTTTTTTTCCAGTAAGCCATATTAACGTACTGGCTATGTGATTTATCCATCTCGAACTGATCTCGCAGCTGCAAACACAGATTTTGATCGTAAATTACCGCAGCTATTTCAAAGTTAATATAATAGCTTCTGATATCCATGTTCACCGTTCCCACGAAGGCGATCTTCTCGTCTACCACCAGCGTTTTGGCATGCATAAATCCCTTTTTGTATAAGTAGACGTCAACACCTCGTTGCAGCAAAGGTTTGAGGAATGAAAAAGAAGCATGGTGAACGATAAAGGAATCGGAACTCATAGGCATAATCAGTTCTACGCGGATCCCGCTCGCTGCTGCGACCTGCAAGGCCGTGCTGATCTGTTCACTGGGAACATAATAAGGCGTACAAATCTGGATCGACTTGCTGGCCCTCGAAATGGCGATCAGGATAGCCTCCATATTATAAGGCGCGGGCGACCCTGGATCGCTCAGTGCATAGCTGATCGTGGAGGTGCCGAGCGGGTGCTGGTTCTGCCACAGGTATTGCCTTGTAAGTTTGAAGGGCTCCCCCTCGGAAAAATGCCAGGTGAGCCAATATTGGAACTGCAGGAGAATCACCGAATCACCCTGAATCTTCACGGAAGTATCTCGCCAGTACGGGGAATTGCCCCGATCGTTCTGGTAGCGCTCGGCAATATTGATTCCACCGACAAAAGCTGTATAGCCGTCGATAATGGCCACTTTCCGGTGATTCCGGAAATTACTGTCCGATAAAGAGGTAAACCGAACCGGCAGAAAGCGGATCAGGTGAATGCCAGCCTCACGCATCAGCCGCTCCTGGCGCACCATTCGCGGCGACCCAAAATCGTCGACCAGGAAACGAACCTCCACGCCTTCGCCGGCTTTGCGGATCAGCAGGTCGATCAGCGCCTGCCCTACGCTGTCGAGCTCGTAGATGTAATATTCCAGATGAATGTGGTGCCTGGCTTCAGCAATCGCTTCCATCATGGCAGGGAACTTTTGTTCGCCGTTGATCAGCAAACTGACTTTATTATTGCCAATAGGGGCCGAAACATTTTCATTCAGCAGAAAGCGGTAGATGCCTGCCAGATCGCCCAGAGAGGCTTCTAGCTCCTCCAGTCTGCGTTCAAATACGGGTCGCTCCTTCTCCCATCGCCGAAAAAAAACTTCATGCTCAGCTTTGTTCTTTTTCCGAAACAGAATTTTCTTCCGGAAACGCCGCCCGAAGAAAAAATAAATCAGCAGTCCGACCCCGGGCAAAAAGACAATAAGCAGCAACCAGGCCAGTGTTTTTGTCGGATTTCGGTTTTCGGCCAGTATGGTCACAATCACTCCGGAATAGACAAGAGCCAGTGGAACCCAGTACCATTGCCTGAAAAATGCTAATGCAGGACTTAAAAATTCTTCCACACAGTCAGGTGATTAAACGTCTAAAATACGAATCTAAAATAAATTTAAGTTTATATTTGCCATTATCCCTTGAATTAAAAAGAATATATGAGTTCCATTACCGACCTACGACTTGCCGTGCTGATTGATGCAGATAATGTTCCCTACCGGAAGGTTAAGCTCATGTTTGAAGAGATTGCCAAGTACGGAACGCCTACCTTTAAACGAATCTATGCCGACTGGACCAAGCCGACCGTTTCGGGATGGAAGACCGTGTTGCTCGAAAATGCAATTACGCCCATACAACAATACAGCTATTCGGTGGGCAAAAATGCCAGCGACAGTGCCATGATTATCGACGCCATGGATATTCTTTATTCGGGCAAGGTAGATGGTTTCTGTATCGTGTCGAGCGATAGCGACTTTACCCGACTGGCCACCCGATTACGGGAGGCAGGCATGCGGGTAATCGGGATCGGGGAGAAAAAAACACTGACGCCTTTTATAACAGCCTGCGACAAGTTTATTTATATCGAGATTCTGGGGTCGGACGAAAACAACGACGATAACGAAGAACCGGTCGAAGAGGTTGGGAAAAGTAAGGAAAAACGGCCCGCAAAGTCGAAAGCCTCCCTGCGTAAAATCGACAAAGGTGTCATTCGTTTGCTCAGCTCCAGCATTTCCGATTTAGGAGATGAAGAAGGTTGGACCTTCCTGGGCGATCTGGGAAATTTTATTCTGAAGAAGCGCCCCGACTTCGATCCGCGCAACTATGGCTTCCCGAAAATGCTCTCGATGATTAAAAGCATCAACCAGTTTGAGGTGGACGAACGGGAAACGGGTAAACGGAATATTAAACACGTCTTCGTGCGCGTCAAGAACCCCTAGCTGTTCAGTATTCAACGAGTCGTGCGCGGCTCCAAACTTTAGTCCACAAAAGAGCCCGGCTGCATATGCAACCGGGCTCTTTTGTAAATTTTGGTCTTTGAAATGCTACGTTTTATAGTTCTTTAATCTGGATGTTGCGAAACCATATTTTGTCGCCATGATCCTGCAGTGCAATTTTCCCTTTGTTAAAGGATCCAAAACCTGGCCAGCTGGCAAATTTACTTTTCGCAATCAAATTCTTCCAGTTTTCATCAAACATGGTGGTCGAAACTATATGAACCCCGTTCAGATAAAGATCGAGTTTGCCGCGGTTGCTGACAATCTCGGCCTTGTTCCACTCCCCAACCGGTTTGGCTACCTCCTCTTTCGAAGCAATCATATCGTACAAATCGCCTGCACGGTGAGTATGGTTTTTTGCATCATCGTGTTTGTCGTTATCGATGATCTGCATTTCCGGACCGCTGCTGTACGTGGCGCCAAAACGTGCCTTATCTTCATGAACGTTGAAGATAATTCCGCTATTGGCACCTTCAGAGATCTTCCACTCCAGTTTCAGATGATAGTTTTCGTACTCTTTGTCTGTAACCAGATCGCCGCGTCCCTCTTTCAGATCGGTGTTTAGATACAGCGTTCCTTCGTTTACCTGCCAGGCCTCACCTGCTTCGGCTTTTCCGTAAGTATGCCATCCGGATAGGGATTTGCCATCGAAAATAGGCGTAAAACCTTTATCGATTCCGGCGATTTTGTTGCTAGAACTACATGAGGCGAATGCCACCAGGGCGATCACCGAAAGAATTTTAAATTTCATGGTGTTTTGTTGTTTTATATTTAAACGCTCAGGTTCCAGCCCTGACGATATTCACGTTTTACAAATTGATTAACTGCATCAAGGTTTGTAATCCGCATGTTCTTATCATCCCAGATAAGTTTTTTGTAGCGACCCGGATAGTTGAATCCTTTTCCATCGGCGCGTGGCTCGCGAAGATCGAAACCGCGAATAGCCAGGTTGGCCATCAGCAAACTTTCAGTTAGCGGGCAGGCCACCTCAAACGGGGCACTCACCTCCATATTTCCATGACCTGCAATGGAAGCTTCCACCCACTGTGCGTAATGCCCCTCTGCTCCGCCAGGAACTCTCGGATATTTTAACTTCACCTGCGTTCTCTCCGTTCTGGAAGTCGGCAATAGCTGTGCATTCTGCCCGTAGGTACCGCACATCATCTTCCCCTTCGTTCCCACGAACAATACTCCGTTACCTCCATCGCCGAATACTTCGTCGGGGCCGAGCTCTTCCGGACGTGCCGGCTGTATGCCGCCGTCCATCCAATGCAGCGTCACTTCTCCTTTGGTTTTCTTGGTTTTCGGGTAGGTAAGCGTAACGTGGCTCGAAGGCGGAGCGCTTTCAGGGAAGTAGCCCCGTTGGAACTCATCTACATAAACGCTGCCTACACTGCACTGTACATCTTTGGGTGCACCCAATTCCAGTGCACGGAAGGGAACTTCCACCAGGTGACATCCCATGTCGCCCAGCGCACCGGTACCGTAGTCCCACCAACCGCGCCAATTGAAGGGCACTAACTTATCTACATAGTCTTTGTAGGGAGCCGTTCCCAACCAAAGATCCCAGTCGAGTTCTTTGGGTATTTCAGCAGCCTTGTTTGGCCATGGAATGCCCTGTGGCCAAACCGGTCGGTCGGTCCAGCAGTAAACTGTATGTACGTCGCCGATTTTACCTGCGTCGTACCATTCTGCCATTAAGCGCGTGCCATCGTTAGATGCCCCCTGATTACCCATTTGCGTGACCACGTTATAACGTTTAGCGGCATCGTGGAGCATTCGCGATTCATAAATATCATGAGTAAGGGGCTTCTGAACATACACATGCTTACCAAGTTGCATGGCAGCAAGCGTTGTGATGGCATGATTATGATCGGGCGTTGATACCGAAACTGCATCGAAATTTTTCGATTCTTTGTCGAACATCTCGCGCCAGTCTTTATAATATTTCGCTTTCGGGAAACGCTTCCGCGATCCTGCCGCACGACGGTCGTCAACATCGCAAAGGAAAGCGATTTCCGCTTTGCCACTGTTGTAAAAACTACTCAGGTCAGATTCACCCTTTCCCCCGGCGCCCACTCCAGCGATCAGTAATTTATCACTGGGCGCAAGAAAGCCCTTACCACCCAGAACGTGGCGCGGAACAATCATAAAAGCAGCAGCTGCCAGCGCACTGTTTTTGATAAACCCCCGACGGGAAGTTCCGGGGACGACTTTCTTTTCTGTTTGATCAGTCATATTCGAATGTTCTTTGTTTTTTTGTTATAATCAGTATAATTTGGGAAGCTGAATATAGGTGTTTTACAAGAAAAAAAGAACGTCTATACCTATTTTATTTCAGGCCGCGGTTGATTAGTAAGTATTTCACGTCTGGTTCCCTGCCCCGGAAGGCCTTGTACAAATCCATCGGCTCAACAGTTCCACCTCTTTCCAAAACTTCCTTGCGGAACTTATCGGCAATGGCGCGGTCGAAAATATTGCCACTCTCTTTGTAAGTAGCGAACGCGTCACTGTCGAGTACTTCTGACCAGATATAGCTATAATAGCCGGCAGAATAGCCGCCGGAAAAAATATGCTGAAAGTAAGTGCTCCGATAACGCGGGGCAATCTGCGAGATCAACCCGATTTTATCCATCTGCTCTTTCTCAAAAGTGCTCACATCGACCGTTTGATTGGCCGGAATGGTATGATAGGCCATATCGAGCAGGGAAGCGGCCAGGTATTCCACCGTCTGGAAGCCCTGATTGAACTTGGAAGCCTTGTCGAGCTTATCAATCAGCTCGGCAGGAATGGTTTGGCCGGTCTTATAGTGTTTCGCATATAAATTTAACATTTCCGGTTCGAAAGCCCAGTGCTCCATAATCTGAGACGGCAACTCTACAAAATCGCGCGGAACAGAAGTTCCCGACAGACTTTGGTATTGAACATTGGAAAGCAGGCCATGCAGCGCATGTCCGAACTCATGGAAGAAGGTGGTCACCTCGTCGGGTGTCAGAAGAACGGGCTCATTACCCACCGGTGCTGGAAAATTGCAGACAATGGATACGATGGGCGCGATGCGCGTACCCTGGTCGATCGACTGCTTCCGGTAGGAGGTCATCCACGCGCCACCGCGTTTCGACTGACGGGAGAAGAAATCCATATACATCACCCCAACCAACGTACCATCGGCTTCTTTCACTTCATAAGCCTTTGCATCTTCGTGATAACTTGGCAGGCCGGGAAGCTCACTAAACGTTACCCCATATAGTCGTTCAACCAGGGTAAAAATACCGGAACGAACATTACCAATTTCGAAGTAAGGCTTCACATCTTCGGCTACAAAATTATATTTCTCCATCCGAACCTTGTTGGCATAGTAGGCCCAATCCCATGCCTCAAGCTTCTGATTCTTTCCTTCTTTATCCATCAAGGCCTGCATCTCTTTACTTTCGCTAACAGCAACGGGAAGCGCTGCTGTCCATAACCGCTCCAAAAGCTCGTATACCTTTTCAGGGTTTGCAGCCATGGATTCCTCCAGCACGTAGGAAGCATGGTTCTTATATCCAAGCAGTGCAGCTTTCTGGGCACGTAGGGAAGCAATTTCTGCCGCTACTTTTTTGTTGTCGAACTCGTTGTTTTGATTGGCCCGGTTGGTATAGGCTTTGAACATTTTTTCGCGCAATGGACGGCTGTCGGCATATTGCAGGAAAGGCATCACGCTCGCATTGTGTAGCGTGAAACGCCATGCATCTGGTTTTCCAGCAGCACGGGCCGACTCGCGGGCAGCTGCCTTTAGCGACTCTGGCAAGCCAGCCAATTCGGCCGGATTGGTAACGATTAATTCAAAGTTATTGGTTTCCGACAGTAAATTTTGACCAAAGCTCAATGTTGCCAGGGAAAGCTTGCGATTGATTTCGCGCATCTTTTCCTGATCGGCAGGGTTCAGGTTGGCACCGCTGCGCACAAAGGATTTGTAGGTCTTTTCAAGCAGACGCTGCTGCTCCGGATTTAAGTTTTCTTTATCACGGTTGTCGTAAACGGTTTTCACCCGCTGGAAAAGTAAACTATTGAGGTAAATATCGTCCGAATGTTTCGACATCATGGGTGCAATACGCTGCGCGATTTCCTTGATTTCATCATTGGTGTTCGCCGAATTCATATTATAGAATACGGTACTCACCTTATTCAGCAGGGTTCCGCTCCTTTCGAGAGCCTCGATGGTATTGCTAAAAGTAGGTGTGGAACGCTGGCGGTAAATGGCCGCAACGGCGCGCGTCTGCTCAACCATACCCGCCTCAAACGCGGGCTCAAAATGTGACTCGTCTATCCGGTCGAACGGAGGAACCTCGAAGGGCGAGGTATACTCTTGTAAAAAGGGGTTCGGATTGCCCTGTGCCATCGTTTCTTTTTCGGCTAGTGTCATCATACTCAGGATCATCAGCAGGGTAGGAATTGTCTTTTTCAAATCTTTTAATTTAATGAGTTTTCATTGCTAAACAAACATACTGAAAAATCACACGTCCTGCTGTCAAAATTGAATGACATAAAAACACAAAAATTGAATCCAACAATATTGGCCCTGAGTTGTTTGTGTAAACACAACCTGAAATCAATAAAATCTATTGTCTGATGATCCTTGCTTCTTCTTTCTTTGGCGCACCGAAAATCCCCTATGAAAACCTGACCGATATTACGAAAGACGCGCCCGAAATCATTGTTTATGCCATTCCCGCAATGGCCTTTTTTACCCTGCTGGAAATCGTTTTTAACTGGTATCACCAACATGGAAACTACCGGACCCGCGAAAGCATTGGCTCAACATTGGTTGGCCTGGGAAACGTTTTAATAAACTTCCTGCTTAAAGTGGTACTGCTCTTTGCCGTAGTGTGGGTATATAATCTGGTACCCTGGCGGATGCAGCTTAGCTGGTGGACCTTTCTGCCCTGCTACATTGTTTTTGACCTGTGCAGCTACTGGGCACATCGGATATCTCATCAAAAGCGTTTTTTTTGGACAACCCACTGTGTGCATCATTCGGCCGAAACATATAACCTTACGGTTTCCTTCCGGCTTAGCTGGATTCAAAATTTCAAGATCATCTTTTTTCTTCCGGTAGCACTCATGGGTGTTCACCCGATTATTTTTTTCGTGGTGAGCCAGGTTGCCGTGCTCTTCCAGTTTTGGGTGCACACCGAGTATATCGGCCGACTACACCCATGGGTCGAATATATCTTTGCCACACCGTCTAACCATCGCGTTCACCACGGAAGCCAGGAAAAGTATCTCGATAAGAACTACGCTGCAACCTTCATTATATGGGACCGGATATTTGGCACCTATCAGCCTGAGGAAGAGCGGCCGGTCTACGGACTGACCTCAAAAATCGGCGACCGGATGGATCCCATTTTCCTCAACTTTCATGAATTTAACGATATGGTGCGCGACGTAAAAGAAGCAAAGGGGCTCCGTCAAAAACTTTTCTACGTTTTTGGGAGCCCCACTGCGGTTTATCAGGCTAAATTAAAGCGTTTGGACGAAGAACAGTCGAAAATGTCCCTAGCGGCGTCCGATCTTACTGATGAGCCAGATAACTAAGGCCACCACCACCACAACCAGAATAATTCCAAAGTACATTCCGCCTTTGAAGATATCGCCAACCAGTTCGCATGAACTGAGCGTAGTCATGAATAAGAGGGCCATTGATAATAATATAAGCGCTGGTTTTCTGGTAGTCATATCCTTTGATTTAGGTGAGTAATAGTTTATTAACCTAAAATTTAAAAAAAAGTTTTCGGCG
>DAIRDA010000004.1:0-38026 GCA_036796375.1 Albibacterium sp.
ATGTATTTACAGGGGCGATTTGAAAGCCAGGATGAAGTCGCGAAGTGGACAGAGGTCAGCCTTCGCGGAGAAATGACCGTTACCCATTATTAATCACTTATAAATTATATCCATGAGATTTTACCTACCCCTGCTGTTGCTGCTTCTTAGCGGCTGTTCCGTAAAGAAGAATACGGCAACACTTTTTGAATCCTCCGATATTGACCGGATTGTTAAAGCACTCGCCTCTGATGAAATGGAAGGTCGTGCAAGCTTTAGTCCCGGTATTGAAAGGGCGGCCGACTTTATATCCTCAGAATTTGAGAAAGCCGGTGTGCAGCCTCTGAATGGGAGCTACAGGCAGACCTTTTCCGTAGACAGTTACACGCCGCTGAGCGTACGGATTTCGTTTGATGACGCAGCGTTTAATTCCGGCCAGGCTTTCTTCAATTCCAGGAGCGCTTCCTTTAAAGGCAATCAAAATGACGTAGAGGTCGTTGCCATCAATAAGGAGGACGACTTTATGAGCAGCTATCGCAAATATGCTGCGTCGGACAAGAACTTGCTATTTCTTATCGACCCTTCGCATCAGCCAACGTTCGACCGTATCCGGCAATATGTTTCCAGGGGCACAGTTGAGTTTGCAGAGGCGAAGAAAGACTTATCCACCAAGATATTTGTTCTAACAGAGATGCGTCCTGCCCGCTTCAGCGTCGAAACAGCGACCTCCATTGAGCAGAAAGAACTTTTCAATGTTGTGGGTACCATCCCGGGCAAGAGCAAAGAAAAAGAGATCGTTGTCTTTTCAGCACATTACGATCATATCGGAATTCAGAAGCCCGTCGGGCAGGATTCCATAGCGAACGGAGCAGACGACGATGCATCGGGGGTAACGGCTGTTATCAGCTTAGCAAAAGCCTATGGAAAGAAGCGCGATAATGAACGGACGTTGGTATTCGTGGCTTTTACCGCCGAGGAAATCGGAGGTTTCGGTTCCCGGTATTTTAGCCAGCAACAGAATGTGGACGATATCGTGGGTATGATTAATATTGAAATGATCGGCAAAGACTCCAAGTTTGGCCCGAACAGCATGTATGTGACCGGCTTTGAGCACTCCGATCTTGGTCAGATTATGCAGCGAGGCGTAGAAGGTACAGCGTTCTCCTTTCATCCCGATCCTTACCCGGAGCAGAACCTGTTTTACAGGAGCGACAACGCGACGCTTGCCATGTTGGGCGTACCGGCACATACCTTTTCAACCGTTCAGATCGTAAACGATCAATACTACCACACCGTAAAGGATGAATATGAGACATTAAATATCGAAAACATTATCTCTTCAATTAAGGCGCTGTACAGCGGCTCGAAATCACTTATCAGTGGTGAGGCTACCCCCAGCCGTGTTAAGAAGCTTGAACGATAGCTGAGAAGGTTCTTATAAACAGAAAGGGCTTCCATATGGAGGCCCTTTCTGTTTATAGTATAGGATTCTTAAAAACTAGGCAAGCAAACGAACGGGTTCTTCCAGTAAGTTCTTCAATGTTTGAAGGAAGGCCGCTCCTGTGGCTCCGTCTACAACCCGGTGGTCGCAACTCAGGGTTACTTTCATAATGTTACCCGGAACGATCGCGCCGTTCTTAACTACAGGTACCTGCTGAATTCCTCCGACCGCTAAGATACAGGAGTCGGGAGAGTTGATGATAGCGGTAAATTCGTCGATTCCGAACATACCGAGGTTCGAAATGGTGAAGGTCGAACCTTCCCAATCCGAAGGCTGTAGCTTTTTGGCTTTGGCTTTTTGTGCAAAGTCTTTCACTTCAGCAGAGATATGAGAAAGTGACTTACCATCGGCGAAACGCACTACGGGTACCAGCAAACCTTCCTCAACAGCAATGGCTACACCGATATTGACATGTTCGTTATAACGGATCTTATCGCCCTGCCATGATGAGTTTACATTGGGATGCTGTTTCAATGCAACGGCTACCGCTTTTACAACCAGATCGTTGAACGATACCTTTACCGATGCAACTTCATTGATTTTCGTACGGGCGCTCATCGCACTGTCCATATCAATCTTCATGGTAAGGAAGAAGTGTGGCGCCGTGTATAAACTTTCGGATAAACGCTTTGCAATCGTTTTACGCATCTGCGTAACGGTTTTTTCTGTATATCGTTCTTCTCCGATGTATTGAGGAATACTGATTGTTTTCTCCGTTGCCTTTGTTTCTGAAGACGCTGCTTTTTCGGTCGGCTTGCTTTCGGTACGTGGCGCTGGTTTGAAATCTTCAATATCTTTCTTAACAATGCGGCCACCGTCAGCTGAGCCCTTCACCTCGTTCAGGTTGATTCCTTTTTCCTTCGCCAGTTTACGGGCAAGTGGTGAAGCTTTAATCCGGGAATCACTATCCGTGGATGCCGGGGTTTCTGCAACTTCTTTGGCTGGCGCTGCCGAATCGTTAGTTTTCTCTTCTTTTTTTGATTCTCCTGAAGGAGCTGCTGTTTTCTGATTTAACAGCGGAGTGATGTCGGTTCCCTTCGGTCCCACGATCGCTATAATATCATTTACTTTTGCCGCTTCGCCCTCTTTGAGGCCGATGTGCAATAATGTTCCTTCTGCATAGGCAGTAACCTCCATCGTGGCTTTGTCTGTTTCGACATCAGCAATGGCATCGTCACTTTTAATATCGTCACCAACCTTAAAATTCCAGGTAGCAATGACACCTTCAGTCATCGTATCGCTCAGCAAAGGCATCGTGATAACGGTAACTCCCAAGTCGTCTGCCGTCACATCGCTTCCGCTGCTCTCATCTGACTTCGATGAGTTTGAAGGGGTTTCCGCAGTCTTCTCAGCAGACGAATCACCCTCATTGTTCTCTTTAAGTAACGCTTCGAAGTCTTCTCCTTCTTCGCCAAGAACCGCGATAATTGCGTCAACCGGAACTGCCTCACCCTCTTTCGGGCCTGTATATAGTAAAGTTCCCTCCTGGTATGATTCAAAATCCATGGTAGCCTTGTCTGTCTCGACTTCAGCTACAACATCACCTGAATTCACTTTATCACCGACTTTTTTATGCCATTTTGCGATAACACCTTCAGTCATGGTATCACTCATTTTGGGCATTCGAACTACTTCAGCCATTCTGTTTTTTTTGAGTTTCTTAAATTAAAAAATTAATTGCGGATATAAGGATAGTCGGTCTGTACGTAAACATCCTTGTACAGCTCATCAACTTCCGGATAAGGAGATTCTTCTGCAAATTTAACAGACTCCGCTACAGTTTGTTTGATTTCCGCCTCAAGCTCATCGAACCACTTTTCATCTGCAAACTTCTTTTTCAGAATAGCTTCTTTTGTAGTAATTAATGGGTCGCGTCCTTTGTAGTCTTCCAGCTCCTCTTTTGTGCGATATTTTGCGGGATCCGACATGGAGTGCCCTTTATAACGATATGTACGGATTTCAAGGAAGGTAGGTCCGTCGCCTTTTCTTGCACGGCTTACCGCTTCGTCCATCGCATTGTGAACGGCAACTACATCCATTCCATCTACAGGAGCGCTCGGCATATCAAAAGCAAAACCCATTTTGTAAATATCAAGCTGGTTCGTCGTACGCTTAACGGAGGTACCCATGGCATAACCGTTGTTTTCACAAACAAAAATGACCGGTAATTTCCATAGCATCGCCATATTGAAAGCCTCGTTCAAAGCTCCCTGACGAACGGCGCCATCGCCCATATAGCAGACACAAACGTTATCTGTTCCGTTATATTTCTCAGCGAATGCAATACCGGCACCCAGGGGAATCTGGCCTCCAACGATACCGTGACCTCCCATAAATTTATGCTCTTTACTGAAGAAGTGCATCGATCCACCTTTTCCTTTCGAGCAGCCCGTTGCCTTTCCGTATAATTCTGCCATCGCTGCGTTCGCCGTCATGCCTTTTGCAATGGCATGCGCGTGATCACGATAGGCTGTAATCATGGAATCTTCCGGACGTAATACGGACATGGCTCCGGCAACAACAGCTTCCTGACCAATATAAAGGTGGCAGAATCCTCTTATCTTTTGCTGACCATATAACTGACCAGTTTTCTCTTCAAATCTTCGCATAAGCAGCATAGATCTATACCACTCTAAATAGGTTTCTTTTGTAATTGCTATTGAACTCATTTTGACGTATTAATAATAATAAATGCGGGTAGGCAAATCTAATCAATAGAATTGAATTATGATAATTCGCTCGAGAATTTTACTCTGTATAGTTTTGTGAACAGCAGTGTCCAGAAAAACGTTAAATTTTTGTTAAAACATTTGGACGCAATAGGGTTTTCGGTTAGATTTGCGATGTGAATATCAATTATAAGCCACAGTTTCAATTTAAAATTGTTTTCATTTAATTAAAAAATATGAAAAAGACGGTCGTTTTAGCCTCTGTAATCATCTTGTGCACTCTTTTCAGCAATGTCAAAGCACAAACCAACACCACCTCTTCCGACAACGATCCAGACAACCTTGCCAAAGAATATTTTTCCCAGATTATGGGAGTGGCTGCAAATTCCACCAGTAATACGAAAATGTACCAGTTTATATACGACTGGATAGGAACGCCCTACCGCCTCGGCGGCAATACGAAGAAAGGTATCGATTGCTCTAAGTTTGCGGCTCAGTTATATGAGCAGGTGTTTAATACCTCCATCGGATACAATTCCAGAAATATCTATTCCAACGTGGACAAAGTGAGTAAAGGCAATCTTCAGCCCGGCGACTTTGTGTTCTTCAAGATTCGAAGCAAAAACATATCCCATGTGGGTGTTTACATCGGCGATAACAAATTTGCACATGCGTCTACAAGCAGAGGTGTGATGGTCAGTGATCTAAATGATGCCTATTGGAAGCGTTACTATTATAACGGAGGACGTGCATTGACAGCAGATGCTGCAGGGGTGCAGGTTGAAAAGAATATGGATTAAAGACATAAGATCTAAAAGATAAATGGGCTGCTCATCTTGGATAGGCAGCCCATTTGTTTTTTCTGCCGCGGCGTTTCCTTGTCATCTTTTCCATTATCACCGGGTCTCAATTCGGAAAAATATATTACTTTTATCCTTCATTTATTTCAGATGTCAAATAAAGTAACCATTCTCACGAGCGTACAAATACGACAAAAAACCACCCGGATTGCTCACCAAATTCTTGAAGACTCGATAGACGAACAGGAACTTATTTTCGCGGGCATTGCCGATCGCGGTTATGTATTTGCACAAAGAATCATCCAGGAGCTGAAAAAGATATCTTCCCAGGAAATTAAGCTCATTAAAATTACACTGGATAAGGACAGTACCTCCCTTATTTCCTCGCTCGATAGTGATATCAGCACTGCCGAAAATAAAGTCGTTATCATTGTAGATGACGTGTTAAACAGTGGTCGTACGTTGGTATATGGATTGGGCGTGTTCCTGAATATTCCTTTAAAGAAGGTCCGAACCGCCGTTCTGGTCGATCGGAGTCACCATAGCTATCCAATTGTGAGCGATTTTAGTGGGTTAAAACTGTCCACGGTCCTCAACGAGCACGTGAGCGTTGTATTCGACGATGACGGAAATAGCGAAGGCGCGTATCTCCTGTAGTCATTCCGGCTCTCATTATTGCCGAAGCGATCGGCCGTAAAC
This sequence comes from Albibacterium sp., assembly GCA_036796375.1. Taxonomy (GTDB): domain Bacteria; phylum Bacteroidota; class Bacteroidia; order Sphingobacteriales; family Sphingobacteriaceae; genus Albibacterium. Next base: position 5,649 of record DAIRDA010000004.1, read on the forward strand.
CCGGTGTCCTGCGCAGCGCCTGCATGGCCTGTGATGCAGATCTGTTCCGATCGTCTTTATCCCAACGTTAAACCAACTTCGGACGATAGCCATACGTTCTTCGGATTTTTGCCTTAAACTCTGTAGCTGGTCTGTAGCTGGTCCGAAGCTGGTCCGAAGCTGACTTATCGGATGCTGATAGAAATGCAGGACCAATCAGGGCACTTTCCATCGTTTTTAACGGACGAATCCTGATGAGCCAAAACCGTTATTTTAATTTCTGGAAGGATTGTTTTTAGTCGCTGCCTGGAATTGGAATTCGAAATGGAATAGTACCCTCTTCTTGATAGAAATATTAATTCTGACTTATTTTGAGCGTCATTCCAGGATGGATGACGTTATTTTTTAAGCCGTTTTCGGCTTTTAGATCCGATATCGACGATCCTTTAAACTTCTTGGTAATTCCATCCAGGGTGTCTCCTTTCTTTACCCTATAAGCAATATATGAAGGCCGGGGATTACTGGCTGCAGGCTCGATTATTCGTTCTGCGGGTCGCGGACTGTTCTGAAGGAGATTGTAAAGTCCGGCGTATTGAGCTTTTTCAATCTTCGGGACGATCAGGCGTCCGGGTTTCGATTTTGACCCGTTAATAAGCCCTCTTTTATATGCAGGATTGAGGCGGCTTAAGTCGTCCTCGGGGATTCCCAATACATCGGCTACTGCGTCGAATGAAAGGGCCTTATCTACCTGTACAATATCAATCTCCACCGGGAAGCTGCCATCGACAACACCAGATTGATAGTGATTTTCATTTTCAAAGACTTGTGCGATGGCTATAAAGGCAGGTACATAATTGCGGGTTTCCCGTGGAAGATAAGGTGCAATCTCCCAAAACGAGGGCTTCGCAATCCCGCTTCTACGGATGGCTTTGTTAACATTACCCTGACCGCAGTTATAGGAAGCGATGGCAAGGAACCAGTCTCCATACTTCTCATAAGCATCTTTTAAATATTTGGATGCGGCATAGGTTGCTTCCACAGGGTCCTTGCGCTCATCCACGTACGAATTGATTTCAAGCCCATAGCCTTTCGCCGTTGCATACATAAATTGCCAGGGGCCTGTGGCACCAACCCTCGATACGGCATGTGGATTAAGCGCCGACTCAATGACTGCCAGGTATTTAATCTCCTCGGGGATATTGGTTTCTTTAAAGACGCGTTCGAAAATTGGGAAGTAATACGCCGCCAGGCCTTTCATTTTAGCGAAATGCTGCTGGTATGCGCGACTGGTATACTTATTGAGATATGCCTGAACGTATTCATGCTGATTCTCTTTAAGTTCTCGTCTTAAATTGGAAAATTGGCTATCGTTTAGGATATTTTCAATCGAAGAGGATGCAAGTTCCCGTTCGCTTGCGCTCAGTTTAATGGCGTCGAGGCGCTTCAACTGATTCGGTTTATTGGTAGATATCGTTTTCGAATATCGGGTAGTGCTATCTGCGGTAAGAGTTACCTCTTTTGCAAAGCCTGACACAGATTTCATCGCAAACACGAGAGACAGGGCCATGACTGTAAACTGCTTATTGGGCATATTTATGATCAGGTTAACATTGGTAAATTCAGTAAATTAATTTACCGGTTTCAAAACAAGTCAAAAGATAACTTGTTATTTAACGAATATTCGCTGTTATTTAACGACCATTCGCTGGCATTATTACTGGTGATGATTTTTTTCTTGATATATAGGATTCCAATGAAGATGCTAATGCATAAGCTTGGAAAACGGATGATCCGAAAAACCAAAAAACCGCCTTCTGCGCCAAAGAATAGCGCAGGCAGCCTAAGTAAAAATCGTTTAAGAAAGGAGATTTATTTAGTCTCTTCCTTCACATTTTCAGCTGGAGTAGCAGGTTCTTCGTTTTGAGCATCCTTAAATTCGCGGATACCCTTCCCTAAACCTCTCATCAGTTCCGGAATTTTTCTTCCTCCGAAGAGCAATAAAATACCTAATCCGATAATAATTAATTCCTGACCTCCTATAAACCCTAACGTTGTACTTATCATGGTGCGCTACTATTAATTTTTAATTTCTGTTACTTTACTCAGTAGTAAAGGTTTGCAAATATACGATTATATATTAAAACCGGGCAAGCCACGGAGTCGGATTGATGGGTGCTGAACCTTCCCATAGTTCGAAGTGAACCTCTGTGGTTCCTTCATCCGGATCCGTTGCTGCGGCCCCAATAACCTGCTTAACGGTCACTTTATCACCACGGGACACGGAAACTGATTTTAGGTTTGAGTAGACAGAGAAATACTTTCCATGACGGATTATGACCGCATATCCGGCCCCCATCATCTGGACAACGCTTCTCACCTCTCCGTCGAAAACTGCGCGGACGGCTGCACCGTTATTGGTGCGAATATTCAAACCGTTATTTTCCATCTTCACGCCCTTGCCATAGGTGTGCTGGCCGAATCCCTGGGTAATGGTTCCCTGCGCCACAGGCCAGGGGAGCCTTCCACGGTTGCCCATGAATTCATTGGAAAGCTTAGCGGCTTCCGGGGTTGCTGAAAGCACTCCGGAAGCGGTCTTCGGAGCCGCTTTCGCTACCGGTTCCACTTTCGCTACCGGTTTAGCCGGCTCACCTGCCGCACGGGCACGGTCGGCCTCAGCCTTCTCTTTTGCAGCTTGCCGCGCCGCAGCAAGGCGAGCCTCTTCGGCAGCCCTGCGTTGCTCCTCTTCAATCTCCTTTCGGATGGCTGCCTGAATTGCCCTTGCAAGGCGGCTGGCCTCCTGTTGTTTCTTTGTAATTTCCTGCTTATACTGTTTTTCCTGAGAAGCAAAACTGTTCGCCACTTTTGACTTCTCATTTTTCTGAACGCTTAATGTATTACGCTCCTTCTCCTGTTCCCCAAGCAGGCTTGCTTGTTCCTGTTTATTCTTCGCAAGCAGCGCTATCTTATCCTGAATCGTTTTTTGGGTTTCTTCAATTTCCTTCGCCTGGTTTTTCCGGGATTCGCTAAACTGCTGCAGGTATTTCACTCTCTTGAAGGCCTGATTAAAGTCTTGCGAAGCAAAAATGAACATCATTTTGTTATACCCATTTTTATTTCTGAAAGCAAAACGGATCATACTCGCATAGTCCTTTTTAAGCTTTTCCAGTTGCGCTTCCAGCTTTTTAATCTCCTGCGTGTTTTTTTCCATCTCGCGCTCAATCAATCGCATCTCCGAGCTGATGGTGCTTATCTTTTTCTCCCGCAGCGATATTTGCGTATTCAGCGCATTCACTTGTTTTAAGGTGAGGGTCTTCTCGTTAGAAGTCTGCTTCAAACTTTGATTTAAAAGATTGATTTCCCGATTTAATCGCTCCCGTTGTCTTTTCAACTCTGCGCTGGTCTGCCCATAGCTTACGCCAACGCAAAGAAAAACTACCACAATACTCAATACCGTTTTAACCAATTTCATTCTCTAAATCGTAAATTTAAACGAAGTTACTCATTATATTTTTTTATACCGTTCCGGGACCTGAAACGGAAAACTCAATTGTTCGTTAAACGAAATGTCGTCGTAACTCATAATTGCGTTTAATTTCGTTTTGGGGGCACGCAGATCCAGATTAACTCCTGCGGGAACGCTTCTCTCGCCAACGTTTTGATAGGACTCGTAAGAAAATAGCAGGTTTTGATCTTTTGACGTTTCAGAAAGAAGCGCACTCAAAATATTAAATTCCGGATTCAGTTTGATTTCATATCCCAACGTAGGCGTTGTTCCTGTAATCTGATAATTATTGGCAGCAATGAAGTGCTTGCTTTCCGGGTTTTCGTAAAACCGGGGAATATTGCCTACAAGCAGGTTTTCCAGGTCCTCAAAGCTAAGTTCTCTACTGGCAAATTCGTATATATAGCTGAAGGGCCGATCGACGTACGTACTTTGCAGTCTGTTGATGATTTGTATCCGATCCGGGGTAATCATAATTCGCGCAGCCTCAATTCCGAGGAATGCATTGGCTGAAATCCAAATGACCTCCTTGTTTTTAATTCGGATATTCAAAGTCGCATTGAATGATTTGTTATCGACATTGAGCTTCGTCCGCGCCTTGGTATTGAAACTCTGATAGGTGATGCGACTGTTATCAATGCCCTCCATCAGGGCGTTTGTTTCTTTCTTTGAAAGTTCCTTCGCCATTCCGGCTGAAGTGTTGGCAGCCTTTCTGCTCGAGCAGGCGCCTGCAGATAAAATCAGCACCGCACCAAATAATATTAATTTTCTAGTCCACATAAATACGTTCTTTAATTTTTCTGGTTAATTTTTCTGTATCGCCAGAAGAGTTGATTTTTAAAGCTCGTTGCCAGTACTGAAGCGCCTCTTTTCTCTTTCCCAGCTTAAATAATATATCACCCTTGTGCTCTATCAGTGTAGCGGAGGGAGAATCTGAGTGCCTTATGGCTTTTTCTATCCATTGCAGCGCATCCTCGTATTGACCAAGCTGAAACAACACCCAGGCATACGTATCCTGGTATGAGGGGTTGTTCTCACTCAATTCGTTGGAAAGTTTCGACATAGAAGCTGCCCGATCAAGTTTCTCATTCCTTAACGCCAAATAGTAAGCGAAATTATTGAGTACATACGTATTTGTGCTATCGAGTGCCAGGGCTTCCTCGTATGCAACGTTGGAAGCTGCCGGCATATCGAGCGAGTTGTAGAGATCTCCCAGGCTGCTGTAAATCTCGAGCATCAGCGCTTCATTTGCCGGGTCGGCATAATTCAGGGCACTTTCGAGAAACGAACGCGCTTCCGAATAGTTCCTGTCGAGAAGGAAGGCATAGCCGGTGAATAGCAAAATATTAGCATTCGTTGGGAACTTCTCCAGGGCATCGGCACCGTTTTTTTGGGCTGACTTCAACTCATTTAAAGAAACTTCGAGCTGCAGCAGCTGTTCCCAAACAAAGTCCATCGAGCTATCAAGTTTTACAGCAGTGCGAAATGAACTCAGTGCAGCTTCCGGGTTGCGCTTCTGCAGTTGAATGTCGCCGTAAACGGCATGAGTACTTGCTTTATCTTGATGGAGCTCCATCAAAATTTCACTTAGCTCTTCAGCCGACCGCCAGGCACTTTCGTCGGAAGCTCCCTGCAGTGTATTATAAATACTCCTGATTTTAATTTCTACCGCAAGTTCCGGATGGCGCATCGCCTTTTTCAATTCCGTAATCACCTGGCGGTCGTCCCCCAGCATTTTATAGGCGTCGGCTTTTGTTAATGGGATAAACGCTTCATCGCTGAACGTTTTTTCTGCCTCATTAAGTATCTCCAGCGCCAGTTCCGGTTTTTCCAGGTCCAGGTAAATATTGGCAAGCATCAGTGGCGCCTGGCTGGACCCGGGCCGTTGCGCCATGTAGTCTTTCGCGATAGCGATGGCCTCATCATGTTTTTCCTGGCGCATAAAAAGATCCTTGCGGGCTACAAATAGCCGGTCGTCCGCGCCAAACCGATTTTCGATTGCCTGATAAAGATCCAGGGACTGTGCATATTCTTTCTTCAGCGAGAGCGTGAAGGCTTTATCGTAGTAAAAGTTCGCATTGTCCGGACTGAGTTCCATCAGACGGGAGAAGACATCAATCAGTCCGTCTAAATTTTCCGTCGCTTTATAAACATCGGCCAGGGCGATCAGATTACTTTCGTTTTTGGGGGCAACCCGAACCAGTTGCTCGGCAAGCGGTGCTGCTCCCTCGAAGTTCTTTTGTGCGAAATAGAGTCTGAGAAGCTCCAGCCCCGCTTCCTGATTGGTGCTATCTACGCCAATGGCGTTTTCAAGCTTATTTTGAGCCGTAAAATAGTCGCCCCTACTAAGTGCCTGCGTCGCTTCATGATACAATTTCTCCGATTCGCTCTTTTCCCGAGTCTGTGCATCAACACCTGAAACCGACACCAATAAGCCTAGCCCTAAACATAAGAGCCTGTAATATTTCTTCATTTTAAACCAATCCTGTATGTCCATAGCCACCGCTTCCGCGAGCAGTCTCTGTCAATACCTGTGCCGCTTCCCATTGTATCTGCTCATGCTTGGCAACAATCATTTGCGCAATGCGTTCTCCATGAACAATTTTGAAATGCTGGTCTGAAAAATTGATAAGCAGAACCTTCAGTTCCCCCCGGTAGTCGGCATCAATGGTGCCCGGAGAATTCAGTACGGTGATACCATGTTTATAGGCTAAACCGCTTCGCGGTCTGATTTGTGCTTCATATCCGGCCGGCAGCTCGATAAAAAGTCCCGTCGGGATAAGTAAGCGCTCCATCGGCTTCAGTTCCAGGTCGCCTTCCGGTAGGTTGGCCCGGATATCCATTCCGGCTGACAGGTCTGTCTGATAGTTGGGTAGAGGGTGTTCGGATGTATTTATAACTTTAACAATCATTTCGATTTCGACAATAGGGTAAATAGTTGTTTCCGCTCCGCGAAAAAAGTAATCAGGATAAATATAGCGAATATTGCGTTGCCCGCAATCAGGTTTCGCTCAAAAACGTGGAAGCATAACCAGGTCAGAGCAGCTGCTGATAGAATATAGAGCGAGTTTTTCAGCACGTTATAAGGGATGGGATAGTTTTTCTGCCCCAGTGTAAACGACAGGACCATCATGGTGAAATATACGATGGCTGTTATCCAGGCCGAAGCCACATAGCTGTATCCGGGGATAAAAATGACGTTCAGCACAATGGTGATGAGGGCTCCAATCAGGGATATATATAATCCGAAACGCGTCTGATCGGACAGTTTATACCAGATAGAGAGATTGATATACACCCCCAGAAATACATAGCCCATCAACAATATGGGGACAATGTGTAAGCCCGACCAATAGATCACCTTCTGCGCCTCATCGCTTCCGGTAATGAAATATTTCAATATCTCAATATTTGCAGCAATTCCAACCACTGCCAGACAAACCGCGATCACGAAATAATCCATGATCATGGCATAGGTCTTACCCGAGTTCGGGTCTTTGGCATGACTGAAGAAGAAGGGCTCGGCCCCCAGTCTGAAGGCGTTTATAAAAATACTCAGAAAAACGGCCAGCTTGGAGGCTGCCCCGTATATACCCAGGTCGCGGGCGCCTGTCTCTAAAGGAAGTAGTTTGATCAGAAAAATTTTATCGAGCGTCTCGTTAATGATAAAGGAAAGATTGGCAATGAGTATGGGTGTCGAATACAACAGCATCTCTTTCATCAAAGCCTTATTATACACTATTTTCAAGCTTGATAATTCAGGAATAAGCAGCAGGAGCGTCACAAAACTGGCAATTACGTTCGACAGAAAAACATAGCCAATCCATTCATCTTTTAACCAGCCGCCAATCCAGTCGGCGCCGGGCATTTCGTGCTCGACCACATAGGGAAGAATCACGACGAAAAGCATGGTAAAGGCCACCATGGTGGCAACGTTGGTCAGCTTGATCAGTCCAAAACGAAGGGGTTTGCCCGCCGCCCGAATTTGTGCAAACGGAATAACGGCCAGCGCGTCCATCACCACAATTCCTACAAATAAATAAATATAGTCTACATATTCGCCGCCCTTCTCCTCAAACAGCCAGTTCGCTATGCCCGGCGCGAATAAGACGGTTGCGAGCATAAATACGCCCGACATAAGCAGAATAAAGAAGAAAGATGTGTTTTTTACGTCCTCGGGCCGATCGGCGTTCTTCTGAAGAAAGCGGAAAAAGGTAGTTTCCATTCCAAACGCAAGAATAGCGTTCAGGATGGCCGCATAGGCGTAAAGATTGGTGAAAATTCCAAAAAGTTGCGCCGGATAGGCCCGTACCAGTACCGGTGTCAGCACAAAATTGATCAGTCGGGCTATAATGGTACTGAGCCCATAAATAAGCGTCTGACCGGCGAATTTTTTTAAAACTGACAAATTACAGGATTAAGGGTTCTACTTTTTCCGGATTTCGAAGTACTGAAAGTTTTTCAGCTCGGACTCCTCATGGTTTACGTTTTCTACAACGGCTTTTTCAGGACCTTCTTTACACCAGTCTAAAAACATGTCAATTGAAAAGGGCTTTCCTTCCGCCTCGATATACACGCTACCATCCTGGCGGTTTACAACAAAACCGCGGATGCCGAGCTGATCGGCCACGGCCTTAGTCGCAGCCCGGTAAGATACCCCCTGCACGTTACCCGTAACGATTAAGTTGAGATGTTTCATGACAACGATATTGGGTTGTTTTTCAGCGCCAAAAATACAACAAATATCAGAGTCTAGGCAAGTTTTCTTACCTCGGTATGTTCTGTAATGCTTAGTTCGTCGTTGTTGGTTAGTAAATTGAGGCCCGGTCGCTTTCCGCTTTCCAAACTTCCAAAGCGCTTCTCAATCCCTAAATATTCCGCTCCGTTTAATGTCGCCCACTGCAGGCACTTCAAAAATGAGAGTTTTGGATACGCCCTGAGTAGTGTTTTTATTTCGGAGAGAATACACAATTTGTCGTTCGAAGCAAGGCTGTCGGTTCCCAGAACTACAGGAAGCCGAGAATTCATGAAGAAATCAATTTTAGGCAAGCGGTCTTCAATATAAAGATTTGCTTTTGGACATAAACACCAGATTACCTCCCTTTTATAGCGGTCGACAAATGAAATGTCTTTAAAGGAGGTGTAGGTATTATGCACCAGCAAAATCCGCTGGTTTGGAAGCAGAGGCAAAATTGACCGCAATGAATTGCGGGCCTGCGCCTTGAAAAAGTCTATATTTTTGTTTAGAAATGCATAGAAATCGAGAAAACCCCCGGTCTTATATCGGAAAAACTTGTTCTCTTCTTCGCTTTCCTGATTATGGATGCTGATGAGGTTATTTCCCTGCTCATTAAAAAGCTTGATGTAGCGAAATAACTCTTTCGAAACCGAATAGGGAGCATGCGCGGTTACCGAACTCGATAAAGGTGCGAAAGACTCACACAATTCCATGCCTTTTCTGAAAGCTTCCTTGGCGCCGTCCGGATCAAAATTGAAGATCTCGGAAAAGGTATGGTAATAAATGCTACTAGTTAATTTTTTTTCCTTCGTGTGGTCGCTGTTCGATATATCACCCACAGCAACGATGCCCGCCTGATGCATTTCCTCATCCGCTTCCTCGATCGCTTTCTTGATCTCTCCAAGTTCTGCTGGCGGCCTTCTCGACACCTGCTTAAGGAATTCGATCAGTCCGGTCTTTGCAGGGATGTTGTTCTTCATGTGTGAGAGCTCCAAATGGCAATGGCAATTTATAAAGCCGGGGACCAGTATTCCTTCATATTTCTCAAGGGAAATGTGGACAGGCACTTCACGTTCATGAAGCAGCTCTATGATTTCATTCCGGGCACCCAGCACGACCACGCCATTCTTGATGGGCTCAGAACTGACAGGAACAACATAGTCCGCGGATATATATCGGCGCATTTGGAATGTTTTAGTATTAGTTTGTTTTTGTATTTGCAATTTTAGCAAAAATAATACAGTAAATGAAAAGTAATCGGCTTGATTGCGGCCCTTTTTATATTTTATATAGTTTCTTAGAAAAGCCGTAACTTTGCGCCAGTGGAAAAGAATATTAAAATAGTCGATATACGATCGTTGAGTTTTAACGACTTACAGGAACGGTTAGAGGGTTTAGGAGAAAAAAAATTTCGGGCCAGACAGATTTACGAGTGGCTCTGGATGAAATCCTGCGTCGACTTTGACCAGATGAGCAACCTGAGCAAAGAACTTCGGGAAAAACTAAAAATGCATTTTTGCATCAACCCTGTTAGCGTTCAAACATCCCAGTTAAGCGACGACCGTACCATTAAAAATGCTTTCCGATTATTCGATTCCAATATTATCGAGGGCGTATTAATTCCAACCACCGAGCGTATGACTGCCTGTGTAAGCAGCCAGGTGGGCTGCAGTTTATCCTGCAAATTCTGCGCAACCGGTTATATGGATCGGAAGCGCAATGTCAATGCCGATGAGATTTACGATCAGGTTGTTCTGATCAACAGGCAGGCGGAAGAGAAATATCAAAAACCGCTTACCAATATTGTATATATGGGCATGGGTGAGCCCTTGCTTAACTATGCAAACGTTCTTAAATCAATCGACCGCATCACTTCGCCCGATGGACTGAATATGGCGCCCCGGCGTATCACCGTTTCCACAGCAGGAATTGCCAAGATGATTAAAAAGCTGGGCGACGATGAGGTACGGTTCAATCTGGCATTGTCTCTTCATGCTGCCAACGATAAAAAACGCAATGAAATCATGCCGATCAACGAGCAGAACTCGTTGGCGGCCCTGGCTGAAGCGTTGAAATACTACTATGCGAAAACAAAGAACCCGGTAACTTACGAGTATATCGTGTTTAATGAATTTAACGACGAACTTACCGATGCAGCCGAGCTGGCCGCGTTTTGCAAGCATGTTCCCTGCAAGGTGAATATTATTGAATATAACCCCATTGCCTTTGCTGACTTCAAGAATGCGGAAGTCGACAAGATCGAATTGTTTGCCGACTTCCTGCGGAAACGCGGAATCAATACCCATGTCAGAAGGAGCAGAGGGAAAGATATTGATGCAGCATGCGGCCAGTTAGCAGTCAAAGAAAAATAAAATTTTGGGATTCGGTTCGCGGGGCCTTCAACGACGCAATTGCGCTCCTGTTCCCGGAACTCTGCGTATGCTGCGATCGGGCATTAGTGTCGCAGGAAAAACATCTTTGTACCCCTTGCCTCTACCATCTTCCCGTTACCGGATTTCACCACGACGCCGACAATTTGGCGATGCGACAACTGGCCGGCCGCATTCCCCTGAATGCGCTGGCTTCCTATCTTTATTTTTCAGCAGGTTCTTCCGTTCAGCGGATTGTTCACCGCATTAAATACCAAAAAGGATTTGTCCTGGCCGACTATCTTGGTTTTCTCTATGGTCTGGAGCTTGGCAAGTCGGCCGCTTTCCGTTCGTGCGACCTGATTGTGCCTGTGCCCCTTCACAAGAAGCGCCTTCGCTGGCGCGGATACAATCAAAGTGAATGGTTCGCACGTGGGCTCGGCAGAGCTTTGTCTGTCGAAGTCATTACAGACTCGCTGGTTCGTACAGTTCATACCAGGAGCCAGACAAAAAGCAACACCCGCTGGGAGCGTTTCGAAAATATGGAGGGTATTTTCCAGGTGGCGCATCCTGCCCGCCTCGAAGGAAAACATATTCTTCTGGTAGATGATGTGCTCACCACTGGCGCAACGCTTGAGGCCTGTTGCATTCCCCTGCTTCAGATTAGCGGAGTGCGTCTTAGTATTGCAACGATCGCCGTTACCAAACGCTGAGAAAACAAAAAAACCGGCTGAAGGGCCGGTTTTGAATGTTCGTTTTGTCGTAAGGGCTTGTTTAGCGGTATAGAGGAAATTTCTCCATCATATCATTTACCTGGTCGTGAATCTCCGAAAGTTTAGCTTCGTCTTCCGGGTTCATCAGTGCCTCATCAATAAACGAAACCACCGTTTCCATTTCAGCCTCTTTCAATCCCCGCGTGGTGATCGCAGCAGTTCCAACACGGATACCAGAAGTGGTGAAAGCCGATTTGTCATCGAAAGGAACCATGTTTTTATTTACCGTAATGCCTGCTTCGCCCAGAACCCGCTCAGCCACTTTGCCGTTGATGTTTTTATTTCGAAGGTCGATCAGCATCAGGTGATTATCGGTGCCGCCTGATATGATATCATAGCCTCGTTTTACGAATGCTGCAGCCATCGCCTGAGCATTCTTCTTAACCTGAACAATGTATTCCATGTATTCGTCGCTCAGGGCTTCGCCGAAAGCAATGGCTTTTGCAGCAATGGTATGTTCGAGCGGGCCTCCCTGTGTTCCGGGAAAAACGGCCATGTCCAGAAGAGACGACATCATTCTTGTCTCTCCTTTTGGTGTCTTAATTCCGAAGGGGTTTTCAAAGTCTTTTCCCATCAGGATAAGTCCCCCGCGTGGCCCCCTCAACGTTTTATGCGTAGTGGTGGTCACAATATGGCAATGAGGAATCGGATCGTTTAGCAGCCCCCTTGCAATCATGCCTGCCGGGTGCGAAATGTCGGCAAGTACCAGGGCACCAATCTTATCCGCTACCCGGCGGATAAATTCGTAATCCCAGTCGCGGGAGTAGGCCGACGCACCACATATAATTAATTTAGGTTTTTCCTCCAGTGCAATCCTCTCCAGTTCATCGTATTCGATGAGTCCGGTTTCTTTATTTACACCATAGAAGTAAGGCTGATAAAGTTTTCCCGATGAATTTACCGGTGAGCCGTGCGTGAGGTGTCCGCCGTGAGAAAGGTCGAAGCCCAATATCTTGTCGCCCGGATTAAGCACAGCAAGAAATACCGCTGAATTTGCCTGTGCACCCGAATGGGGTTGAACGTTTGCCCACGCTGCATTGAAAAGCTGCTTGGCCCGTTCGATGGCAATCGTCTCGATCTCATCTACAACCTCACAACCGCCGTAATAGCGTTTGCCGGGAAGGCCCTCGGCGTATTTATTCGTTAGAACCGATCCGGCTGCTTCCATTACTTGCTTGCTGACGAAGTTTTCTGAAGCAATAAGTTCCAGGCCTTCTTCCTGACGATCCAGCTCTTCGGCAATCAGATCAAATATTAAGGTATCTCTTTTCATGATGTTATTGTGTCGTTCCTAAATGTCAAACTTAGATAAAATTTAGAGTTTTTTCAATATAAAGTTGTTGTAGCCAGTCTCCACCTGAATTTCAAGAAGCTGTTGCTGCAGCATTTCCAGAATCGCCAGAAAATTATACACGAAGTGGATCCGGTTAGACGATTCGCGGAGCAGATCCTGAAAATTAAGCTGCTGATCGAGTTCAAGCAACCGGGCAATGCGTTCTTTCTGCGCCTCAATGGTATAGGGATATTGTTGAACATGGTGCGCTACCTCCGTGTGCCGATCGAGGTGCCGGCGCATGACCCGTTCATAGACATGCATCAGTTTGTAAAGGTCGAACGACTCAAGCTCTTCGCTCTTCTCATTGCGCTGGGCAGCGCGTTCCAGATCAATGGCGAGGCTCATCCTGGCCGACATCTGCAGGCGCCTTTCTTCCAGTATCCGTAAGCCTTCGCAAGCTTCCTTAAATTGTTTATAGGCAATAAGGCGCTGTATGAGATCTTCTTTCAAATCAGGCTCGTCCGTTTCTTCCTCGCCCACCAGGCTGGGCAACAGGGTTCGTGCTTTGATTCGCATCAGGGTGGCAGCCACAAAAATAAATTCGCTCGCGATCTCCATGTTAAGGGTGCTCATCTGATGAAGATAATTCAGGAAATCGTGCGTGATTTTTGCAATCGGTACATCGTGAATATTCAGCTCGTCGCGCTCGATAAAGAACAGCAGCAGGTCGAAAGGACCTTCAAAATGAGGCAAACTGATTTCGAAATTTTCAGGCTTTATCATGATTGCAAGTCGACAAAAATACTGATAAGATCCAAAGCTGCCTAGGGGAATAGGATGTTTTAAATATTATGACGTAATTTGTAAATGTTTTGTAAAAAACCAACTGCATATGGATTTTGAACCGGGAGAGTTATTAAAGAATATAAGCAGCCCCGCCGACTTACGAAAGCTACAGGAGTCTGACCTAGAACAACTAAGCAAAGAATTACGTCAGTATATCGTAGATGTGGTTTCCGTTTACGGAGGGCATTTCGGGGCAAGTCTTGGTGTGGTTGAGTTAACGGTTGCCTTACACTATGTGATGGAAACGCCGTACGACCAGCTCGTTTGGGACGTAGGGCATCAGGCCTATGGTCATAAAATACTTACCGGGAGGCGTGATCATTTTCATACCAATCGGAGGAAGGACGGTCTTAGCGGCTTTCCGAAACGATCTGAAAGCGAGTACGATACGTTCGGTGTAGGGCACTCATCTACTTCCATCTCTGCCGCCCTGGGCATGGCCGTGGCCTCGGTTTACAAGGGCGAGCACGACCGGCAACATGTGGCGGTGATCGGCGACGGAGCGATGACGGCCGGGCTGGCCTTTGAGGGTCTGAATCATGCCGGCATTGCTAATTCTAATATCCTGGTTATTCTGAACGACAATTGCATGTCGATCGACCCGAATGTGGGTGCCCTGAAAGAGTACCTGACGAGTATATCTACCTCAAAATCATATAACCGCTTCCGCGACGACATCGGATATGTTTTAGGGAAAATCTCGGAACTGGGTCCCGATGCCCTTGGCGTTGTTAAAAAAATTGAAAAGAGCATTAAAGGAACGCTGCTGAAAAACAGCAATCTGTTTGAGGCCTTAAAATTTCGCTATTTCGGTCCCGTAGACGGGCACGATGTAAAGCGACTGGTGAAAACGCTTCAGGACTTAAAAGATATTCCCGGTCCGAAGTTGCTGCATTGCATCACGACCAAGGGGAAAGGATACGCACTTGCCGAAAAAGATCAGACGACCTGGCACGCGCCGGGGCTGTTTGATAAAATTACCGGTGAAATTAAAAAGTCGGCGTCCACGACACCGGTTCCCCCCAAATATCAGGATGTTTTCGGACATACGCTCGTTGAGCTTGCCGAGAATAATAAGCGCATTATGGGCATAACGCCTGCCATGCCTTCTGGATCTTCCATGAATATTATGATGAAGGCCATGCCTGAACGGGCCTTCGATGTCGGCATCGCCGAGCAGCATGCTGTTACGTTCTCGGCCGGATTGGCAACACAGGGTCTTCTCCCGTTTTGCAATATTTATTCAAGCTTTATGCAGCGTGCATACGATCAGGTAATTCACGATGTTGCACTTCAGAATCTGAATGTGGTATTCTGTCTTGACCGGGCAGGTGTTGCGGGTGCCGACGGACCCACCCATCACGGTGCGTACGACATCGCATATATGCGTTGCATTCCAAATATGACGATATCGGCACCGATGAACGAAGAAGAACTTCGAAATCTGATGTTTACCGCGCAACAGGATGATATGGGCCCTTTTGTGATACGCTATCCACGGGGTCAGGGAGTGATGGTCGACTGGAAACGTCCTCTGAAGGCCCTTGAGGTAGGTCGCGGACGGGTGGTTTGCGAGGGCGAAGATGTCGCTATTTTAAGCATTGGTCATATTGGAAATGAAGCCGTTAAGGCTTGTCGTAACCTGAATGAAGATGGCATCTTTCCGGCGCATTACGATTTGCGTTTTGTAAAACCCCTTGATACCGAACTTCTTCATGGCGTATTTAAAAAATTCAAGAAGATTGTAACCGTTGAAGACGGCAGCCTGGAAGGTGGTATGGGCAGTGCCGTTCTTGAATTCATGGCCGACCACCATTACAGCAGCCGGGTCATTCGTCTGGGAATCCCCGATACCATCGTGGAACACGGCGAACAACCTGAACTATGGGCCGAGTGCGGTTACGATGCAGCCTCCATCGAGAAAGAAGTGAAGTCTTTAGCCATCAGCCGTAAAACAAACACATTGGCTGGTTAAACCATACATACATTATATATGCTCAGAACACATACTTGTGGTGAACTATCAATAGCAGATTTAGGTAAGGAAGTACAGCTGTGTGGCTGGGTCCAGAAATCGCGCGATCTTGGCGGAATGACCTTCGTCGACATGCGCGACCGCTACGGAATTACGCAGCTTGCCTTCAACAGTGACGACGATGCCTCCCTTCGTGCCAGTGCACGGGAATTAGGGCGCGAATACGTTATCCAGGTGAGTGGGTCGGTAATTGAACGTGCCAGCAAAAACCTGAAGATTCCAACCGGTGAAATTGAAATCAAAGTAACCTCCTTAACCATCCTCAATCCTGCCAAACTTCCACCGTTTTTAATTGAAGATGAAACCGACGGCGGCGAAGATATACGGATGAAATACCGCTATCTTGACCTTCGCCGTAATCCGATACGGCAAAATCTGATCCTGCGTCATCGCATGGCTCAGGAAATAAGAACTTTTTTAGACGGTCAAAATTTTCTCGAAATAGAAACGCCTGTACTGATAAAATCTACTCCTGAGGGAGCGCGCGATTTTGTGGTGCCAAGCCGGATGAACCCGGGCGAGTTTTATGCCCTTCCTCAGTCGCCCCAAACCTTCAAGCAGCTTTTGATGGTCTCGGGTTTCGACCGCTATTTTCAGATCGTTAAATGCTTCCGGGATGAAGATCTTCGGGCAGACCGTCAGCCCGAATTTACGCAGATCGATTGCGAGCTTACCTTTATTGAGCAGGAAGATATCCTGAATATTTTTGAGGGTATGGTCAAACAACTTTTCAAAAGTGTGAAAGGTGTTGTTCTGAACGACTTCCCACGGATGGAGTATGCCGATGCGATGCGCCTGTATGGATCGGACAAGCCTGATATTCGCTTCGATATGAAATTCACCGAGCTCAACGATTTGGTGAAAGACCGGGGCTTTCCCGTGTTCGACGCAGCCGAACTGGTGGTGGGTATTAACGCGGACGACTGCGCTTTCTATACCCGCAAGCAGCTCGACGAGCTTACCAATTATGTAAAGCGTCCGCAGGTCGGAGCAACGGGACTGGTTTACATTCGCTTTAACCTCGACGGAACCGTCAAGTCGTCGGTCGATAAATTCTATTCGGAAGACGATCTGCGTGCCATTGTTGAGCGGATGGGCGCGAAAGAGGGCGATTTAATGCTCATCATGGCCGGACCGGCAGATAAGACACGCAAACAGTTAAACGAACTTCGTTTGGAGGTTGCCGACAGGCAAGGACTTCGGAGCAAAGACACCTTTGCGCCGCTTTGGGTAACAGACTTCCCCCTGCTCGAGTGGGATGAAGATTCAGAGCGCTTCCATGCCATGCACCATCCATTTACGGCGCCAAAGCCCGAAGACATGGATCTGCTAAATACCGATCCGGCTAAAGTCAGGGCCAATGCCTATGATATGGTGATCAACGGAACGGAAGTAGGTGGAGGATCGATCCGGATCTTCAACCAGGATATTCAGGCAAGAATGTTTAAACTTCTAGGTTTTTCGGAAGAGGAAGCAAGAAAGCAATTCGGATTTTTAATGGACGCTTTTACCTACGGTGCACCGCCGCATGGTGGCATCGCCTTAGGATTCGACCGTTTGGTATCAATCTTTGCAGGGTTGGATTCCATCCGCGATGTGATTGCTTTCCCTAAAAATAATTCTGGCCGGGACGTTATGATCGATTCGCCGGCATCTATCGATGATAAACAGCTGAATGAACTACAGATTCGCGTCAGCCTGAAATAAACCTACAGTCCGGTCGACTAGAAAGGAAGACCATCATCTTCATTTTCGTTTTCTTTGAAGTTGACCGGATTTATATTCTCACTGCTTCCAGCACTGTTCTGCTGACTTTCAAAATCGGATTTCCGCCCTAGCATGGTAAAGTTGTCGGCAACGATCTCGGTGATGTAGCGCTTAATATTTTCCCGGTCTTCATAGGAGCGCGTACGAATTTTCCCCTCGATATACACCAGTTTTCCCTTGTGTAGAAACTTTTCGGCAAGCTCGGCCAGTCCGCGCCACATCACAATATTGTGCCATTCGGTTTGCTCCACTCGTTTTCCGTCTTTGTTGAAAGTTTCAGAGGTGGCCAGGGGAAAACTTGCTACGGTAACGTTATTGTCCAGGTGCCGGATCTCAGGATCTTTCCCGAGATGACCCACTAATATTACTTTGTTGATTCCAGACATATACAATTGGTTAGATAAGATACTGTTCAATAAACGAATACATAAGCTTCGGTTTAGCTAATTTATCTAAATCTTTTATCAAAACATAATTCAGTGCCGGATTTTTCAATACTTCGGAATGAACGTTTCGGATCTCATAAAAACGGGCATAAATGTTCTGATGGCTCAATACGTGTTTAATGACCCCGCTGCTGTATACGAATTCCACCTGCACTCCGAAAGTGCTGCAAACTTGTCCGGGGTCGACTAAGCCGGAATCGGTCGTTGGTTCCGTGCCTTCTATCAGCGGAAACTCGTATAAATTTTCCCAGATGTCGCCACCCTTCCGCTGCTGCATCCACACGCCTTCTCCTTCCCGGATGATAAAATAATGAAAGTATCGGTTCCGGCTTTTGGCCGATTTGAGTTTCACCGGAAACTCGCCTGTCTTGTGGTTGGAATATGCATAACACGATGGCTGAAGCGGACAGCTGCCGCAGGCGGGATTTTGAGGTTTGCACTGCAATGCGCCAAATTCCATAATCGCCTGATTATATAGGGCGGACTGACCGGAGGGCAACATTTCCAACGCCAGCTGCTGAAAGAGTTTTATGCCAGCAGGACTGTTGATGGGGGTTTCGATGCCGAAGAACCTTGCCAGCACGCGATAGACGTTTCCGTCGACTACGGCCCTATGCTCATCGGAGGCGAAAGAGGAGATCGCCGAAGCGGTATACACCCCGATTCCGGGGAGTCGGAGGAGCGAATCGAAGTCGGACGGGAAAATGCCTTGAAAATCAGTCATTACCATTTCTGCCGCCTTCAGCATATTGCGTGCCCGGGAATAGTAGCCCAGGCCCTGCCAGTGCCGGAGTATCTCTTCTTCAGGCGCCCGTGCAAAGTCGCCAACCGTTGGGTAGGCATCCAGAAAGCGATGGAAATAGGGCAGGCCCTGTTGAACACGCGTTTGCTGCAGAATAATTTCCGAGAGCCAGATGACGTAAGGATCGCGGCTGTGCCGCCAGGGCAGGTCGCGCTTATGCCCGGCATACCAGCGAATCAGCTCATCAGAGAAATACATCCTGCAAACATCCTAAAATAAGATGAAAATCACTTCGATAGCCTACCAGCTTTCTGTAATATTTCAATTAGCTTTGCTTAGGTATTGGTTCTAAGGTGGTTTGAGTAAATATTTGTTGGCTATGATTTTGTTTAATCATTATAAAAGGATACTTTTGCGTCCCAATTCGATTAAGGAAAATAAAGATCGCTTATAAAATAAAAATTTAATTAAAACATGACTAAAGCAGATATTATCACGGAGATATCCACGAAAACTGGATTAGAAAAGACGGACGTACAAGCTACCGTTGAAGCATTCTTCAAGGTGGTTAAAAACGCTATGATTGAGGGAGAGAACGTATATGTTAGAGGTTTCGGAAGTTTCGTGGTAAAGAAGAGAGCCCAGAAGACCGCGCGTAATATATCAAAGAACACTGCTATCATTATTCCTGAACATTTTGTGCCAAGTTTCAAACCTGCCAAGGTTTTTATTGAAAAAGTAAAAAACGGTAATACTGTTAAAGCGTAATGCCAGACACTCCGCATAGGAGTAACCTAAAAAGGGAAACCATGATCAATACAAAACAAATTATCGCGATTGCCGGAGTACTACTTTTAATGGTAGTAATTTTTCTGCAACCTGTAAAGAGTTTGACAAACGAAGACGACGCTGCCGATGCGAGTGCTGAAACGGGTGCGTCTGAAATGTTTTCCCTGGAGTCGGTGTCTGAAATTGCAAAACAAGGCTTGAGTGCCAACTTAAGCCAGACCATCACAGATGTGGAAGCGAAATTAAAAACTGCTTCTGACGATGAGAAATTAGCCCTCTATAAACAGTTGGCTGAGCTTTGGGACGATGTGGATAAGCCAATGCCCGCTGCCTATGTTTACAATGAAATTGCCTTACAAGAGCCTAGTTTTGACAATTGGTTGAAAACAGGCGACAAATTTACAGATTCCTATCAGCATCTTAGTGACACGGTGATGGCTCCCGTTTTAACCGGCAAAGCCAGAAGTGCCTACGAAAAAGCCTTGGAATTTGATAAAGAAAACCTGGATGCCCGTACCGGACTGGGTACCTCACTGGTAAACGGCCCGGCGCCCATGGAAGGTATTACCATGCTTCTTGGAGTGGTTGAAGAACAGCCGGATCATGTGAAAGCAAATTACAACCTCGGTCTTTTCTCTATGCGATCAAGACAATTTGATAAAGCGGTTGACCGTTTCAAAACGGTTATCAATCAAACGCCGAACAATGCAGAGGTATGGTTTTACCTGGCTACCAGCTTTGAGAATATTGGTTTAAATAACGATGCGATCGACGCTTTCAAAAAGAGCAGAGAGCTGGCCGCAGATCCAAGCCTATCCCAGTTTATCGATCGTAAGATTGAGGAGCTGAGTAAATAATTGAATTAATAAAATTTAAAAACATTTAAAAAAACTATTATGCCAAGCGGAAAAAAAAGAAAGAGACATAAAATGTCAACGCACAAACGCAAGAAACAATTAAGAAAAAACAGACACAAGAATAAGAAAAAATAGTTTTTTATAATGCTTTGGATGCCTGTAACCGGATTATGGTTACAGGCTATCAGCTTTAAGGAACAATTTTCTTGTTTTTTCCTGGATGAATCATTCAGGCCGTGTTCGTATAGTCTTATGGTTTCATAGAAGTTGCCATATTTCGCGGATCTTCTTTGTCGTTAGTCGCGCTTTTGACTGTGATTTGCAGTCAGGGGTTTCGGGTACATGAAGGTTTCTGAAGGAAGTATCGGACAACTTCCAAATACAATAGCTGTTGGTAAAGGAATTAATCATCGATTCCACTCCCGATTCGGGGGTGACAATCGCTTTACTTCAAGACAAACAGCTTGTTGAGCTAAACACCGAACAAGTAAATAATAATTACGCTGTAGGCGACATCTATCTGGGCCGTATCAAAAAGATCATGCCGGGATTAAATGCCGCTTTTGTTGACGTTGGTTATTCCAAAGATGCCTTTCTGCATTATCTGGATCTGGGTCCGCAGGTACAAACACTCATCAAGCTAACCAAGATGGTAAAGAACGGGAGCTATAAAGACAAGCTTCTTTCGACCATCAAACTTGAAAAAGATATAAATAAATCGGGCAAGATTTCGGAGATACTTTCCCGGAACATGCTTTTGCCCGTACAAATTGCAAAAGAGCCCATTTCGACCAAGGGGCCACGCCTGAGCTCCGATCTATCCATCGCCGGGCGTTTCGTCGTATTAGTGCCATTTTCTGAAGTTGTTTCCATCTCGAAAAAGATTAAGTCGAGCAACGAGCGCAACCGTCTTAAAAAAATAGTTGAAGGCATTAAGCCGCCCAACTTTGGTGTTATTATACGCACCGTATCGGAGGGTAAAGGCGTAGCAGAGCTCGAAAAGGATATTACCGATCTGATTGAGAAATGGGAGAAATTCAGCAGCCGGCTTGAAGTTGCCGAACCTACTAAAAAGGTGCTGGGTGAAATGGACCGCACCTCCACCATTCTACGAGATATCCTGACGGATGAGTTTTCTCATATCCATGTGAACGATGCCCTCGTGTTTGAAGAAACACGTGCCTATATTCAGGAAATTTCGCCCGATCTGGAGCGCATCGTTAAATTGTACAAGCATAAGGAGCCTATTTTTGAACACTTCGGTGTTGAAAAGCAGATCAAGACAGCCTTTGGCAAGACGGTAAACCTTGCCGGGGGTGCCTACCTGGTTATTGAGCACACCGAGGCCTTGCACGTGATCGACGTAAACAGCGGCAACCGTACGGCCAACAAGGAAAACCAGGAAGACAATGCTTTTCAGGTGAATAAAGAGGCGGCCAAGGAAATTGCCCGTCAGCTTCGTCTGAGAGATATGGGCGGAATCGTGGTGGTCGATTTTATCGATATGCATAAGGCCCCTAACCGGAAAGAGCTTTTCGATTATCTTAGGGAGTGTATGAAGGGCGACCGCGCCAAGCACACCATTCTGCCACCGAGCAAATTCGGTCTGGTGCAAATTACACGGCAGCGTGTGCGGCCGGAGATGAATATTGTTACTAATGAGAAGTGCCCTTCGTGCAATGGAACAGGCGAAATTCGTGCGAGCATCGTATTGATGGACGACATTGAAGCCAACCTGAACTATATCCTGAACGAACAAAACGAGAAGGATATCACCCTGAATGTACATCCGTATATCGAAGCTTACATTAAAAAGGGATTGATGTCCAAACGTATGAACTGGTTTTTCAAATACGGAAAGTGGATACGGGTACAGGCGGTTCCTTCTTACCACCTGACTGAGTTCCATTTCCTTAACAAAAAGGAAGAAGAAATTAAATTGTAGACCTATGGCCAAGGCGCGCGTCAGCTTTTTCTGCCAGAACTGTGGATTTGAAAGTGCAAAATGGTTGGGCAAATGCCCGTCCTGCAATCAGTGGAATACCTTTGTGGAGGAGCTGGTTGAGAAAAGTGCTAACAAAGTTCCCGACTGGCGGACAGAGAAGTCGCCCAGCCGTTCAAACAAAGCGGCGTCTATCCATTCCATTGTCTACAAAGAAGAGGCACGCATGCAGACACCCGATGGGGAGTTGAATCGCGTCCTCGGCGGAGGTATCGTTCCGGGCTCGCTGGTCTTAATCGGCGGCGAGCCCGGAATCGGTAAATCCACACTGATGCTGCAGCTCGCGTTGACCATGCCAGGCAAGAAAGTGCTTTACGTGTCAGGCGAGGAGAGTGAGCAGCAGCTTAAAATGCGTGCTGAGCGCATCCAGCAATCTTCCAAGGCTTCCTGTTATATCCTGACGGAAACCTCTACCCAGAATATCTTCAAACAGATTGAGCAGGTCGAACCCGAGCTCGTGATTGTCGACTCGATTCAGACGCTTCATTCTTCTCATATTGATTCCTCACCCGGAAGTGTATCGCAGGTGAGGGAGTGCACAGCCGAATTGCTGCGCTTCGCAAAAGAATCGGGTACCCCCGTCTTTCTAATCGGTCATATTACCAAGGAAGGCTCCATTGCAGGTCCGAAAGTACTCGAGCACATGGTTGATACCGTTTTGCAGTTTGAAGGCGATCGCCATCATGTCTATCGAATTTTGCGGGCTGTAAAGAACCGTTTCGGATCGTCATCCGAATTGGGCATTTACGAAATGCAGGGCGCCGGATTGAGAGAAGTGTCGAACCCATCTGAAATATTGCTGTCGCATCGCGAGGCAACCTCGCTCAGTGGTATTGCCATTGCGGCTATGCTGGAAGGCGTACGGCCGATGATGATCGAGGTTCAGGCCCTTGTCAGCACTTCGGCCTACGGGACCCCTCAGCGCTCCGCTACGGGCTTTGATTTGAAACGGATGAATATGCTGCTGGCTGTTTTAGAGAAGCGTTTTGGGTTCAAACTATCCATGCAGGATGTATTCTTAAACATTGCGGGCGGATTACGGGTGGAAGATCCGGCCATCGACCTGGCCGTCATTATGGCCATTATCTCTTCCAACCAGGATATTCCCATTCCGGGCGGCGTGGTGTTTGCCGGCGAGGTAGGTCTGTCGGGTGAAATCCGGGCAATCAACCGGGTAGATCAGCGCATAGCAGAGGCCGAGAAGCTTGGCTTTGAAAAAATTTATATTCCCAAATACAACAGCAAGGGCCTCGATATAGGTCGCCATAAAATAGAAATAGTCCCTCTTTCAAAAGTAGAGGAACTATTCCAGAATATTTTTGGCTAGCGTTCTCCGAAGAAAACGCCCAACCGTTATTATTTACTCAAATACATCGATTTCTTCGCGCTCAGATCGCGGAAGGTTGGGTGCTCCAGGTCTTTAATAAAGAGAATGGATTCGCCGGTCGATTTCATCTCAGGCCCCAATTGTTTATCCACTTCAGGAAACTTATCAAAAGAGAAGACCGGTACTTTTATAGCATAACCCGTCAGCTTGCGCTCGATCGTGAAATCCTTCAATTTGGCAGCTCCCAGCATAATCTTGGTGGCAATGTTGATATAAGGCACATCGTACGCTTTCGCGATGAAAGGAACCGTCCGCGACGCTCTCGGATTCGCTTCAATCACATAAACCTTCTCGTCTTTCACGGCGAACTGGATATTCAGTAACCCAATCACATTCAGTGCCCTGGCAAGTTTAATGGAATACTCCTCCATTTGCGCGATTACCTTATCCGAAAGGCTGAAGGGAGGTAATACCGCATGCGAATCGCCCGAGTGAATTCCGGCAGGCTCGATATGCTCCATCAATCCGACAATATGAACGTCCTCGCCATCGCTGATCGAGTCAGACTCAGTCTCCTCTGCGCGGTCCAGGAAATGGTCGATAAGAACGCGGTTGCCCGGCAAATTACGGAGTAATTTCACAACGGCTGTTTCCAACTCTTCGTCGTTGATTACGATGCTCATCCCCTGACCGCCCAATACGTAGCTCGGACGCACCAATACCGGGTATCCTACTTCATTGGCAACAACCAGCGCCTCTTCTGCACTTTCTGCTACACCATAGCGCGGGTACGGGATATCCAGTTCCTTCAATAGATCAGAGAATGATCCGCGGTCTTCTGCCAGATCCATGTCTTTATACGAGGTTCCGATAATCCGTATACCATGTTCCTGAAGTTTCTCTGCCATTTTCAGCGCAGTTTGCCCCCCCAGCTGAACAATCACCCCTTCCGGTTTTTCATGCTCAATAATCTCTCTGACATGCTCCCAGAATACCGGCTCGAAATAAAGCTTATCGGCCATGTTGAAATCTGTCGACACCGTTTCGGGGTTACAGTTGATCATAATGGCTTCATAGCCTGCCTCTTTTGCAGCGATCAGTCCGTGTACGCATGAGTAATCAAATTCAATTCCTTGTCCGATACGGTTAGGTCCCGATCCGAGTACAATGATTTTCTTGCGATCGCTAACGATCGATTCATTTTCGTCTTCGAAAGTCGAGTAATAGTATGGCGTCAGGGCCGGAAACTCAGCTGCACAGGTATCCACCATTTTGAATACGCGGCTAATGCCAAGCGATTTACGACGACTGTAGACGTCTTCTTCCGACACATTGCCCAGTATCCAGGCAATCTGGCCGTCGGAATAACCCTTCTGCTTCAGGGTGCGGAAAAACTCTTTCGGAATATTATATAACTGGTAGCGTTTAAGCTCGGTTTCCAGCAGTACAAGTTCCTGAATCTGTACCAGGAACCATTTATCAATCAACGTGATTTTGCGAATCGACTCCAGGGGAACACCCATTTCAAAGGCATCCTTGATGTGGAACAAACGGTCGTGGCTCGGATGTTCCAGGCTGTGCATGATTTCTTCCAGGTTTTTGCTCTGGCGTCCGTCGGCTCCCAAACCTAAGCGGTTTGTTTCCAAGCTCTGACAAGCCTTCTGAAGGGCCTCAATAAAGGTACGGCCTATGGCCATCACTTCACCTACCGATTTCATCTGTAAACCGAGCTCGGTATTCGCGCCCTTAAACTTGTCAAAGTTCCAGCGTGGAACCTTTACAATCACATAGTCGAGGCTCGGCTCAAAGTAAGCCGAAGTAGTTTTTGTAATCTGATTTTCAATCTCGTCCAGGTTGTAGCCTATGGCCAGTTTGGAAGCGATTTTCGCAATCGGATATCCGGTCGCTTTCGAGGCCAGGGCCGACGAGCGCGACACACGGGGGTTAATTTCAATAGCGATGATCTCTTCGGTCTCCGGGTTCACCGAAAACTGAACATTACATCCGCCGGCAAAATTACCAATGGCCCGCATCATCTTAATGGCCTGGTCGCGCATGTCCTGGTAGCAACGGTCGCTCAGGGTCATGGCCGGCGCAACAGTGATGGAGTCGCCGGTGTGGATACCCATCGGGTCGAAGTTTTCGATCGTACAGATGATAATTACGTTGTCGTTACTATCACGCAACAATTCCAGCTCAAACTCTTTCCATCCCAATACAGCTTGTTCCACCAGAACCTCGTGGGTCGGCGAAGCCTGCAGTCCCCGGCTAAGGGCCAGTTCGAACTCTTCCTTCTTGTGGACAAAACCACCGCCAGTACCTCCAAGGGTGTACGAAGGCCGGATTACCAGCGGATAGCCAATTTCCTGAGCAGCTTCCTTACCTTCAAGGAACGAATTCGCAATTTTAGATTTTGCAACACCAATACCAATATTGACCATCAGCTGACGGAACGCCTCGCGGTTTTCTGTCGTTTCAATGGCCGCAATATCAACACCGATAATGTCTACGTTGTGCTTTTTCCAGATACCCCTTTCATCGGCCTCAATACAGAGATTCAGGGCCGTTTGTCCGCCCATGGTAGGAAGTACCGCATCAATTTGACGCTCTGCCAAAATTTGTTCAATGCTTTCGCAGGTTAGCGGTAAAAGATATACATGATCGGCAATAACCTTATCGGTCATAATCGTAGCCGGGTTCGAATTGATAATCGAAACCTCAATTCCTTCTTCTTTCAAAGACAGGGAAGCTTGCGATCCGGCATAATCAAATTCACAGGCCTGACCAATTATAATAGGTCCGGATCCGATGATCAAAACAGATTTGATGGAGGTGTTTTTAGGCATTTTTTATGTTAAAAGTAAAAATCAAGAAAAGAACGCTATGAAGCCAGATCGGTATTTGGTCCGTTACGAAGGAGGGAAATTCCGACTGCTTTGTCGGAGTGCAAAGATAGGATTAAAATCCAAAATCGTTGCAAAATCTTTTACATTTGTAAATTATAACCCGATGAAGTTTAAGGATATGATTAAAATTGCCGTTGTTGGGCCGGAGTCGACCGGGAAGTCGTGGATGACTGAAAAATTGGCCAGCCACTACGGTACCCTATTCGTTCCTGAATATGCGCGGGAATATTGCAAAGATCTGAACCGGCAATATACCCTGGAAGACGAAGTCAATATATTCAGGGGGCAGGTCAGGCTGGAGGACAGCCTGATGGAAAAATCGGAGAAAGATCTGTTGTTTTGCGATACCATGATCCTGACGGTCAAAATCTGGTGCGATCATCTTTTTGGCGGAACGCCCGGGGAGATCACCCGAGAAATTCGCTCTCGGCACTACGATCTGTTTCTATTGATGGACATCGACCTGCCATGGCAAGACGACAGTCTCCGCGACTTTCCTCACCTGCGGCATCACTTTATGGATATTTGGCACCGTGAGCTCACCTCCCTTTCAGCCCGCTATCAGGTAATTTCCGGCACGGGTGAAGATCGCTTTCTGAATGCCAGACAAGTATGCGACGAGTTGTTAGGCTCGTCCCTTACGTCCCTTACACTATAGCCGGTTGCTGTCCAGATCAGCCAAGCCCTTTTTAAGGGTGAACAATACATAATTCCGGTCTCTGCGTAAGCGCTTCATCAGCCGGCCGACCAAGTCCTCTTCCTCCCCGCTCTGGTAGGCCAGGTCTTCATCGCTCAAATGGTTGTATTTTCTAAGAAGTTTTAACTTCAGGATGTCCCATTGCTCACTGCTGATCTTTAATTCGTCCATTTTCAAAATTATTTAATCAAAAGTAACCGAAAATGCCTGCTAAAGCAAATCAATATAACACCTTAGGCTCGAAAATTGCTTGTCACCTCACGTTAAGTTATACACTTTTATCTATAAACACATCTTTATGAAAAAGATTATCCTTTCTCTGTTATTTGTCTGTTCAGGTGCCCTGGCTGCTTCCGCTCAGCTGCTTCCCTCGGTTCAGTTCGGTCTGAAAGCAGGAGCCAACTTCTCCAATCTGAAAGATATTTCGGTCAATTCGGAAACCCGTACCGGTTTACTGGGTGGTGTTTGGGCACGTGTAGGAGCCGCCGGATTCCACTTCCAGCCGGAGCTTTATGTAAGTTCTAAGGGATCGTCCGGAGACCAGGGCGAGTCTAAATTCACTACGCTCGATGTTCCTTTATTACTAGGAACCCGAATTGGTTTAGGACCCATTGCCGGTCGCGTACAGGTTGGTCCGGTCATCACATTTGTACTGGATGAAGAAAATTCCCTTGGCGATGCTATTGCTGATGCAACTCGTTTCAACGAGTACAAGAATCAGCAGTTTGCTTTAACAGGAGGTGTCGGAGCCGATATCAGTAAACTCCGTGCCGATTTGCGTTATGAGCATGGTTTGAGCGATGTGTACTCCGGTGACGGCGACAATAACGGCAAACTGAAGCTTTGGACCCTGAGCATTGGCTACCGCCTGTTTTAGTCGTCACCCTTAGCCGCGAAGGTTATTTTCTCGGCTTCCAGTTTTTCCAGCCTTTTTTCTGCGATCTTGTTGGTTTCATAAATTCTGACAGTGATCAGGAAGTACGACAACAGCAAAGGTCCATATACCAGGCCCATCAAGCCGAAAAGAGGAATCCCTATTATTACCCCTACAACGGTAATAATAGGGTGGATATCGCCCACGCGTTTGGCAATAATCAGCCGAAGTACGTTGTCAATATTGGCAATGACGATCAGACCGAAAACCAGCATCCCTACACCATTAAATGTATCGCCCTGCACGATGGTCAGAATACTTGCCGGAACAAAGATAATCGGCGCACCAACCACCGGTATAAAGGAAAGTATAGCGGAAATCACACCCCAAAAAATCGGGTCGTCGAAATTGAAGTACCAATAACCCAGCGTTACCAACATCCCCTGAAAGACCGAAATTAAACCCTGCCCCAATACGTTCGAATAGGTAATATTTCTTAGCTCACGTCCGAAGCGCAGGGCGTTTTCCTGCTTGAAGGGAGAGAAGCGCAAAAGACCCGCTTCGAATTGCCGGTGATCCACCAATACAAAATACAACAGGAAATACATCACCGCTATACTCAGCAGCAGATTAGCCGCACCCCCCAGCAGGGAAGTGAAAATGCTCCCGGCCGATGAAAAAATATTTCGCAAGGTATCTTCCAGCAGGTCGGGCTGGTTGAGTTTATCGCCCGCGAACTCTTTCACCTTACCCAAAATCAGCTGAATCCATTCCGGATTATCCTGTATTTCCAATATTTTGCTGATAACCATTGAACCGACTCCCAATACCGGCAAAATGATCACCATAAAGGAGGTCAGAATAATAAACAGAGCGGCATAACTCCGTTTCCAGTTCCATCGATTGATAATATGCAGAAAAGCCGGCCGGAATATGGTATACATCACCATGGTACCCAATAGCGCACCGAATATCCCACGGATTGAATATACAATGAAGCCTCCCAGTACAACGATCAGGGCAAGGGTAAAATAGTTTCGCTCCTTCTGGTTGTATAAAGGGAAAGGCATAAGGGTTTCTTCTAAGAATGAGTATTAAAAATTCGGTTTCCTTTTTTCAAGAAAGGCAGATACGCCTTCTACAAACTCCCCGGTTCCAAACAAACCAGAGAATTCATCTATTTCCACCTCGTAGCCCTCGGGCGTTACGGAAGCGTTGACCGCCCGGATGGCTGCCGCCAGAGCCTTTGGCGAGCGACTGTACATTCTTGCCAACATTTCCTGTGCCTTCGCAAGCAGCGCTTCAGCGCTCACCACCTCATTCACCAGTCCGATAGAGAGCGCTTTTTCGGCATCAATCATATCGCCGCTGAGAATCATTTCCAGCGCACGGCCCCGGCCCACCAGGTGAGTCAAGCGCTGAGTGCCTCCGTATCCCGGAATTAAACCCAGCGACACCTCAGGAAGTCCCATTTTTGCTCCCGTCGCCGCTATCCGGATATGACAGGCCAGTGCCAGTTCTAAACCACCTCCCAAAGCAAAGCCGTTGATGGCAGCAACAATCGGTTTGGACGACTCATGAATCAGGTTAAAAACCTTATTATGTCCCTCGCGAGCCAGATCGCGCCCTTCTTCTTCGTTGAAGTCGGCAAACTCGGAAATGTCAGCTCCTGCCACAAATGCTTTCTGCCCCTGACCGGTCAGCAGAATCCCCTTCACGGCATCATCCTTAAAAGCACTCACCAAGGCTTGATGTAATTCATTCAAGGTGTCCTTATTCAGCGCATTTAATTTTTTTTCACGGGCGATGGTGATCAGGCAGGTTCCCTGGTCGTAACTGATCAGCAGGTTATGGTAAGTTTCGTTCATAGGTTTCAATAATTTCTGTTCTGAAGGGTCCAGGTCTGGATATAGTCGACAATGGCGGTCATGGGCGTTCCCGGCGGGAAAAGTTCACCAACACCCATTTCTTTCAGCGTATCCATATCTTCTTCCGGTATAATCCCCCCGCCGGTTATCAATACATTTTCCAGACCTTTCTCTTCCATCAGGCGCAGAATCTTCGGGAAGACCGTCATATGAGCACCCGACAATATGGAGATGCCGATCGCATCCACGTCCTCCTGCAAGGCTGCATTTACCACCATCTCGGGGCTCTGTCTTAATCCGGTGTAAATCACTTCCATCCCTGCATCACGCAGTGTTGTGGCAATCACCTTTGCTCCCCGATCGTGACCGTCTAGGCCCACCTTCGCCACTAAAACACGGATAGGTCTGTTTAGTTTGCTCGTCATAATTCTTTTGTCTAAAGTTAAAAAATTATACAGTAACCCGAAGAATATAGAATCGGTATCCAGAAGTATACAATATCGGTAACCCGAAGGTACAAATCCACTAACCCGAAGAACATAGAATCGCTAACCCGAAGTATATAATATCAGTAGCCCGAAGTATACAAATCTAGTAAGCCAGGAACAGAATCAGTAACCCGGAGAATATAGAAGGTGATAGGTTTTTCTCGCGTAAGGATAAATTTTTCCTAATAGTTACGTTTCTTGTGTAAATAAAAATAAAACGGTATATTTGTAAGCAGCAAAAAGGAGAAACCTATGAATATGAAAAGAATCCTGCGCTTTCCTGTCCTCAGTCTTACCGTAATTGCCATTCTTGCGTTGAGTTGGGTACCCGTTAACCCCGAGAGCGAACCCCATCTGATACCCGAAGAAAATACCGTTGTTAGTCCCGCCACGATCCTGGACAATCAGGCCCGTACCATTTATGAAAATTTACAACTAGAAAAGCACGGCTTGTCGTTCAACGTTTTCGAAAAGGCCTACACCGGCTTTTTGAACCTGCAGAGCAGCGACAAAGTTCGCTCGGATGCATCGGTTTTAAGTATTGCCGACTTCAGCATATCCAGTAAAAAGAAGCGACTTTGGATCGTAGACCTCGATAAAGGTGAATTGCTTATGAATACCTGGGTATCCCACGGACGTGGCAGCGGCGGGGAAATGGCCACCCGCTTTTCCAATACCGTTAATTCACATCAAAGCAGTCTTGGATTTTACCTGACAGGCGAAGTGTATTATGGAAAACATGGCCGGTCGCTTCGTCTGGATGGCATGGACCAGGGCTTTAATAGCCGCGCCCGCGAGCGGGCCATCGTTGTTCACGGAGCATCGTACGTGAGTTCCCAAGCCATCAAGAACCTGAACCGATTGGGTCTTAGCCACGGTTGCCCTGCTGTTCCACTTGAGCTGACCGATCAGATCATCGATATCGTTAAAGACAAAACAGTCCTGTATGTACACGCTGAGGAGCCGACCTACCGCTCCGTCTATTTAGATTCAGAAACGGCCGGTAAACATCTGCTAGCCAATACATCGACTGCCGATTTTCAGGCGTCGCTGTAGTCTTCCGTTCTTTTTAATATAAACCAGAAGTGCCTGCTTTCCATCGTGAATGCAGGCACTTCTGGTTTAAATCACTTTTCAGCCGCAGCCGTCTGGCAGTTGACAGTTGCCAGACGCTTACAGGTACGAGTACAATACCCGGTCTATTCCATATACATCGGGATGAAAGCTCAGCTTATTATCTTTCCATTCCACCGTCTTATAATCCAGAAATACCTGTGTTTGCGGAGAAAGGGCAATATCGGTTGCGTTCTGTTTTTCTGGTGATTCCATATTCGATTTAATCAGCGAAAACTTGTCGCCTTTACCGAAAAGCAGTTCTGCAAGTTCAAGAGGCTCCGCTACGCGCACACAACCATGGCTCGCCGCCCTCACCTCCCGGTCGAATGCCGCCTGAGCAGGGGTATCGTGTAAGTACACTGCACTGTTGTTTTTGAAGAGAAACTTGATCTTACCCAGTGCATTATCACTTCCCGGGCGCTGTCTGAAACGGAAAGGCAGGTCGTCCGGACTGTATGACGACCAGTCCATGTTTTCCGGATCCTCGATCACCTTACCATCCTGAATGACATCGATCCCGGCATTGGAAAGATAAAAACGGTCGTTCTGCACATGCTTCAGTATTTCCTTTCCGGCAATGCTCTCCGGGATGTTCCAGACCGGATTTACCTGCACACTGTGCATCTTGCTGGCTAATACCGGCGTTTCATGCGAATGCGGTTGGTCTTTTACACGGCCATTCTCAGAAAAAGAAGCCTTTGCGTTGTTATTACGGCCGGTTCCAACCACCACCTTCATCGATTTTCCATTTTTCCCGTCCTTATAGAAATCGAGGCGGAAGGCCGGTATGTTCACATAAACCATGGTAGTGGTGTCGATATCCTTTTGCTTCCAGCGCGCGCGCTCCAGGTTTACCATCAGCGTCCTGGCTGAGTCGCCGGTGGCCGATTTCAGGGCAGCCTGCATGGCCTTATATTCCGCCGATTGCGGCTGAATGCTGTCGATCAGATTTTTAAGATCCGAAGACGCGAGAATTTGGTT
>DAIRDA010000005.1:0-10383 GCA_036796375.1 Albibacterium sp.
GTCTTCAATTGAATGGCCAAGTATTCTTTTCATATCTAAGATACGGTGATCTCTACCAATTGAGGCAATCGGAACGAATCGAAAGAACACTCACTGCCACTATGGATGTTCTTTTAATCAGCGGGATCGCCAACCCGGCTCCGCTTTATCAGTACGTAGCGTCAAAAAGCCGCACAGTAAAACTGATGGCCTATCCCGACCATCACACCTACAGCAGGAAAAATATTATATCCATACTGGAAAACTTCAAGGGAATTCATTCAGAGGAGAAAATATTGCTAACCACCGAGAAGGACTATCAACGGCTTAAGGTCTTCACGGAACAGGCGGTATTTCCAGTTCCTGTATGGGTTTTACCTGTTGAAGCAGCCTTCGATCGAGACGATCACGAACGGCTTTCTTCTGCGATTTTGAACTACTGCGGCCGGTATGCACGCCGTCCTAAAAAATAAAACACATGTATCTGCAAATTAATCAAACGCTCAAATATATTCAGCAACGTATTGGCGACTTCAAGCCCGAAACAGGAATCATCCTTGGAACAGGACTGGCGCGGCTGGTCGACGAAATTAAAATTGAACACCAGCTCGTTTACGCAAATATTCCGAACTTCCCTGTTTCAACCGTCGAATTTCATTCAGGTAAACTAATCTTTGGCAAGCTCGGCGGGAAGAGAGTAGTCGCTATGCAAGGTCGGTTGCATTACTACGAGGGTTATAGCATGCAACAAATTACCTTCCCGGTGCGTGTAATGAAGCTCCTGGGGATCGAGCGGCTATTTGTTTCCAATGCCAGTGGTTCGTTGAATCCGGCGATCAAGAAAGGGAATTTAGTATGCATTGAAGACCACATCAATCTGCTTCCCGACAACCCCTTACGGGGAAGCAATATTGATAGTTTTGGCCCGCGGTTTCCCGATATGAGCCAACCTTATTGCCCGGAATTGAAATCGCATGCACTGCGTATTGCTCGCCAGCGGAACATCCCCATGCATACCGGAGTGTATGTGGCTACGATGGGCCCCAACCTCGAAACAAAGGCAGAATATCGGTATATGAGAACAATCGGGGGCGACATTGTCGGTATGAGTACTGTGCCCGAGGTAATCGTTGCTGCTCATATGGGACTTAAAGTCTTCGCTGTTTCAGTCGTAACGGATGAGGGATTTCATGCCGAACTTCAACCGGTTTCGTTTGAAGAGATCGTAGCAACAGCCGCACAAATAGAACCCGACATGACGGAGATTTTAAAAGAATTAATAGCTTTGTAAAAATGAGGGACTTGCGCGTTTTCTGGACAGGAATAGTGTTGTGTATAATGGCGCAAGGCCTTTATGCGCAAGTACCGGTCAGAACGACCGAGACTTGGGGAGAAGATCTGGACTCCCTTAGAAACCAGGAAGAGCTGAAAGAAGATTCGGTCGTTTATAACGCAAGCTATATCCGATACACCACACTTGAGCGGATGAAATCAGGGACTTTTACGCTTCCACTCGATACAACGTTGGCCGGTTTTCAATATTATAATCCCCAGAACCAGCCGTTCAATCCGAGTATTCATACGGGAAACTACGGATTGCCTACTCGCGATTTACTTTTTCAACCAAGAAAATCAATCGGATTTCAAACGGGATTTCATAGTTTGGAGCGCTATCTTCTACATCCTGATTCTATCCGATATTATCGGGCACGCTCCCCTTACTCTGAGCTACGCTTTGTCAGTGGCGATCAGGTTTTCGGAGCAACGCTTGCACAGAATGTAAATCCTAACTTGAGCATTGGAGGTGATTTAAATTTTGCACTTTCTCCTGGTTTTTACCAAAATCAGCGGTATAACGACGTAAAAGCTGCTGTATTTTCATGGTATGAATCGAAAAACCATCGTTACAACCTGCTTGCTAACGCTGTATTTAATACACTGGTCGCCACAGAGAATGGGTCGGTCCTAAACGATACACTTTTTAAGGAAAGCGAGCGGCAGGAGAGTGATGCTTACCGCGTCCGTCTTACCGGACAGCGAGAAGAGCGGGCGCATCAAACGTGGAAAGATTATAGTTTTTTTCTCCGGCAGAGTTTCTTTGTCGGCAGGGTCGACTCGATCTATGTAGGAACACCTGAGATGCAGATTTTGCCCACCCAGCGTGTTTCCCATACACTTCGCCTAAGTTCGAAGAAATTTCGCTTCTATAAGAACGAGGACGATGCCAACGGCGCTTTCCCATTTTCATCGGCAGCTACTCAGCTAACAAATGATTCGACTCGCTTAGTAACTGTTAATAACGAATTCGGCTATAGCTTCTACCTCCGCGGAAAATCTACATCTTTTATAAAGAATGAAGTTAAGCTTGACCTGCGGCTGAACAACGAAATCGGCTGGTACAAGGCAAGAGGCAATGAGTTCAGTTATCAAAATACAACAGCCCGAGCAGGCGTTGGCTATCGGTTCAGCGACCGGGTACACATTGATGGAGATTTGAATCAAATAGTAGCGGGGCGAAACTTCGGTGATTATTTATATGAAGCTAATGCAAGTATTCTGCTAAGCAAGTCGGCCGGACGCGTAGTTTTAGGTGCTTATATTCAAAACAAATCACCGGAATATATTTTTCAGAACGTCAATTACCAGTACCACCAATGGCCCGACGACCCAACAGGCAGTGTGGCCCTGGATAATACAAAGATAAATAACCTGTCTTTTTCCTACATAAATCCGACATTAGGCTTCTTCGGTAAAGCTGAATATTACCGGCTAGCTAATCATCATTATTTCCGCGAGGTCGAAAATCCGGAAATGTCAATTGACCTTTTAAGGACGATAGAGCCTGTGCAACATCAGGGCGATATCAACCTACTTAAATTCACGGTAGGGCAGAAACTTAAATTTGGCAATTTCCACTTCGATAATTTCGCGGTCTATCAGAAGTCGGAAACGATGGATATTTTGCAGACACCCGAATTGTACACATGGCATAGTTTGTATTATAATAATATCCTCGTGAAGATAGTAAATTTCAATATAGGGTTCGACGTTCGTTTTAATACCCCTTTTTCAAGCCCTTCCTATGCTATTAACGTGAGTCAGTTTTATAACGATAACGCCGACATAGAATTTTCAACTTATCCGATCGTTGATCTATGGTTGACGGCTACATTAAAGCGAACCAACTTTTTCCTGCGCTACGACTATGCTAACCAAGGTTTATTGTCGGAAGGTTACTATACAGTTCGACGTTACCCCATGGGCGATGCCAGCTTTCGTTTCGGATTAAGCTGGAAGTTCTATGATTAAGTAATTGTAAATATTATCTTTGTTAATTAAAATAAGATTATGAGTAAAGCAATAATTAAAACTGAAAAAGGCGATATGACCGTAGAGTTCTACGATAATGATGCTCCATTGACCGTTGAGAATTTTCTGAAATTAGCAAAATCTGGATTCTACGATGGAGTCATATTTCACCGTGTTATTCCTGATTTCGTAGTTCAGGGCGGAGATCCTACAGGTACGGGCGCAGGTGGTCCGGGATACTCGATCAAGTGTGAGCTTGATGGTGAAAACCAGTTCCACGACCGCGGTGTATTATCGATGGCTCATGCCGGAAGAGACACAGGTGGTTCGCAGTTCTTTATTTGCCATAGTAGAAAAAATACCGCTCATCTCGACCGTAACCATACCTGCTTTGGTAAGGTTGTAGAAAACGTCGATGTAGTAGACGATATCCGTCAAGGAGATAAAATTATTGGAATTGAAGTTATTGAAGATCTAGCATAATTATTAATGAATTTAAGAGGAATTGTTTCAGTATCCGGAAAGCCGGGTCTTTTTAAACTTATCGGTCAGAACAAAGCAGGGTTCGTTCTTGAGACGCTGGATAGCCAAAAGATAAAATCTGTTGTTAACTTATCGACCACCAAGATGGCGTCGCTAGAGGATATCACCATCTTTGGTCAGGACGACGATATTCGGTTGATAGATGTACTTGAACAAATAAAATCGACGGGAAATACGCCTGATACCAAGGTTGCAAAAAGCGCTGAACTCCGTGATTTCTTTCGTGAAGTTGCACCTATGCACGACGAAGAGCGGGTTTATAATTCTGACATCAAAAAAATTGTAAGCTGGTACAACATATTAAAAGAGTTCCCTCTTTTTGACGAAGAGCCTTTGTCTGAAGAAGCGATTGCACCTGAAGCGGATAATACCTCCGCTGCTGAAGAATCTAAATAAAGTAAAAATCGGGCGCCTCAAGAGCGCCCGGTTTGTTTTAAAAAAGGTATATCAACAGAGCAATGATCGCAATCCCAATGATAAAAGATATCGTCATCATGCGGCTCTCACTCACATGACTGCCTCCTCTAAACCTAAAGTTTCTTTTCCCGAATTTCATAATATTTGTCTTTTTATTCGTGGTGATAGGGTTCATTTTTCAGGATCGTTAATGCCCTGTATAGTTGCTCGACAAAAAATAAACGAACCATCTGATGAGAGAAGGTCAGTTTCGACAAGGATAGTTTGCCATCTGACCGTTCTGACACATTTTCGTCGAATCCATACGGTCCGCCAATTACGAAAATCAAGTGCTGCGTACTAGCCAGCATCTTCTTGCTCAGAAAGCCCGCAAATTCGATGGAACGGTATTCCTTACCCCTTTCGTCCAGTAATATAACACAATCTGAGGGCTTGATATGTTTTAGAATCAGTTCTCCTTCTTTAGAACGCTGTTGTTCACGACTTAAGTTTTTGGTGTTTTTTATATCAGGCACAACCGCTAAGTTAAAATTTACATAGTGCTTAAGCCGTTTTTGAAAACTATCGATCCCTTCTATCAAAAAATGCTCATCGGTTTTGCCGACACAAACAAGACTAATTCTCATATATTTCCCAATTATCCAACCGTAAAGTTAATTTTTCAATACCATTGATAAAGACTAAATTCGGAAATTAATACATCCTATGGCTTTTCCGAGAGAAGATTTTTATAAGCTGAATATATCGCAGTCCCGCGAAGCGATAAAGCGTTTTAACAGGCAGATCGACCGGCTGTCGCTCATGAGGTTGGCGCTTATCGTCTTCGGCGGGGTGGCACTCTTCCAGGTTATCCAGGCTCAACAGGTAACACTAACCTTGCTCTGTTTTATAGGGCTGCTTGTGTTGTTCTTTCTGATGGTTTCTAAGCAAAGCAAGCTTACAGTGAAAAAGGACGATCAGATTCGCTTTCTTAAGATCAATGAAAACGAAATTGCACTGCTCACGAATTACACCGCTAATATGTATAACAGTGGTGCGCGATATGCCGACGATCGACACGCCTATGCATCCGACCTTGACATTTTCGGAGAAGGATCGCTTTTCCAACTCCTTAACCGCTGCGCCACAGCAGGAGGGATGGATATACTGGCCAAATGGCTTGGCAGTCCGAGTGGCAAAAATGACGTAGATTCCCGCCAGGCACTGGTGTCGGAAATAAGTGAAGATTTTCCATTCTGGCAGCGAATTCAGTCGCAATTGTATTTTTCGCTCGGAAGTGATATTGATTACAAACAGAGGTTTCAGGACTTTCTGTCCACGTCGTTCAGATTAACCAATCATCGCTTCCTTACTCTCTATGTGAAACTCGCACCCTGGTTGATGTTGCTTTTCCTTGCGGGGAGTATTTTTCACTCGGCCTCACTCGGGATTTTCGTTATTTTGGCTATTTTTCATTTCCTGGTAAGTCTATATTTTTCGCCGAAAATTACCCGTATAAGCGCGCATCTAAGCAAGGCGGGTGATGCGCTCGGTTCGTTCGCTGTCGCGTTTACGGAAATCGAACAGAAACGATGGGAAAGTGCATATGCGCAGGAGCTCCTGAAAGCGGTATCAGGCAGTGGTCAGCCTGTGTCGCTTTCCATTCGTTCCTTGTCGCTTATGATAAATCGGCTTGATGTCCGCCATAATGTCTTTATAGGATCTTTTCTCAATATCTTCATGCTGTGGGACATTAAGCACGTATTGGCTCTTGAATCCTGGCGTGAACGAGAGTCGGCCGGAATTCCGGTGGCGTTTGAACTTCTGGCGACCATCGAGGCAGTCGGCAGTCTGGCAACTTTCCGGTTCAATCGCCCCTCTACGGTTTTTCCCGTACTTCGTGAGCAGGGCGAGCACATATTGACATGTCGTCAAGTTGCCCATCCTTTTATCCTCGAAGAGGATGTTGTACGAAACGATTACACACTAGCCGACCATCAATTAGCCCTGGTAACTGGGTCAAATATGGCGGGTAAGAGTACCTTTTTGCGGACCATAGGAATCAACGCCGTGCTCGCCTATTCCGGTGCTCCGGTAGTGGCTGAATCCATGGAAATTTCTGTTATGCATTTGGTAACGTATATGCGTATACGCGACTCATTGAATGAAAGTACATCTACGTTCAAAGCTGAACTCGATCGCATTATGATGGTACTTCAGCAAGTAGAAGACAAGGCGGATACGCTTTTTCTGTTGGATGAGATGCTAAGGGGGACAAACTCGGTCGATAAATATCTGGGTTCAAAAGCTATTATTGAAAAATTGATCGCTTTTAAAGGAGTAGGCATGGTTGCGACGCACGACTTGAAGCTTGCAGAGCTGGCAGACACTCACCCAGGTTATGTGAAGAATTTTCACTTTGATATTCAGGTACATGGAGAGGATATGCTTTTTGATTATCTCTTGAAAGACGGCCCGTGCACCATTTTCAATGCCTCACTGTTATTGAGGAAAATAGGAATTCATATTTAGCGGCTTTTTTGAATACTAATCCGGGCTGTTCTTGGTGGAAGTCAGATATTGTTATATATTAGCCGCACCAATGGGGCTAAACCTCTCCAAGTATCTTACCACCAATTGCCATTATGAATGAATACAAGTTTAAGCCTGACCTAGCTTTTTTGATCCCACAGTGCGTTATTCTTCTGTTAAGTTCCATCGTTCTATTTTTCGATAAGCCGGTCGGTATTGCTGTAATTGTCTTCGCAATCATTTGCTTGCTTTATGTCTATTTAAAAACTCGATACCTGATATCGGATAAATCGCTGATTATAGAAAGTGGAATTATGCGTAAGCGATCAATCGCTATCGGTAGCATCTACAAAATTGAAGAATTAAGAGATCGCCTCGAGATTTATTATAATAGCTTCGACAATGTAAGTATATCTCCCCGCAAGCGTTCCGAAATGGTAGCCCAATTGATTAGCATAAATCCTGAAATTACCTGTAAACCACGGAATCTATCTATTAATTCTTAATTTAGCAGTTGAAAAAAACAGTATTATATGAAATTATTAGAAGGCAAAACAGCCCTAATTACAGGTGCATCGAAAGGAATAGGTAGAAAAATCGCCGAGAAATTTGCGGAACACGGTGCTAACGTGGCATTTACATATTTATCTTCCGTTGAAAAAGGGGAAGCATTACAGACAGAACTTCAGTCCTTCGGCACCCAAGTCAAAGGTTACCGTTCTGACGCTTCAAAATTTGATCAATCCGAGGCTTTAATCAAAGATATCGTGGCTGATTTCGGCAATCTCGATATTGTTGTAAATAACGCAGGTATAACCAAGGACGGCTTACTTATGCGCATGAGTGAAGAGAATTGGGATGAAGTAATCGACGTGAATCTAAAATCCGTTTTTAATGTTACTAAGGCCGCCTCGCGGATTATGATGAAAAACAGAAAGGGCGTATTTATTAATATGAGCTCAGTCGTTGGCGTTCAGGGAAATGCAGGGCAGGCAAATTATGCTGCTTCCAAAGCTGGAATCATTGGGTTTTCTAAATCGGTCGCTAAAGAACTTGGTTCCAGGAATATCCGCACAAACGTGGTCGCACCGGGCTTTATCCGTACGGAGATGACTGATGTATTGGATCCAAAGGTTGTAGAAGGTTGGGAACAAGCTATTCCGTTGAAGAGAGCCGGAGAGCCCGAAGATGTAGCTAATTTATGTGTTTTTCTTGCATCTGATATGAGTTCTTATATCAGTGGACAAGTAATTCCGGTTGACGGCGGAATGCTTTAGGGAGTTTGAGCCTCTTCGTGAATAATTACGTAAACGTCTTCGTTATCCTTTTTCATGAAGTATTTTTCTCGGGCAAACTTTTCGAGTTTTTTCGGATTGGTGCTTAAGTTCTCCAAACCGATTTCCACATCACGGGTCTCATTTAGATAGAATTCTTTTTCTTGCTGAAGTTCTTTTAATTGAGACCTATACTGATACTGAGATGAAATGTCGTTTCTATCGAAGAAAAGCATCCATGTCAGGAAGGCCAAACTCGCGATGATATATTTATTTCTGATGATATCTAAGGCCCGTTTCATAAACAAATATAGATTAAATTTGCATAAAAGAAAAAGTCTGCCATCTGGCAGACTTTTTCTTTTATGCAAATTGATTATTACTTCACGAATTTGAAGTTCTTACCCAGAAACTTTGCGTTACTTCCCAGTTCTTCTTCAATGCGAAGAAGTTGATTGTACTTGGCAACCCTGTCAGAGCGAGATGCTGATCCCGTTTTGATTTGTCCGCAATTAAGTGCCACCGCAAGGTCAGCAATCGTGTAATCTTCTGTTTCTCCTGAACGGTGACTCATTACTGAGGTGTATCCGTTGGTTTGGGCTAGTGAAACAGCATCGATTGTTTCCGATAAGCTTCCGATTTGGTTCACTTTAATCAGAATTGAATTCGAAATTCCTTCCGAAATACCCCGTTGTAACCGGTTAACATTTGTTACAAAAAGATCGTCACCAACCAATTGGGTCGTGTTTCCTATTGCTTCCGTCAGCGCTTTCCAGCCGTTCCAATCATCTTCGTCCAAACCATCTTCAATCGAGATAATCGGATATTTCTTTGTCCACTCTACCCAGTAATTAACCAGTTCTTCGGTGGTCATTTGCTTGTTGTCAGATTTGTGGAAGGTGTATAGGCCTGTTTTTTTGTCATAGAACTCAGAAGCTGCCGCATCCATGGCAATATAAACGTCTTCACCAGGCTTAAATCCGGCAGTTTCAATAGCTTGCAAAACTGTTTCAACGGCTTCCTCGTTCGAGCCAATATTAGGAGCAAAGCCACCTTCATCCCCGACGTTGGTTGAATATCCTTTTTTCTTCAATACGTTCTTCAGGTGGTGGAAAATTTCCACGCCCCAGCGAAGCGATTCAGCAAAGGTGTCCGCGCCAACAGGCATGACCATGAATTCTTGAAAGTCTATCTTATTATCTGCATGCGAACCGCCGTTCAATATATTCATCATTGGAATCGGCAGGGTATTAGCGTTGACGCCACCGATGTAACGGTATACCGGTTGCTGGCTTTCCTGCGCGGCTGCTTTCGCAACAGCCAGTGAAACACCCAATATTGCGTTAGCTCCTAATTTACCTTTGTTTTCAGTGCCATCAAGCTCCAGCATCCTGCTGTCGATAGCATTTTGCTCAAATACATTCGCTCCATTTAATTCAAGAGCGATTGTTTCATTCACATTTTTAACGGCTTGGAGCACCCCTTTGCCTAAGTAGGTGGCTTTGTCGTTATCACGAAGCTCTACCGCTTCATAACTTCCTGTAGACGCGCCCGAAGGTACTGCTGCCCGACCAACAAATCCATTTTGTGTCGTAACATCAACTTCGATCGTTGGGTTACCGCGCGAGTCCAGTATCTGTCTCGCATGTACATCAATAATTAAACTCATTTTTATTCGTTTTAAATAAAGTCCTTAGTGTAATAAGTACCCTAATGGTATTCAAATATAAGATATTTTAATGAATATAATTTTCGTTAAAATAAACTATTTAGCTGCTTCCAGCGAGTCGACAAAATCATTAAAGAGGTAGATTGAATCGTGCGGTCCGGGAGAAGCTTCCGGGTGATACTGAACTGAGAAAGCTTTTTTACCTTTAACGCGGATTCCTTCGATCGTCTTATCGTTTAGGTTACGGTGAGTAACCTCAACTTTGTCTGATTTTTCAACATCTTCGTCAATTACACCAAATCCATGATTTTGGCTGGTGATCTCGCACTGTCCGGTAATAATATTTTTGACCGGGTGATTCGTTCCCCGATGACCGTTGAACATTTTCTCCGTTCTGATCCCATTGGCCAGCGCCAACAGCTGATGCCCGAGACAAATCCCAAACATGGGTTTTTCATTTTCGATAATCGTTTTAACCGTTTCGAGAGCATAAGGCATCGCGGAAGGGTCGCCAGGGCCGTTCGATATAAAGTATCCCGATGGCTTCCAGGTTTCCATTTCCTGAAACGTCGTCTTAGCGGGGAATACCTTCAGATACACGTCACGGTGATCGAAGTTGCGAAGAATGTTCTTTTTTACTCCCAGATCAAGAACTGCAATCCGGTGCTCCGATGCTTCGTT
>DAIRDA010000005.1:10483-18651 GCA_036796375.1 Albibacterium sp.
TAATTCCCGATATGAGCGTTGGTGGTCACCATAATCTGACCAAAATAGGAGGGGTCTGTAAAGATTTCCTGATAACCAGTCATCCCAGTGTTGAAGCAGATTTCGCCTGTTGTGGTGCCAATTTTCCCGGCAGCTTTTCCGTGATAAACCGTTCCATCTTCCAATAATAAGATGGCGGGTAGAGTTGTGTACGTTGTCATTCTCTGGATAATTTTGAGATCTGGGGATAAAAAAAATGGCCATTGAAGGCCTGAAGAATATTAAAATGAAATTTGAGACCGCTTTGATCAGCGGTTTCGGGGAATAATGCTATGAAGTAAGGGACTTCAATTTTCACAAAGGACAAAGGTACAGAGAATTTTTCAAATTCTTTGCACTAAAGTTCTTTTCTCAGTCGGGCCACCGGGATGTTCATAGCTTCGCGATATTTCGCTACTGTACGCCGGGCAATCGGGTATCCTTTTTCCTTTAAAACCTCTGTAAGCTTTTCATCCGCCAGTGGCTTTCGTTTATCCTCGTTTGCAATACACTCTTCCAGGATCTTTTTCACTTCCTTGTTTGATACCTCTTCGCCACTCTCGGTCTGGATAGCTTCCGAAAAGAAAGATTTCAGTAGGAAGGTACCAAACTCGGTCTGCACATATTTGGAATTCGCTACGCGCGATACGGTAGAGATATCCATTTCTACCCTGTCAGCGATGTCTTTTAGAATCATCGGCCGCAGGTTTCTGTCGTCGCCAGTGAGGAAGTATTCGTACTGATAGTTCATGATAGCACTCATTGTCTTCAGGAGTGTCTGCTGTCTTTGCTTAATAGCATCGATAAACCATTTCGCTGAATCCAGTTTCTGTTTCACAAACTGAACTGCTTCCTTCATTTTCTTGTCTTTCTGATCTGATTTTTCATAGTGCTGAAACATCTCTTGATACGACTTGCTTACACGAAGCTCTGGCGCGTTTCGAGCGTTTAATGTGAGGATTAATGCACCATCTCGGTTTTCAATATGAAAATCAGGAATAACATGAAGCTGTTTTCCAGCAACGGCACCCGAATCGCCAGGTTTTGGATTGAGTTTCAATATCTCGTCGATAATTGCCTTTAGCTCTTCTGAAGTAATATTCAGTGTCCGTTCCAGTTTGTCGTAATGTTTGCGGGTAAATTCCTCCAAATGGTTTTCTATAAGCTGTATAGCCTTTTGTATGGTTTTGTTTTCGCTGTCTTTCTTTCTGAGTTGAATAAGTAAGCATTCCTGAAGATTGCGAGCTCCTACACCCGGTGGATCGAAGCGCTGAACCAGTTCTAAAACATTCTCAATTTCTTCTTCCGTCGCAATAACGTTTTGAGAAAATGCCAGGTCATCAGTAAGCGATTCAATGGGTCTGCGTAAATAGCCGTCATCATCCAGGCTTCCGATTATTTGCTGCCCGATAATCATGTCCTTCTCAGAAAGTGAAAGAAGGTTGAGTTGCTGTTTTAAAGTTTCAAAGAACGAACTCTGAATGGCGATTGGAATTTCTTTACGGTCGTCTTCGTCGTCGCCATTCCGGCTGCCCGCGCCGCTATAATCATTAATATTATCGTCTTGAAGATAATCTTCAACGTTGAATTCTTCGTTATCCGATTGCTGCTCTTCTTGCGTTGCCTGATCACCCGTATCTGTATCGGGATATTCTTCTTTGGGCTCATTCATGTTTGCCAGGCTCAAATCTTCGAGTGCGGGATTTTCTTCCAACTCCTCTTTGATCCGTGCATCTAACGAGACAGTAGGTACCTGAAGCAGTTTAATAAACTGTATCTGCTGCGGCGATAATTTTTGGAGTAACTTCTGTTGTAAACTTTGTTTAAGCATAATCTTTCTAATGGCAAACTTACGGTAAAAAGTGCAAAAAAGCTTGAATAAGCAAAAAACTGTCGGTTTGATTGCAGGCCTTTGTAAATAAAAGGGTTCGATTGAATTATCATTACCAAACACTAAAGATTTTTTCTTATTATTGTAGCAATAAACTGTCTCGCTTAACCTACGGTTAATTATTTAGTCTATTTTACTTTTGCCTAATTTAGTCAATATGGGGTTCATCAAAGAATTTAAGGAATTTGCGATGCGCGGAAGCGTCGTTGATCTGGCGGTCGGTGTTGTTAT
Organism: Albibacterium sp.; assembly: GCA_036796375.1. Lineage (GTDB taxonomy): Bacteria > Bacteroidota > Bacteroidia > Sphingobacteriales > Sphingobacteriaceae > Albibacterium. The sequence goes on from DAIRDA010000005.1 coordinate 12,624, forward strand.
CGGAGCAGCCTTCGGAAAGATTGTCACTTCGCTGGTAGATGACGTTATTATGCCTGTGATTGGTCTTGTAACCGGTGGAGTCGATTTCTCCTACATGAAGTATGTAATCAGGCCAGGCGATCCTGCAAACGAAGTTCCTGAGACGGCCATCATGTATGGTAATTTTATCAATGTAATTATCCAGTTCCTGATTGTAGCCTTCGTGATTTTTATGGTCATTAAGGTTATAAATACACTCAAGAGAAAAGAGGAGATTATTCAGGATGCACCGGCGGTGCCTGCAGGTCCTACCCAAGAAGAGCTCTTGGCCGAGATTCGCGACCTCTTAAAAAAACAAGCATAAATATATCGATTGAATTTTTGATAGTATAATAATTAGCAGTACATTTGCATTCTCAATTTTTTTTGGAATTAACACATTAAGAGTATAATATAACGTCATGAAAAGAACATTTCAGCCTTCGCAGCGTAAAAGAAGAAATAAGCACGGGTTCAGAGAACGTATGAGCACTGCCAACGGAAGAAGAGTTTTAGCTGCCAGAAGAGCTAAAGGAAGAAAAAGATTATCCGTTTCTGACGAAGGGCGTCATAAATCCTAATTCGTATCCTGTGCTTTTTCTGCTGTAATTGTATGATTGGGCAGAAGTACATGGCTTATGAAAACTAATTATTTCAGAAAAGAAGAACGGCTTTGTAATAAAAGGCATATCAATGCCCTTTATCAAAATGGTTCTTCTTTTTTATTATATCCCTTTAAAGTCGTTTTCCTCCCATGTGAAGAAATCGCAGTACCTGTTCAGGTACTCATCTCCGTTCCAAAGCGTCGCTTCAAACGGGCGGTCGATCGTAATTTGCTCAAGCGTCGTATTCGTGAAAGTTACCGGCTCAGAAAATCATCATTCATTTCCACTATCAGTGGGTCTCCGCTGTTGCTATCGTTTCAGTACATTGGTAATAAAATTGAGGAGTACGGCACTATCTGCAAAAAGATGGACGCTGTTTTCATTAAATTGAGGGATGAATATGCTAAAGTTCATTTGGAATAAGGTTATAAAAGCATTCTTTGGCTTTCTGTTCCTTCTTATCATTCGTATTTACCAGCTCTTTATTTCGCCATTATTCGGCGCTTCTTGCCGGTATACGCCTACTTGTTCCCAATACGGATTTCTTGCCATTAAGAAACATGGTCCCTTCAAAGGTGGGTGGCTAACCATCAAGCGAATCGGCCGATGTCATCCCTGGGGCGGTCACGGACACGATCCCGTTCCCTGATTTGTTCACAATCAATTATCTTTGTCCATGCTAATTCTCCAAATTGAAACCGCAACCGCCGTCTGCTCTGTTGCACTTTCCCGTAATGGGATAACCATTGCTCAAGCCGAGATTGATAGCCCAAATGTTCATGCATCAAAGTTAACCCGTCTTATAGAACAGGTTATGGACGAGTGCTCCTTGAAGCTTGGTCAGTTAGACGCAATAGCTGTAAGCAAGGGTCCCGGCTCGTATACCGGATTACGGATAGGGGTCTCAACAGCCAAAGGCTTATGCTATGCTTTAGAAAAGCCGCTAATCGCGATTGACTCACTTCATGCACTTGCCGACGGCTTTATTTTTGATAACCCTGAATTGCCAGCCAGTGGCCTATTATATCCCATGATCGATGCGAGGCGATTAGAGGTTTATACTGCTACGTATAGTGCTGCGGGCGCCATACTAAAAAAGACCAGTGCTCAGGTACTTGACTCCGAATTTTTTGCCTGCCAAAGCGGCGAGGGTCCATTTGTCCTTTTTGGCGATGGCGCCGACAAATTTGAAGAGGTTTTTTTGGGGGACAAGCGAGTTCGGGTTGTTACGCATGTTAGGCAATCAGCCGCCAATTTAACTCGTTTGGCGTACGAGTCATTTTTAATTTCTCGATTCGAAGATAATGCCTATTTCGAACCTTTTTATTTAAAAGATTTTGTTCCGCTTCAACCGAAGAAAAAGTAAAAAAAAATCCCCCGTATAGCGAACTATACGGGGGAGTATGGTTGTCCTTTCGGATTTAACCGCATTTCGATGATCCGCAATCCTTACAGGTTAGGCAACCTTCCTGGTAATGAAGATTCGTTGAATTACAGTTCTGACATTTTTGCTTTGTCGCTTCGGTGCCGTCTGGTACATAATGCTTCAACGCGCGGGCAACTCCATTCTTCCAGGTATTGATCGCTTCATCCAGCTGCAAGCTTCCTATCAGGTCAACTACCTTTTCGATTGGCATACCGTGACGAAGCGTCCCTGAAATCAACTTTGCATAATTCCAGTATTCCGGGTTAAACTTATGTGATAATCCTTCAATTGTGGTCTTGTATCCTCGTTTGTTTTCATATTGAAAGTCATAGCGCGAAGAGCCATCGGCGTTCCTGTTTTTAATAATCAGGCCTTTATTAAGCCATCTTGGAATCGTTATTCCGTCTTCATCATCTGCCAATCCGGTAAAGATCTCATACGGCCGGCCGTCGATCAGACCGATAAAGGCGACCCATTTATCTTTATTGTTCTGGAAGCGAACAATGTCGGCATCCAATACTACAGGTCGAGTGGTAGGAAATACCGAAAGTCCGGCAGACGGATTTTCCGTTTTCTTTTCCTCGTTGGAAATAAGCACACCGGCTCTCGATCCATCGCGGTAAACCGTAACGCCCTTGCATCCAGCTTTCCAAGCCTCCATATATAATTCACCTACCAAATCCTCAGAGACATCGGCAGGCATATTGATGGTGACACTGATCGAGTGATCGACCCACTTCTGGATGGCACCTTGCATTTTTACCTTTTTCAGATAGTCTACATCGTTTGAGGTTGCTTTATAATATGGAGAAAGTGCTATAAGCTTATCCAGTTCGGTCTGGTTATAGTTTTTGCCAGTCTCATAACCATTTACTTCCATCCATTCTTTGAAACGGTGGTGGAACACTACATACTCTTCCCAGGAGTCACCTACCTCATCAACAAAATCCACCCGTACATTTTTATCATTTGGATTTACCTTGCGTCGGCGTTTGTATACCGGAAGGAATACAGGCTCTATGCCTGAGGTAGTCTGCGACATTAAACTGGTCGTGCCGGTAGGAGCAATGGTCAACAAAGCAATATTTCGCCGGCCGTACTCGGTCATCTGATAGTAGAGTTCAGGATCGGCTTCCTTCAGGCGCAACATAAAGGGATTGTCTTTTTCACGCTCTGCATTATAGATGGCAAAAGGTCCCCGGTCTTTTGCTGTTAAGACCGAACCCCTGTAAGCTTCTATCGCTAATGTTTTATGGATTTCAACAGAGAAATCAACCCCTTCGTCGCTTCCATAGCGTAGACCCAGAGCAGCAAGCATATCGCCCTCTGCGGTAATACCAATTCCGGTACGTCGACCTTCTTCAGCTTTTTTACGGATGGCGATCCACAAATCATGTTCTACTCCCTTAATTTCGAGCCCTTCCGGGTCATCCTCAATCTTCTTAAGAATTGCATCGATTTTTTCCAGTTCAAGATCGATGATATCATCCATGATTTTTTGTGCATAGTGAACGTGCTTCTTGAAAAGCTCCCAGTTAAACGTAGCGTCCTTGGTGAAAGGCTTATCCACATACGAGAACAGGTTAATGGCAAGTAAACGGCAGGAGTCGTAGGGACATAGTGGAATTTCACCACAAGGATTCGTCGAAACAGTCTTATAACCTAAGTCAGCATAACAATCCGGTAGCGATTCCCGAATAATAGTATCCCAGAAAAGAATTCCAGGCTCTGCTGATTTCCACGCATTGTGAACGATTTTCTTCCAGATTCTCTTAGCATCCGCGTCATTATGATATAAAGGCGAGCTGCTGTCTATCGGATATTGTTGACGGTATGTTTCACCACTTTCAACAGCGCGCATAAACTCGTCGTCTATCCGAACCGAAACGTTCGCTCCGGTAACTTTTCCCTGAGTCATTTTCGCATCAATAAAGCTCTCGGCGTCGGGGTGCTTAATGGCAACTGATAGCATAAGTGCACCTCGCCTGCCGTCCTGTGCTACTTCCCTGGTCGAGTTGGAATAACGCTCCATGAAAGGCACCAATCCAGTAGAGGTGAGTGCCGAATTCTTTACAGGGGAGCTCTTCGGCCGGATATGTGATAGGTCATGGCCGACACCTCCCCGGCGTTTCATCAGTTGAACCTGTTCCTGATCGACCTTCATAATGCCCCCATACGAGTCTGATGGTCCGTCAGAACCAATTACAAAACAATTGGAAAGCGACGCAATCTGGTAGGGGTTTCCGATTCCGGTCATGGGACTTCCCTGGGGGATAATATATTTAAAATCCTTAACCAGTTCAAACACCTCGTCTTCACTCAACGGATTTGGATATACCGCTTCTATACGGGCGATCTCACGGGCGATTCGGCGGTGCATGTCGTCCGGTGTCAATTCGAATAAAGTGCCGAAAGAATCTTTCAACGCGTACTTGTTTACCCAAACGCGTGCAGCAAGTTCATCGCCTCTGAAGTACTTAAGCGAAGCTTCGAAAGCTTCTTCCAGGCTGTAGGTTTTTGTCTGTTCGGCAGGTGTGGTGATTTCCATTTTCAAGTGGGTTTACTGATGAATGAAATATATTGTGAATTTTATTTTTCTTTCTGTGAAAGGGAGGAAAAACTGTTTTTTTTCTTGAACAAATATAGCTTATTAAAAAGCAATTTGTTGATTTTTTAATCTACAATATTCCGAAAGTTATCAATATTAATCTGCAATCTTTTGATAATAAGGTTATTGTATTTCTAACAGTGTTGAAAAGTTGCAAAAAATAAATTGAACTCTTTCTGAACGGCGTATCTTGCTGAGCTGTCGACCTTTAGCTTAGTCGAGCGGGTTCTCCATGTCGGAGAGGCTGCTATCGGTCCGGAATTTGCCATATAAATTGACCGAGAAGCGGTCGCCATTGCCTGAAAGCTGAATGGTAAAAGCATAGAAATTGTGGAAGCCATGGTTGGCAGTGTCGGTATATACCTTCAGCATTTCTGTTTTTAAATTCCTTCCGATGAGGCGGCCCGCATTCTCCTGATGAATAAAAAGGGAATAGTTCGAAGAGGCCGATTGAAGTCTGTCATAAAGCTGGTAGTCTTCATGATGTACAAGCAGTTCGTTTTTATTAATCCGATCGAGGTAATCAGTTAGGGTGCCAACAGAGTTGGCAATTATTATATAGCCTCTTGAATAGGTAAAATAAGGGCGCTTAAATTCCAACATTGGATCACCCAGTGCGTAATACATCAAATTTGAATTATCGAATCGGCGATAGCTGCTGTCGCTGCTCGCGGTGCTCAACTTGTTAACGATCTTAGCGTATTCGAGCGAGTCGCGCACCGCTGCCACAGCAATTTCCTCACCTGATCGAAGCCGTAGCCTGGCAAATTCGTTTCCCCAGATAGGCAAAAACTCGTCTTCGATATTAATCTCCTCATTGCTTTCAATATAACGAATCTGCTCCGACAAGGAAGCTATTTCCTGCCGGCTGGTAAACAGGTCCGTTAGTCTTGACCGGAATTTCCGGTAGTCTGAAATGCCATAGCTGCTCACCTCAGCAACATTGTCCGGAATCCAGTTTTTTAGCTGATGCTGAACAGGGTCCTGTTCCACAAAGAGGCTTAGGTAGGAGCTGTCTGTAATCGAAACAATACTGCTTCCGCTAAACATCAGTACGTCCGACTTATAGTTAATATCCATGAGGGTCAGTCCGTCGAGCACGCTGAAAAGCTTAGCTGTAGGGGACTGGTTACGGGCAATTACATGAAGGAAATCGCTCAATGGTTCGTGATTGATATACAGTTGTACAGGGGCATTGTTCAGCGTGCTGTTCTCCTGAAATTTTTCGAGAAACAAGGCCGACAGGCGAGGAGCAGTCTCATCTAATGAGCGTTCGATCAGGCTTCGTGAAAAGCTCAGACTAATGCGCTTTGATTCCAGGTACGCAAACAGTGGTCGGTCAATGCCACTAACCCTGAGCTCATACAAGCC
>DAIRDA010000005.1:18751-35687 GCA_036796375.1 Albibacterium sp.
AGGATCATCTCAAATCCACGGTAGTCTTGAAAGAGCTCGTAAAGGCTGGAATCATTCTGAAACGATAGCAGAAGAGTTGCATCCGCCGGAATTGCCGCAAGATCTTCATTGGCATCCATCTTACTTCCTTCCAGGCGCGAAAAATAAAGCCCTGCAACGACGAACACGGCAATAAACAGCACGACGATTAAAATGATGGTTCTTCTCATGAATGCTAACAAAGTTAATTATTTAGGTAGGAAGGGAACAAAAATCTAAAAGGTTTATTAAATTTATCCGAAATTAGAAATATGAATAAACGGATTATTCTTACCGGGACGCTTTTTGGTCTCCTTGGGGTGGTGCTCGGCGCTTTTGGTGCACATGGTCTTGAAGGAAAAATAAGTGATGCCAGTCTGGACAATTATAATACGGCCGTTAGTTACCAATTCTACCATACATTCGCCATCCTGTACCTTTCTACCTTTTCCAGAGCAAAGAATGGTCTGATTAATTTCTCATTTTTTGCATTTACCGTCGGAATTCTTTTGTTTTCCGGTTCGCTCTACCTTCTATCCACCCGTGAAATCACACATTTCTCAAGTTCTATTCTTGGTCCTGTGACCCCGCTGGGAGGCTTATGTTTCATACTGGGCTGGATAAGCCTGTTTGTTGCAACTATAAGGCATAAATAATTGGAAACGTATTTCGTTGATGTCATTTTACCACTCGCACTGGGCAGGCACTATACCTACCGCGTACCGGCCGATTTAAATCAAAATCTGGCAATCGGGAAACGGGTGGTCGTCCAATTTGGAAAGGCTAAGATTTATTCCGCGATCATTGCCCGCGTCCACCATAGCCCACCCGAACGGTATGAAGCCAAATATATTCTAGATGTTCTTGATCCCGAGCCGATTGTCAATCAGCATCAGCTGGAACTCTGGGCCTGGATTGCCGATTACTATATGTGTTCTGCCGGTTCGGTCATGCAGGCCGCGCTTCCCTCTGCGCTGAAACTTGCCAGCGAAACCAAAATCATCGCAGCAGACCTGCACTCAGTCGACCGAAATGAACTGAATGATAAAGAATATCTGATTTTAGATGCCCTCGATATTGAACCAGAAATAAAGGTAAGCGATATCGTTAAATTGCTCGGTCAGAAAACGGTGCTCCCCATTTTGAAAGGTCTCCTTGAAAAGGGAATGATCCGAATATCAGAGGAAGTCACTGAGCGCTTTAAGCCAAAGAAGAAGGTCTTTATTCGCCTCAACCCGATATTTGACAATGGTCCTGAACGCCAGCACTTATTCGAAACCTTGAACAGAGCTCCCAAGCAAATGGACGCCTTAATGGCATACATCCATCTCAAGCGGACACAGGCGGAAATATCCAGGACCGAGCTCATAGAACAGTCGGGCTGCGGAAGTCCGGCTATAAAGGCATTGGTTGATAAGCAGGTTTTTATTTTAGACGAGAAAATTGTCAGTCGCATCGGTTCTACTAACAACCTTCCGCTAAAGGAGATCACTCTCAGCGAAGTTCAGTCGACAGCATTTGAAGAGATAAAACAAAATTTCTTAGAAAAGGAGATTGTTCTTTTGCACGGAATTACGGCCTCTGGGAAAACAGAAATTTACATAGAGCTCATTCACGAGGTTATTCGTAAGGGACAAACCGCTCTATACCTCCTCCCAGAAATAGCGCTCACCACGCAGATCATCGAGCGCCTCAAATTCCATTTCGGTGCGGTAATCGGAGTCTATCATTCGCGGCTTAATGAAAATGAGCGTGCTGAGGTGTGGCGCGATGTGCTCAACGGCAAACTTCGTGTAATACTGGGCGCCCGGTCTGCTGTATTTCTTCCGTTCTCCCAGCTAGGACTTGTTATTGTTGATGAAGAGCATGAAGTATCCTATAAGCAATTTGAGCCTGCACCGCGCTACCAGGCCCGCGACACAGCGATTTTTCTAGGGCATTTGCATGGTGCTAATATTTTACTCGGTTCTGCAACACCTTCGGTCGAAACCTACTACCATGCCAAAGCAGGGAAATATGGTTTGGTAAGGCTTAATCAACGGTTCGGGGCCGCTCAACTTCCGGAAATTGAAATTGTACCGCTTAATAAGCAAAGCACGCAAAAGGCTATAAATCCCTATTTTACCCCCGCGTTGATTAAAAATATTGAAGCTGCGCTTAACCGTAAAGAGCAGGTCATATTATTCCAGAACCGGCGGGGTCATACACCCTTCCTCTTATGCGCAACGTGTGGTTACTCACCCAAATGTATCCATTGCGATGTCAGTCTCACCTACCATAAAAGCAGTGGTAAACTGCATTGTCATTATTGTGCTTTTCGCGAAGAGCTTATTCATATCTGTCCTGCCTGCGGTTCCTCCCATATAGAGAACAAGGGATTCGGTACACAGCGGATTGAAGAAGAACTGGGCTTTCTACTGCCCGATGCAAGAATGGGTCGCCTTGACCTCGACTCAACCCGCTCCAGATATAGCTTCGAAAAGATTTTGAACGACTTTGACGAGTACCGGCTTGATATACTGATCGGAACTCAAATGGTCACCAAAGGATTGGATTTTGGCCGCGTAAGTCTGATTGGGATCATCAATGCCGACAGTCTGATTAATTATCCAGACTTCCGAGCCTTTGAGCGGAGCTTTGCCATGCTGTCGCAGGTTAGTGGTAGGGCCGGAAGGAGAGAGGTTCAGGGGAAAGTGATCATTCAGGCCTATGCAACCGGACACCGCATTCTTGATCAGGTAGTGAACCACGATTACGAAAATATGTTCCTCACCGAGGTCAACGAGCGGAAGCAATACAGATATCCGCCGTTTTACAGGCTTATCCGTATCGAGGTTAAACACAAAGATAATATCCGGGTTGTTGATGCAGCCAATCGGCTGGCCGTCCGGCTGCGACAGCAGTTTGATGATCGTGTGCTGGGCCCCGAAGAGCCCATGGTAGCGCGCGTGCGCAACATGTACATCAATAGTATTCTTCTGAAGCTGGAACGGAGCGGACTAAGCATATCCAAAGTTAAGGCGGTTTTAGCCGACATTGTACTGGAATTCAATGCCGACAAGCTCAACAAAGGCTCCTACCTCGTAATCGACGTGGATCCCTACTAATCTCCTCGTTGTCAAAGAACTGTGTTTTTAATTCCCAAAGGTGTTTTTTTTGAGTAATTTTGGTAAACTATGGCTTACAAGTTTATTGATAATTACCGGGAAAAAGGTGCGAGAAAACTCCTTGTCAGACAGCTTGAAAAGCGTGGAATCAGTGATAAGGCGGTCCTGCATGCGATCGGGAAAGTCCCCCGGCACTTTTTCTTTGACGAAACGTTTTGGATAAAGGCCTACGAAGATATCGCTTTCCCCATAGGCGACGGGCAAACCATTTCCCAGCCATATACCGTTGCTTATCAAACCGAGTTATTGCATATTAAGGCCGGCGATAAGGTGCTTGAAATCGGAACCGGTTCGGGTTACCAAACCTGCGTATTGATGGAATTGGGTGCCGAGGTGTTTACTATCGAGCGGCAGCCCAACTTATATAACCGGGTGATTAAAGTATTGCCCTACATCGGTTACAGACCTCATTTCTTTTGTGGCGACGGCTCAAAGGGCATTTCCCAGCATGCTCCCTACGATAAAATCATTGTGACCGCCGGTGCTCCAATGGTACCGGAAATTATGCTCAGACAGCTTAAGATCGGCGGGGTTCTGGTGATACCGGTTGGGGATGAAAAAGAACAGAAAATGGTTACCGTATTGCGGGTAGGGGAAGACGATTTCGAGCGGATAGAGCTAGATACATTCCGTTTCGTTCCCCTGGTGGGCGATGAGGCCTGGTGATCTCAGCGCTTTAATTAATATTGCTCATTCTCGTTGGGAAAACTACCCTGTTTTACATCCTGAATATACTGCTGAACAGCTCCGCTTATTTGGTTATTCAAGTCTAAGTACTGCCGTAAAAATTTAGGTTTGAAGTTCTCTGTCATGCCGAGCATATCGTTCACGACCAACACCTGTCCGTCGCAGTCAGGTCCGGCACCTATACCGATGGTTGGAATTCTTGAATGACTACTAATCTCGGCGGCCAGCTTGGCGGGAATCTTTTCAAGAACGACAGCAAAACAACCAGCTTCCTGCAGTGCCTGGAAATTTTGAGAAAGCGTGTGAGCTTCTCCGGCCTTGGCAGCACGTAATCCAAAGCTTCCAAACTGGTTAATCGACTGTGGAGTCAGACCCAGGTGACCCATCACGGGGATGCCGGCACCGACCATCTTTTCGACGCCTTCGCGGATCTCAGTGCCTCCTTCAACCTTCACGCCATGTGCTCCGGATTCTTTCATTATGCGAACTGCAGAACGAAGAGCTTCGTTTGGACATCCCTGGTAGGTTCCGAAAGGCAAGTCTACAATGACCATGGCTCTCCTAGCTGCTTTTACCACCGCGGAAGCATGATAAATCATTTGATCCAGCGTCATTGGAAGGGTCGTTTCATGGCCTGCAAAAACGTTTGCAGCTGAATCTCCCACAAGAATTATATCAATGCCGGCTTTGTCCAGAATCCCAGCCATGGAGAAATCATAGCCCGTCAGCATACTGATCTTTTCTCCGGAATTCTTCATCTCACTAACGGTTTTAGTACTAACCCGCTTGGTTTCTTTGTGTACAGACATAACACAAATGTAAATAATTCATTTCATTTTTTGTTACCTTTGTTCATATGTTAACGATTACCGAGGAGAACTATTTAAAGGCTTTATTGCACCTTTCCGTTGCTGAACTAAATTCCCAGGGAGCAGGAATTAATCAACTTGCGGTTAAGCTGGATGTTCGGCCCGCGACCGTTAATAACATGGTTAAAAAACTGAAAGACAAGGACCTTGTCGAGTATGAAAAGTATGGTAAGATCCACCTGACCGAACATGGGAGACATCTGGCCGTGCAGGTTATCCGTAAACACCGCCTCTGGGAAACATTTCTCTATACCAAGCTTGATTTTACATGGGACGAGGTACACGAGGTAGCCGAACAGCTGGAACATATCCAATCAGAAAAGCTGATTGAAAAGCTCGATAAGTTTCTGGATTATCCCCGTTTCGATCCTCACGGTGACGAAATACCTTCCAAGAACGGATCATATAAGGTGAAAATGAAGAGAACATTGGCCGATTGTAAACCGGGTCATGTTTGCGAGGTCGTTTCCGTACGCGATAATAACACAGACTTTCTTCAATACGTCGGTGGGCTGGGAATAGGCATTAGCAGTAAGGTCGAGATACTCGATAAGCTCGAATTCGATGGGTCGCTGTCGCTTCTGATCGACTCCAATAAAGTAAGCGTGTCAAGAAAGATCGCTGAAAATATATACATACGATAATTATGAAATTGTCATCCGACATTAATATAAAGAACAAAAAGGCTTTTTTTGAGTATCATATCCTCGACAAATACATAGCAGGTATTTCTCTGCTGGGGACAGAAATCAAGTCAATTAGGGCGGGTAAGGCGAATATAAACGACTCATTCTGCTCTTTTCTGAACGGAGAGCTGTATATCCATAATATGCATATCTCCGAGTACTCGCATGGCTCTTTTTACAATCATGAGGCCAAACGTGAACGCAAATTACTGCTTACCAAAAAGGAGCTAGCCAAGTTGATGGTGAAGGGACAGGAGCGGGGCTACACCATTATACCCCTCAGGATGTTTATCAGCAGTCGTGGTTTCGCCAAAATAGAAATTGCTCTTGCACAGGGCAAGAAAGACTTCGATAAGCGTGAAACCATCAAAGAAAGGGAGAATAAGCGTGAACTCGACCGAATTATGAAGCGTTAGTCCTGAATTGCTTTCCAGATCAGGTCTTTCAGTGGAGAAAGATTCGTTTGTGTGGCAGCAGAAATAAACACGTAAGGCACATCTTTAGGTAAATCTTTTTCCAATTCAATCCTTAGTTCTTCATCGAGAAGATCCAGCTTGGTTATGGCCAGCACTTTGGGCTTGTCAATTAATTCGGGATTGTACTCCGTTAACTCTTTCAGTAAGATCTGATATTCTTCCGTGATCATACGCGGTGTATCAGCCGGAATAGTAAACAATAATACTGAGTTACGTTCAATATGACGAAGGAAGCGATATCCCAGTCCCTTTCCTTTCGAGGCGCCTTGAATAATACCCGGAATGTCGGCCATTATGAACGACTTGTTATCGCGATAAGAAACGATTCCCAGATTGGGAACCAGCGTGGTGAAGGCATAATCTGCTATTTCAGGCTTTGCAGCAGAAACAACAGACAGTAAGGTCGATTTCCCGGCATTCGGAAAACCTACAAGGCCCACATCGGCAAGAATCTTAAGTTCAAGAATCATCCAGCGTTCCAGGCCGCTTTCTCCGGTCTGTGCAAACCGGGGTGTTTGTTTGGTTGCACTTTTAAAGTGCCAATTACCTAACCCTCCCCGGCCTCCTGGAGTCAATATTTTCGTTTCACCGTCTTCGGTTATCTCGAACAATACTTCGCCGGTTTCCGAATCGCGGGCAATAGTACCCAATGGAACCTCCAGTACCTCGTCTTTCCCGTCCTTACCGGTGCTGAGCGATTTGCCGCCGTTTTGGCCGTTTTCGGCAATCACGTGTTTCCGGAATTTCAGATGAAGTAGAGTCCAGAGCTGGCTATTGCCTTTGACGACAATATGTCCTCCTCGTCCGCCATCGCCACCATCCGGGCCGCCCTTCGCCGTGTTTTTATCGCGGTGCAAATGGGCAGAACCCGAACCACCCTGTCCTGACCGACAGCATATTTTTACGTAATCTACGAAATTTGAACCTTGCGACATGTACCTGTGTTATTTCATTTGATCGACAATCGTTGAAATTTCTGAGAAAATTTCTTCCACGCTGCCAATACCGTTGACTGTGCTCAGTTTGCCTTGCTCCTGATAGTAGTTGGCAACCGGAGTTGTCTTTGTCTTGTACTCAATAATTCTTTTTCGGATGATTTCCGGGTTGGCATCATCAGCCCTTCCCGAATCTTTCCCTCTAAGTAATAAGCGTTTTTCAAGCTCGTCCTCGTTGACCTCCAGGGCAATCATTCCTGAGATTTTCTCCTGATGATTATCTAATAAGGTATCGAGTGCTTCAGCCTGTGCTACTGTCCGCGGAAATCCGTCAAAAATAAAGCCTTTGCTATCTGCATTGTCCTTAAGCTTATTACTAATCATCCCGATCACTACCGCGTCGGGTACCAGTTGACCCTCATCCATTAGCTTTTTAGCCTCCAGGCCCAGGTGTGTTTCCTTCGCAATCTCATTCCGCAAAAGATCACCGGTCGATAAATGAACCAGTTGATATTTTTCGATAAGTTTTTGTGATTGTGTTCCTTTACCGGCACCCGGCGGGCCAAACAAGACTAGATTCAGCATAGTGGTATAAAAGTTAAAAAGCCTAATCGGGTGTTGGATTAGGCTTTTGAATGTAAAATGTGCACTTGAAGGGAGTCGAACCCCTAACCTCCTGATCCGTAGTCAGGTGCTCTATCCAGTTAAGCTACAAGTGCGTCCCGAATTGGAATGCAAAGATATCATTCAAATTCAATATCCAAAAATATTTTAACAAAAAAATTCATTTTTTATTTGTCTGGCCGGAACTCGAGGCGCTCCGCCCTTGTCAATCAGAATGTTATAAAGGTTCCATCACGAGCAGATAAATTCCTGCGCACTGAAGCTAATTTGTCCTTTTATTCGTTATAATAGCAGATGAGAATATTAGAGGGTATGAATTTCGAACGGGAAAAGAAGATAAAGCGCAAATCGATCAGAATAAATGATATTAGTATTTCATATTTGATGAGAGAATCGGAGGGGGAAACTCGTTCAGTGCTCATATTTCTTCACGGTTTTCCATTCAACAAAAACATGTGGCTTCCCCAGCTCGGTGAGTTGCCCGCCGGCTGCACGGGAATAGCGATTGATATCCGCGGTCATGGAAACTCGACACGCGGGCATGGTTTCTTTAGTATTGATCTCTTTGCGCAAGATCTTCTTGCATTCATAGAAGCGCTAGCGCTCAAGAATGTAGTCGTGTGCGGCTGTTCGATGGGTGGTTACATTGCATTGAGGGCATATGAGCTGAATCCTGTTGCTTTTTCGGGCATGGTTCTTAACTCTACCCATTCTTTTGCCGATACCAATGAGGGTAAAGCAAAGCGCTTTTCTACCATTGAAGCAGTCTTGCAATATGGGAGACGTGCTTTTTCAATCAACTTCATCCCAAAGGTCTTTTCTGAAAAATCGGTTCAGTCCAAGCCTCATGCTGTTAAACTTGTTAAAAGTTCTATTCGGCGAAACTCGGAAATCAATATTTGTTCAACCCTACTTGCCTTGGCCGCACGAACGGACACTACCACGCTATTGTCGACGTTCCGATTGCCGGTCCTGATTATTCGGGGCGAGGAGGATGCCATCGTGTCGCACGAGCAATGTATGAAAATGACCGAGTTAATACCTGACGTAAAATACGTTGAAATGACCGAATGTGCCCACCTGCCTAACCTCGAAAACCCAACCCGATTCAATGGTGAGGTCCGAAATTTTCTTATCAGCAAAATCATTTAGCATATAGCTCTTGCAGGTTTTTTGCTGAAAATGCCTATTTTGTTTCAAAATTCGATTATGATCAAAGTTGCTATAAACGGCTTCGGAAGGATTGGTAGAAATACACTCCGATCGATTCTGAAACGTCCTTCCGATATCGAGCTGGTAGCTATCAACGACCTTGCCGAAAGCCACACCCTTGCGCACCTGTTCAAGTACGACTCGGTTCATGGACCATTTGCCGGGGAAGTCTACACGGAGGACGGTTACCTGGTCATCGACGGACGCAAGATTCTTACCCTGAAGGAAACGGATCCCCAAAAGCTCCCCTGGGCTAAACTTGGTATCGATGTTGTCATTGAATCGACCGGGCGGTTTACTTCAAGAGAGTCGGCTTCGAGGCACCTGCAGGCCGGAGCGCTGCAGGTGGTTCTTTCGGCGCCCTCGTCCGACAAGGATATACCTACCCTGGTTTTGGGGGTGAATGATTCAGATATCGATTTAACCCAGTCATTGCTATCAAGTGCTTCCTGCACAACCAATAACGTGGCGCCCATGGTGAAGATTCTGGATGAAAACTGGGGGATTCAGGATGGTTATATTACTACCGTCCATTCCATGACAGGTGATCAAAACCTGCACGACGCACCACATCGCGATCTGCGCAGAGCGCGGGCAGCCTCCGCGTCCATTATTCCGACCACCACCGGAGCGGCTAAGGCTGTCACGCTCGTTTTTCCGCACCTGGAAGGCAAACTCGGAGGAGCGGGCATACGCGTTCCGGTACTCAATGGATCACTAACAGACTTCACCTGCACGCTCCGAAAACAAGTGAGCGCTGAAGAAATCAACGGTAAATTTAAGGAAGCTTCCGAGGGGGCGCTTAAGGGAATTCTACACTATACGGTCGATCCCATTGTGTCGGTCGATATTATTAATTGTCCTTATTCCTGTGTTTTCGATTCCTTGCTTACTTCGGTTGTTGGCGGATTGGTGAAGGTGGTAGGCTGGTACGATAACGAGTACGGATATGCGAATCGTCTGGTCGATTTATTGGATAGGCTGAGCAAACTAAAAAAATAAAATGATGAATATCAAATATATCGCAGCAGATGAAACCCTTCCTCTGCGGAGTTTGCAGCTTCGCGATGGGTGGGCATTGGAAAGATGCCGCTTCGAATCAGATTTAATGCCGGGTGCAATGCACCTGGGCGTGATCGTCGACGATGAGCCAGTATGCATACTTTCCCTCCACCCGCAAGCGCACGAGAAGCTGGCGGGGCTGTCTTACCAATTACGCGGGATGGCCACCCATCCCGATTTTACCGGCAAAGGCTATGGGAAGCAGCTGGTTCGGCATGCAGTGAATCTGGTCAGTGATCAGGGCGCCGATTTTATCTGGTGCAACGCCCGGAGAAATGCCTATCCGTTTTACGAAAAGCAAGACTTCAAATACATGTCGGAAGAGTTCGAAATTCCTACTGCGGGGCCTCACCGGCAAATGTATCTGACACTGACAAAGTGATTTGTTTCTGTCGTGATTTATTTTAAATTTGTTGCCTGAACAAAAACGATATCATGAAAACAATTGACAATATAGATTTCTCGGGTAAGAAAGCCCTGGTTCGCGTCGATTTTAACGTTCCCCTAGACGATCAGTATAAGGTAACCGACGACACCCGTATCCAGGGAGCGCTACCAACTATCCAAAAGATACTGAACGACGGCGGTGCAGTTATTCTGATGTCGCATTTTGGAAGGCCGAAAAACGGACCGGAAGAGAAGTATTCGTTGAAACATATCGTCGATTATCTTTCAGAAAAATTAGGCAAGCCCGTAGCCTTCGCTACCGACAGTATCGGTCACGATGCGAAAGAAAAGGCATCGGCGCTAAAAGGAGGCGAAATTTTATTGCTTGAAAATCTGCGCTTTTATAAAGAAGAAGAAAAAGGAGACGCCGACTTTGCGAAGAAGCTTTCGGAGTTGGGTGATGTGTATGTGAACGATGCATTTGGTACCGCTCATCGTGCGCACGCTTCAACCTCTGTCATCGCTTCGAATTTTTCTGAGAATAAATACGTAGGTTATTTGATGGCTGCTGAGCTTGAGAATGCAAAGAAGGTTCTTGAGTTCGCAGAAAAGCCTTTTACGGCCATTATGGGTGGTGCTAAAGTATCTGATAAACTGGAACTCATCGATGCGTTGTTGAGCAAAGTAGATAACCTGATAATTGGTGGCGGAATGGCCTATACGTTTATCAAAGCTCAGGGCGGTAATATTGGCAATTCGCTTGTCGAGTTGGATAAGCTCGATCTTGCCCTTGAACTTTTGAAAAAGGCCGATGACAATGGAGTGAATTTGATTCTACCTACCGACGCCATCATTGCAGACGAATTTTCAAACGATGCTCCGCATGCGCCAGGCCCCAACAATCAAATTCCAGACGATAAAATGGGTTTGGACATTGGTCCCGATTCGGCGGAACACTTTGCTCAGGTAATTAAAGCTTCAAAGACAATTCTGTGGAACGGCCCGATGGGTGTTTTCGAGATGGACAGCTACGCGAAAGGTACTCGGGCGGTTGCCAGTGCAATTGTTGCGGCCACTGAAAATGGTGCTTTCTCACTAATCGGTGGCGGCGACTCGGCCGCTGCAGTCTCCAAGTTTAAAATGACCGAACATGTAAGTTATGTAAGTACTGGAGGTGGGGCTTTACTTGAATATATGGAGGGAAAAGTTTTGCCAGGTGTGAAGGCGCTTTCCTAAATTAAGCTTTTCCTGTCGCCTGATGAAGGGGCGATCATCCTTGGATGGTCGCCCCTTTTATTTTTTAAATAGGCCCCGGTGTTAAAGGTATCATCCTATAGGGATCGCCGGGTTAACCGGTACTTAAACCCTACTTGAACCGCATTGAAACCGCACTTCCAGTGCGCTGCCGTGCGGCACAACAAGGCTAGATATAGGGTATGTTTGCGTTGCAACTTCAATCAAAGTATACGAGAATCACTGCCTACTCGAACTCGATTTTACGCTTTCTCAGTTTGAATCATCAGGTTTTTTGAATCAGTTTGTTGTGGAAAACTTTTTTGTGGGGGAAAGTGGGAGAAAGTGGAATAAAAATTCATACTTTTACAGTTAATAGTAGAATTGTCTAAAGATGAATCATTTCCTCGGCGAATATGAATGCAAGTTAGACACCAAGGGCAGAATGGTGTTACCGGCTGCGCTCAAACGGCAGATGCCTGATGT
Organism: Albibacterium sp.; assembly: GCA_036796375.1. Taxonomy (GTDB): domain Bacteria; phylum Bacteroidota; class Bacteroidia; order Sphingobacteriales; family Sphingobacteriaceae; genus Albibacterium. The sequence continues at coordinate 30,594 of DAIRDA010000005.1, forward strand.
AGAGCGTGAAGGGCTTGTTATAAACCGTGGTCTCGAAACACATCTGATCATTTATACGCGTTCCGAATGGAACCGTATCATGGACAAACTTAGTTCGCTTAATCCGTTTGAGCGGAAAAGTCGGGAGTTTATTCGCAAGTTTATGCGTGGTGCGACCGAACTGACGCTTGATTCTGCCGGAAGGGTTCTTATCCCGAAAACGCTGCAGGCTTACGCTGGAATTTCGACCGAGATTGTGTTAGCCAGCCAGTTTAATAAAATCGAGGTTTGGGCGAAAGAACGCTATGACGAACTTTGGGAGGATGAAGGTGAAGAATTCGCTGCATTGGCAGAGGAGGTAATGGGAAATTTGGAAAGGAGGAAAGATGAAGAATGAATATCATGAGCCCGTCATGCTCAGGGAATGCATGGAGGGACTAAAGATAAAGCCAGAAGGAGCGTACGTAGATGTAACTTTCGGCGGTGGCGGCCATTCCAGCAAAATCCTTGAGCATCTGGATGAACAAGGGCGTTTATTCGCGTTCGATCAGGACCCCGACGCGCTGGAAAACCGTCTCGACGATCCGCGTTTTACACTTATCCATCAAAATTTCCGCTTTCTTAAAAATAATCTAAAGCTTCACGGAGTAAAAGAGGTCGATGGCATTTTAGCCGACCTGGGTATCTCATCCCATCAAATCAACGAGCGCGCGCGCGGTTTTTCAACCCGTTACGACGCCCGTTTGGATATGAGAATGGACCAGGTAAGCGATCTGGATGCACAGACAATCGTTAACAGCTATAGCGAAGAAGAATTGCATCGAATATTCGGGATGTACGGCGAGATCAAAAATGCAAAGACTTTGGCTCAGACGGTGGTCGGTGCCCGGGCACAAATCGCAATCGAGACCGTTGATGATCTGAAATCAGCCATTTCGCGTGTCGCGCCAAAAAACAGAGAAAATAAATATTACGCGCAGGTGTTCCAGGCGTTGCGGATTGAAGTGAACCGCGAGTTAGAGGCGCTTGAAGCTTTCTTACTGCAAACTGTGTCGGTATTGAAGCCCGGTGGAAGACTTGTTGTTATGTCGTATCACTCGCTGGAAGATCGGCTGGTTAAAAACTTTATGGCTACTGGCAAGGTTCGAGGCGAGGTAGAAAAAGATTTTTGGGGAAACGTCATCAAGCCTTTCAGGGTTATCTCAAAAAAAGTCGTCATGGCATCGGCCCAAGAGCTTGAGCAGAATAATCGTGCGCGCAGTGCGAAACTTAGAATCGCTGAAAAATTGTAATTATGGCAAATACTTACAAAAAACAACCCTTAAGTGAGGAAGTTCAGCAGGAGATGCAGGACGCAGTTGAAGAAAAAGCCTCGGTTATCGAGGAATTTATACAGCGTCTTTTATCCGGCGGCAAAATGTCGTCGATAACGGTGGTAAATAGCATTCCGTTTCTGCTTTTTATATCGTTTTTAGGTATCGTCTATATCGCCAACAGGCATTACGCGGAGAATACGGTGCGGAAGATATCGGCGCTTAATAAAGAAGTCAAGGTTCTAAGCTGGGAGTTTAAAACGTTAAAAGCTGAGCTGATGCTCAAAAGCACCAAGTCAGAAATCTTAGCGCAGATGGATTCGACAGGTCTTAAAGAGCTGGTTGTTCCCCCCCGTAAAATTGTAATCAAAAACCCTGATCAGAAGAAGTAAGCAAATTGATTATGAATATTAGAACCGACATATTACTTCGTGTCTATATTTCCTTTGGAATTATGGTGGTAATAGCGTTGGCTGTCGTTTACAAAATGTTTTCCATACAATTGGTGCACGGTGAGAAATGGACCGCCATGGCCGATAGCCTCTCCACGCGGTATGTGGATGTTGAAGCTGCCAGAGGGAATATTTATTCAGTTGACGGGAGTTTGCTTGCGACTTCAGTGCCTGAGTACGATATCCGGATGGACTTGCTTGCTCCAGGAATTGAAGACGATGAGGTGTTTTATTCAAAAGTAGATTCCCTGGCTACGTCCTTGTCCTCTTTCTTTGGTGACAAGTCTTCCGCTCAGTATTCTAGATTGCTGCGGATAGCCAGAAGTAAGGGTAATCGTTATTTTCTTATCAAGCGCGACGTTGGTTACCAGTCGATGAAAAAAATGCGGACCTTTCCAATTTTTAATCTGGGGATTATGAAGGGTGGCATGATTGCCGAGCAAAAAAACAAGAGGATTCTTCCATTTCAGGATTTAGCGGAGCGGACCATCGGGTATAAGAACGATAACGTTCAGCCGGTCGGACTGGAGGGCGCATATGCCAATTATATCGAGGGTCACGGTGGCAAGCGTTTGGTTCAGCGTATTGCGGGAGGTGTATGGATGCCCGTCAATCCGGATATGGATGTGGCACCCATCGATGGTGCCGATATCATCTCGACCATTGACATTCGTATGCAGGACGTGGCACAGAGGGCTTTGAAAAATCAGCTAATTAAAAGCAATGCTGATAATGGCACCGTTATATTAATGGAGGTTGAAACAGGTGAGGTTCGCGCGGTAGCTAACTATACAAGAGTGGCAGAGGGGGAATATAAGGAGAAATTTAATTACGCAATCGCGCAGAGTGAAGAGCCTGGTTCCACTTTCAAGCTCGCCTCCTTTATCGTAGCCATCGAGGATGGGAAGGTAGACACGGGTACAATTATCGATACTGAAAACGGACTATTTCGGGTCCGTAACAAGACAATCCGCGACTCGGAACACGGTGGCTATGGCAAGATTAGTGTAAAAAGAGCTTTTGAAGTATCGTCCAACACCGCTATCACAAAGTTGATTTACAACCATTACAAAGACAGTCCGGCTGCTTTCACCCGTCGGTTACATGAAATGCATCTGAATGAGCGATTGCAACTTCAGTTTCCGGGAGAAGGGCGGCCTTTAATAAAAACGCCCGACGCCAAATCGTGGAGTGGGTTATCCCTCACTCAAATGGCTTATGGTTATGAACTGCTCATGACACCAATGCAAATGCTCGTGCTTTACAATGCCGTCGCTAACAACGGAAGAATGGTCAGCCCCCTGTTCGTTCGCGAGATAAGACGGTTGGGAAATACCGTTGAGCAATATCAGGCACGGGTTATTGATGAGCGGATCGCTTCAGAAAATACTATTAGGAAAGTTCAGGCGATGCTTGAAGGTGTGGTCGAGAATGGTACGGGTCGTGGTATGAAGACGCCGCTTTTCAAAATAGCAGGAAAGACAGGCACCGCGCAAATGGCCGACGGGGCGGCTGGCTACCGGGGTAAACGAAAATACCAGGCTTCGTTTGCAGGCTATTTCCCTGCCGATAAGCCAAAATATTCGATGATTGTTGTGGTTCAAAACCCCCGAAACGGTTATTATGCTGCCAGTGTTGCAGGCCCGGTGTTCAGTGAAGTGGCACAGAGGGTTTACGCATCCGACATGGCCATGTATCAAAGTGTCGGTTCGTTCAAAACAGGAAGTCCAAAAACGCAACCGGCCACCAAAGCGGGGTCTTACGAAGCTGCTAATCGACTCTATAACGCCTTTGGCCTGGCAAAGAATGTTTTGCCCGATAGTGCCACGGGTGCCTTTCACGATACCGACCAAATATCCGACAAAGTGCCAAATTTATTGGGCATGGGCTTGAAAGATGCCTTATATGTATTGGGTAATTCAGGATTTAAAGTGATGGTAACAGGAAAAGGAAAAGTAGTGAGCCAGTCGCTTTCCCCTGGTGAAGAATTGAAAAATAACAACCTGTTGATCTCGATCGTGCTGAAATGAAATTACTAGAGAACATATTGTCGGGTCTACAAATCCTTGAAACGCGGGGTGACATGGATATTTCGGTTTCCGGAATCCAGTTCGACTCGCGACGGGTTCAAGCCGACGAACTCTTTGTCGCCGTACAGGGAACGCTGACCGATGGTCACGACTTTCTCCCGCAGGCACTTCAGAACGGAGCAGTGGCTGTTGTATGCCAGCGTATGCCCCTGGATTTTGCGCCGGGAATTACGTATATTCTGGTAGAAGACTCCTCTTATGCGCTCGGAGTAATTGCACATCTTTTTTATGATCGCCCTTCTGAGAAAGTAAAGTTGATTGGGGTGACAGGTACGAATGGGAAAACCACCGTTGCTACCCTTCTTTATCAATTATTTCGTGGTTTGGGCTTTTTTTGCGGGATGATCTCCACAGTCCAGAATAAAATTGGCGACCGCACTTTGTCTGCCACCCATACTACTCCAGACGCTCTGGCTTTAAACCGATTACTGGCCGATATGGTCGAAGAAGGTTGCGATTACTGTTTTATGGAGGTAAGCTCTCATGCCGTTGTACAACATCGAATTGCTGGACTGAATTTTTCCGGTGGGGTATTCACCAATATATCGCACGATCACCTCGATTTTCACAAGACGTTCGACAATTATATCAAGGCGAAGAAAGCGTTTTTTGACCAGCTACCACGGAGTTCCTTTGCATTGGTGAATGTCGACGATAAGGTTGGGCCGGTGATGTTGCAAAATACCATCGCTTATAAAAAAACTTACGGTTTGAAAAAGCTGGCAGACTACAACGCCCGTATCGTGGAAAGTCATTTTAGCGGAATGTTGCTCGCTATCAACAAGGAAGAGGTATGGGTAAAGTTAGTCGGGCAGTTTAATGCCCAAAATTTACTTGCGGTGTATAGTACGGCGATGCTTCTCGAACAAGACAATAAAAAGGTTCTGACCGTGTTGAGCCGGCTAACAGGAGCAGACGGACGCTTTGAAACGCTGATTTCGCCGGACAATAAAGTGGCTATCGTAGATTATGCGCATACGCCCGACGCCCTGGAGAATGTATTGCGCACCATAAACCAGCTTCGGCGCGATGAGGCTCAGATTATTACGGTTTTCGGTTGTGGAGGTGACCGCGATAAGTCTAAACGGGCCAGTATGGCGGCAGTTGCGGTAGCTTTGAGCGATAAGGTGATTCTGACGTCGGACAATCCGCGGTCGGAGGATCCGATGGATATTTTACGCGACATGGAAACAGGTATACCTTCGCAGCAAAAACGGAAATCATTTACTATTTCTGATCGGAGGGAGGCAATACGGGCTG
>DAIRDA010000006.1:0-33683 GCA_036796375.1 Albibacterium sp.
TCGTAGCTGATAATCAGCCCTACAACCCCTCCATAAATAATGGGCACTTTCCACCATTTCTTATTGGTGATTTGTCCCCATCCGGGAAGAATCGCCGATCGTCTGACTGCGACCGTTGTCATTCGCTCCAGCGCAATGCGGGCAGAATCCTTGTACACCTGTGATTCCTGATCCCTCTCTCGCTCCCTCTCTCTCTCTCTGTCCAACCGTCTACGCTCCCTTCTTGAAAGATTGGTTGTATCCTGCATGTTCAGCGAATCGACCGAAACGATCTTGATTTCACGGCGCAGCGAGTCCGCATCCTGTGCGGAAACATAGCCACAAGCCACCAGCAGTAAAATAAGAGTTGTGAGAAAGTAGCGCATTTTACCAATCCAATAGTTCCAGGATCCGGTTTAAATCATCTTCTGAATGAAAAGGGATCTGGATAGAACCTTTGCTTTTGTCGGGGCCGAGGTTCAATTTAACGCGTGTGGCAAACTTGGTGGCCAGCTCGTCTTCTATCTTTTGGAATTGAAAGGGCTTCGAGCCCGCTTTTTTGTTCTGAGGTTTCTCTTCCTGCTGCATAAGCCGAACCAATTCCTCTACCTTTCTTACGGAAAGGCCTTTCTTCAATATCTCCTGATGAAGAAACAATTGCTTTTCCACCTGCGGCACATTGATCAATGCACGCGCATGTCCCATACTGATCTGATTGTCGCGGATAGAAGCCTGAATACTCGGCGGAAGCCGAAGTAGACGCAGGTAATTGGTAATGGTTGAGCGGTTTTTGCTAACCCGATCGCCAAGCTCCTCCTGCTTCAGATTGCATTCGTCGATCATACGCTGGAAACTGAGCGCAACCTCAATGGCGTTCAGATTCTCACGCTGTATGTTTTCAATCAGTGCCATCTCCAGCATTTGCTGGTCGTTAGCCGTCCGTACATAGGCAGGAATTTCGGTCAGCCCGGCAATCTTAGATGCCCGAAGACGGCGTTCGCCCGATATCAGCTGATAGGCGTGGTCAGACATGCGACGAACGGTGATGGGTTGAATAAGTCCCTGCACCCGAATCGACTCAGCCAGCTCCTCCAGCGCTACCGCTTCAAACTCGGTGCGAGGCTGGAACGGATTCACTTCGATCTGCTCAATCCGAATCGGATTCACCGAACCCATATCGGGCCGCGGAGCTCGTTCCTCCTGAACCGGCCGGGATATCGGCTCCTGCTTTACATCATCTTCGTCCGTTAGCAGTGCGCTTAATCCTCTCCCTAATCCTGTTTTTCGCTGCTGTGCCATATTACTTTGTCGCCTTTTGGTCCTCTAATTTTCTCAATCCGTTCTTCAATAAAACTTCCCTCGCCAGGTTCAGGTAGTTGATCGCTCCTTTTGAGTTTGCATCATGCATAATTACGGAAACGCCAAAACTCGGAGCCTCGCTCAGACGGGTATTCCGCTGAATGATGGTATCAAATACCAGGTCCGTAAAATGCGACCTGACTTCCTCCACCACCTGGTTGGACAGTCGTAAACGTACGTCGTACATGGTAAGCAGAATTCCCTCTATTTCAAGGTCTACATTCAAACGGTTCTGAACAATCTTTATCGTATTGAGCAACTTACCCAAACCTTCCAATGCAAAATATTCGCACTGAACCGGAATGATAACCGAGTTGGCCGCAGTAAGCGCATTTATGGTGATTAGCCCCAGGGAAGGAGAACAGTCTATAATGATAAAATCGTACTGATCCTGGATTTGAGCAAGCACATTTTTCATTTTGTACTCACGGTTATCGAGATTAATCATCTCAATTTCAGCTCCTACCAGGTCGATATGGGCAGGCAATAAATCCAGGTTAGGAGTTTCCGTTACACATATGGCCTCGGCGGCCGGAACGTCGTTGATAATACATTCGTAAATACTTGTCTTTATGGTTCGCGGATCATAGCCGATACCCGAGGTTGAGTTAGCCTGAGGGTCAGCATCCACCAACAAGGTTTTATATTCCAGAACAGCCAGACTGGCTGCTAAGTTTATGGAGGAAGTCGTTTTACCAACTCCGCCTTTTTGATTGGCTAACGCGATTATTTTACCCATAAATGCAATGTTACCTGCTTCGAATTAAATTGTCAGAAAGTCAAATTTAGTTTCTTCATTTATTGAAAGCAAACGAATATGCTTAACTTAGCTTTATTAACAATTATGAAAGGGCTAAGATACAAAAATTAAAATTTCAATGTCTTTCCTCGCTCTTATATATCTTTAATAAATCCCATGATCACGATAATTTCCGGCACCAACCGAAAAAATAGCAGTTCCCTCCGATTAGCCCGATATTATCAGCATCTGTTGTCCGAACGGGAAACGGATTCACACCTGTTTTCGCTGGAAGACCTGCCTGCCGATTTACTCGTATCCGACCTGTATGGTGCCCGAAGCGAAGCATTCACCCGCATCCTGGACCAGATCGGAGAAAGCGGAAAAATCATTTTTATCATCCCCGAATACAATGGAAGCTTTCCAGGCGTATTAAAATTATTTATGGACGCCTGCGAGTATCCCGATAGTTTCAAAGGGAAAAAAGTGGCGTTGGTAGGCGTTTCCGGTGGAAAGTATGGCAACGTGCGCGGAGTCGATCACTTCACAGGCGTGTGCCATTATATGCAGATGAATGTGCTCCCGCTGAAAATCCACATCCCGCATATCTGGCAGGAACTCAATGAACATGGGCAGCTTCATAAGGAAGACACCGTAAAATTCACCAATCTTCAGATCGACAACTTCCTGGAATTTTAAGATGTAAAAAAAAGGCACCCTTGCAGGTGCCTTTTTGATAACTCGTTTATAGATGAATTATTTCAGCTCGTCAGCACTTAGCGTCGGGTTTACTTCGATACTGGTCATCGTCATTTTTATTGCTGTCGGCAACTGAGGGTTTTTAACGCTTATAGAAGAAGGCATTCGGATACCCGCGAATTCTTTGTAGTCGTAATATTCCACCTCTCCGGCAATCGGACTTTCAGACTTCACTTTTAGTCCGTCCTCTACAGAGAAATACTCATTGCCCTTCACTCCCGCCTTTTCAACAATAACTTTATAGGCGTCTTTGCCATTCACTTTATGAACGCCATCAAGGGTTAATTTCACCGACGCGTCGTACGTTAGCTCCGGATAAATCAACTTCGATTCCTGCATGGCAGCGTGCATAGCGGCCGGCATCTCCTGATCCTGTCCCATCGAGCTGGCGGTCGTCTTTTCCGGCGTTGACAAGATCTTCGAAATTTCCTGCGGGCCCATAAAGGTTCTTTGCACCAGAATACCTTTCGTCTTGTCGATTACCGCGGTTTGCGAAATCTGCATTCCCTGAATTTCTCCTTCGGCAGTCTGGCGAATGGCTTTGATTTCCGAAAGCTTCTTACGGCCGCCAATGGCATCCAGGTATTTCTCGATAATAGACGCTGCGGTCACACCCTCCTGCACGGCAGCAGCTGCCTGAGCAACATCTCCTTCAGGCGTATAAAACTTCACTTCACCCAGCGAGCCCATTTTGTCTTTAAACTCCGATGTATTTCCCACAATGACGATATAGGAATTCTCAGGCTGAACGTATTTCGATGAAATCGTACTGATATCGGCAACGGTGGTTGCATTCAGGTTTTTCAGGTAATTCTTATAGTAATCGGCCGGAAGATCATGCAGTTCCGTGTTCAGCGCAAAGCTGGCGATGGTTGCAGGATTTTCCAAAGAGCGACCAAAACTTCCTGTCAACGACGCTTTTGCCGCCTCCAGCTCTTCTTCAGTGATCTTTTCTCCGGCAATTTTCTTCATTTCATTATAGAACTCCGCCGCGGCACTGTCAGTCACCTCCGTACGAACGTTGGCGTTGGCAGAAAAGCTACCGCTGATCTTGTCGGGTGAGATGCTTGAATAGGCTCCGTACGTATATCCCCTCGCTTCCCGCAGGTTCATAAACAAACGCGATGACGAACCTCCGCCCAATACATAACTTAATAAACTAGCCTTGATACGATCCGGGCTGTTATGCTTTAATTCAATGGGATGAGTCACATTTATAACCGACTGAACACTCGCCGGGCGATCAACAAGAATCACCTGCGTTTTGGCCGGCGCAGAAGCAGGCTTCCACTCATGCGTTGGAACAGTTCCTTTTTTCCAGGAAGAAAAGTGCTTCTTCACCAGGCTCTCAGCCTCTTTCTTGGTTATATCCCCTACAATCGCCATATAAGCGATATTCGGGCGGAAATAGGTGTTATAATAATTTTGAATATCGCTCACATTGATGGCCTGCACCGTGGCATCGGTAGCCGACTCGCCGTAAGGATGCGCTTTACCGTAAACCACCGCGTTGGTAACTTTCGAGGAAATGGCTCCCGGATCATCCTTTTCAGAAGCCAATCCTGAAATCGTCTGCTTTTTCAGCTTATCAAGCTCTTCTTGTGGAAAGCTCGGTTGAAAAAGGATTTCAGAGAACAATGAAACCAACGTTTCCTGGTGCTTTTTCAAAGAAGATGCTGATGCCGATGACGAACCGACGCTGATACTGGCGCCAATCTGATCAATGGCTTCATCCAGCTGATCTTTCGATTTGTTTTTTGTTCCGGAACGCATCAACTGTCCGACCAATCCCAGATAGCCTGCTTTTTCGCCTTCCAGGATCGGATCACGATCCAGCACCAGGGAGAAAGTAACGCGTGGCAATTTGTGGTTCTCCACCACAAACACCTTCAGTCCGTTAGGCAGTGTAAAAGTTTCCGCATCACCGATATTGATTGTCGGCGCAGGCGCTGGTTCCGGATATTTACTTCGGTCTACCTGAGCGAAGGCCGTAGCAACGCTGAAGAATAAGAATAATATATAGATGCTTATCGTTTTCATTTTTTTCGCTATTTAAATGTCTTAATTCTTGGCAGCACTGGCGGGTTGTGCAGCTTTTGGTAAATAATGCAGTACCACCCGGCCGTCGCGGTTAAAATACTCCCTGGCTACACGTTGAATATCCTCACGCTTCACCTTGTTATACTTATCCATTTCCCTGTTAATCTCATTGGCATCGCCAAAATAAACTTTCTTCTCGGCCAGGTTCTGGGCGATTCCAGCCACCGAGGCATTCTGGCTAACGACCGAATTCTCTACCTGCGCCAAAAGCTTTTGAAAATCCTTTTCCGAAACACCCTCGGCCTTCACTTGCTCCAACACCGAATCCATGCTGGTTTCCAGCGAATCGGCATGGATGCCCATATTGCTGATACCGTAAAGAAGGAAAAGTCCACCGTCTTCCAGGCTCATTGGCATGGCCATCACGGCCAGGGCCTTTTGTTGCTTATCTACCAGTTCCTTTGTCATTAAGGAGCTGTTCCCCCCGGCCAGGTACGTGGAAAGCATATCCAAGGCGTATGAATCCGGATGATCCATCCGTGGAAGGTTATATGCCTGAATGACCGCAGGAAGCTGAATATTATCATAAACGATGTCGCGCACTTCCTTTGTACGCTTAGGCTCCGTTACCGTAGGGCGCGGAACTTGCTTTATACCTTTTGGTACCTCCGAGAAGTAGGCGCGAATCCATTTTTCCGTCTGGTCGTAATCCAGATCGCCCGCAATGCTCAGCACCGCATTGTTGGGCACATAGAACGTTTTGTAAAAATCCAGGAATTCCGAAAGCTCGGCCGAATTCAAGTGCTCCATGGAACCGATGGGCGGCCAAGTATAAGGATGCTTCTGGTAAGAGCGGCGAAGGACTTCCAGCAGGATCGTCCCGTAAGGCTGGTTTTCATAACGCTGACGGCGCTCTTCTTTTACCACCTCGCGTTGCGTATTCACCCCGATTGTGTCAATTTTCGCATGAAGCATACGTTCACTCTCCATATAAAGAGCCGTTTCCAGGTAGTTCGAAGGAACAACTTCGTAATAGTATGTCTGATCGGGCGAGGTAAAGGCGTTTAATGTTCCCCCGATCGCCTGGATTTTTTTCATATACTCACCGCGACCTATATTTTCGGTGCCTTCGAAGAGAAGATGTTCAAAAAAATGAGCAAAGCCGGTTCTTTCCGGATTCTCGTTCTTCGAGCCCACATGATAAAGCACCGAAACGGCGGTGATAGGAGTGGTATTATCCTGGTGCATAATAACCCGCAGGCCATTATCGAGTTCAAATTCTTTGAACTTAATTTCATTTTGAGCCTGTGCACTGGCGCCGAAGCAAAGTAAAGCGGTGGCCAAAGCAGTTCCCAGTAATTTCTTCTTCATTTACGTAAAATTTAATTTTGAGCAATTACAAAATACACGGATTGGACTACTTCGCAAACGCTTTGTTACGAAGAAACCCGATTATTTTTTAAGCAAAACAGACCCATTCACGTCTTCAGAACGTTTAAGAGATGCTCCAGATCGTCACTGTCATTGTAGAAGTGAAAGCCGACCCGGGTGCCGTCGCCCCGCTCCATACAGGCTATCTTCTCAGCAAGAAGTCGCCTGTGCATCGACCTGCTGATCTTCAGATTGAATATCTGAGAATGAAACGCGTATTCGCCGGCAGCCCCCTTCAACAGGCCCATGTCCGAGAAAGCTTCATGTGCCGCCCCGGAAAGCTCACGCACGGATTCTTGCACCAACTCCATACCGAACCCTTCCAAGTATTTTATCGACTCCTGAAGCGAGCCGAAATTAAACGTGTCCAGGTGGCCGGGCTCCATCACCATCCTGAGATGCTCCGCCTGCAATACAGACATCAGCTGATCGCTCAAAAGCACAAATCCGTTTCCGTAGCCTGCCAGCATCCACTTGTAGCCACTCGCGCCCAACATATCCAGGCCTGAGTGCTCAAAATTTATCGCTTCCGTTCCACAGCATTGCGTGCCATCGGCAAGCAGCAGCAGATCAGGAAAGTCTTTTTTTATCGACTTCACCAATTCAGCATCCAATCGGAGGCCACTGACATACTGAACCAGGCTGAAAGCAAAAACCGTAGGCTTAAACTCCCTGATAGCCGCGTACAAGGTTGATGGAAGATCGCGATCGACTTCCAGTTCCTTCACTGGAAGGCCTGCTGTTTTGAATGGATTCAGCAAAGAAGGATAATCATCTTTCAGCACAAGAACGCGGTGAACGGGCGAAAGCATCGTAATAACGCTGTTAAAGCCGAAAGAATAATTGGGAACCAGAAATGTATTCTCATGCGAGGCGCCAAAGAATCGGGCTACCGTCGACCTGACGCCGTCTAAGAAATCCTGCTGCCCGATCCGAAAAGCACTGCCCTGCAGAAGAAACTCCTGGTCGTGAGCCCGTCGCCAATCAGCAAGCGACTGCGTAAGAATGCCTGAACTGGCCGTATCCAGATAGGTACAACCAGAAAGCACGGGAAAATCTTGCTTCATCCCCCTAAATTAGATAAAAAAAGATAATTGTTGTTTTATCTTTTATTTAGTATGTTTGAGAAAATGAATCCAAAAAACCGACATATCGACCTAGGTCTTTATCGAAATCCCTGTTCAACGCAGGGCCTGTTTCGGTTCATTTGTATGATGAATAAATAATTGCCGCCCAAGCAATATTCATTAACCCGACAGAAAATCACACCTACCTTTATCAATCATTTGAATTAATATAAAAACATTTATGAAAAATCTAGCAAAAGTTATATTGAGCGAAGAAGATTTTAACCTATTGAAAAGCTTTGTTACCCCTACAAACAGCGACGAAAACCCGATGTCGCTTGCGTACGAACTGGGTCGTGCAGAAGTTGTGAAGAAAGAAGAACTTCCCGCCGAACGGGTCCGGATCGGTTCCCGCGTCACCATTGAAGACACCATCAGCAAAGCAAAAACTACGCTTGTTATCGTTAAGCCCGACCAGGCAGATATTAAACAGCAGCGCGTTTCGGTGCTCACCCCTATCGCTTCTGCGCTGATCGGATTGAAGAAGGGCGACGAGGTTGAGTGGAAAATGCCGGTAGGTCTGCGTAAATATATCATCCTCGAAGTAGAAGAATAAGCCAGCAGAACGCTCCCGATATTAAACAGGAAATGCCGCAAATTGCGGCATTTCCTGTTTAATATCGACTGTAATCCGAACGGCATTAGGGAGTCATTCCCTGCCCCTGTTGCCCGTCTTCCTGTTTCTGGTCGTCGTTGCTGATACCACGATTCTGGCGCGGTGCATTTTTGAAATCCATTTTACCGAAGTTCCAGCTAAGCGTAACGCCGAAAGAACGGAAAGGCACGGCCACATTCGTTTCCTGCGTGTAATTTGGCGTATAAATCTTTGAATCGAAATGTTTGGTCTCGTTAAACGGATCAAGGATATTAATCCCGATGCTCGCCTTTTTGTCAAAAAGCTCCTTTTTCATACCCAGGCTCCACATGCTGAACGAAGCATTCGTTCCCTGGAAAGTACGCCTCGGTGAGCTGCTCATAAGAAACGTTTCAGCAATAAAGCCGTTGGCGATATTATAACTTGCGTTCACGAATGCACGATACAGGAAATGTGTCTGATCGGCTTCTGTACTCAGGTTTCCATTTACCAGGTCGGCTCTCGTATTATAAGTATTGACACTCAGGTTTGTTCTCAGGGTAAGGTTACGTAAAGGCGTCACGGAGACGAATAAATTGGCACCAACCGACTTATTTTGTCCGATGTTATCGAAGGTCTGAAGCACAATCGGCTGTCCCGACTGCTCCGGATTGTCAATATTGGTGATCAGGCTCTCAATCACATCGTCCGTCAAACGATAGTAAACAGAAGCATTAATCACCGTTCCCTTGATAAAGGTAGAATAACCCAATTCAAAGTTATGCGATAATTCAGGCTTCAGCTCAGGATTACCTTCGCTCTGGTTGACCGGATCGGATGTATTCCGGAAAGGGTTCAAATAGAACAGACTAGGGCGCTGAATCCGTTGGTTATAGCTTAATTTCAGGCTCGACATCGGACTTAGCTTTCTTGATATCACCGCACTTGGTAGAATATTTACGTAATCATTTTTGAAGGCATCGAAGCTTGCTACCGATTCGCCGTTCAGTTCCGTATACTCGGCACGAACTCCTGCCATGATCTGGTATTTATCACTAAAGCTATAATTCAGGGATGCATAGGCCGCCCCTACATTCTGATCGTAGTTATAATCGTACGAACGAGCATCATTCAACACATATTCAGAACCAACCAGCTCCCGCAGGGAAGAAAGACTGCTGATATCGCGAAGAATGGTTTTGGCTCCTAATTCAAGGGTTGCTTTTTCTTTAATAGGGTGGGTATAATCAATCTGTAAGGTAAGCTCATCGTTGGTTCCGTCGTTTACCCCAAGCTCGCTAAGCCGCTCACCTCCTGTGTAAAAAGTATTGTAGTCGGTATTGTTCTCGTTGCGTGAAAACTGTCCCACAAAAGCAAGCTCCTGTTTCTCCCTGGCAAATTTGTGCGTATAGCCGGCCGACCAGTCGAATCCTGAAAAGCCTCGTTCCTGCACCGTATTGCTCGAAAATCCGGTACTATTTCCAAAGTTTGTCAGGGAATTTCCATCCAGATCCATCCCAAAACTCGTCAGCGAGAAGGTTGTATTAAACAGGTTCCGGTCGTCCAGATCGTAGTCCAGACCAACCGATCCGCGTCCGCCGCCACGTTTGGCCTCACTCTCACCATTCTGCGAAAGCGTTGGATTTCCGGCAGTATTGAATTGATTGAAGGAAGTAACGGTGGTTTGAGGCCACATCCAGTTTGCACCCCCATTGGCCACAACACCGATTTTACCTCTGCGTATGTTCAGGTTAGCACTTGTATTGTTCTGACGCGTACCCACGCCGGCATTAACCGATCCGTTGATACCCGTGATGTCCTTTTTCTTGGTAACGATATTGATAATCCCCGAAGTTCCTTCCGCATCGTATTTGGCCGACGGACTGGTAATTACTTCTACATTACTGATCTGATCGGCTGGTATCATTTTCAAGGCGTCGCCCACGCTGTTAGACATGGCACCCGACGGCTTCCCGTTGATCAGGATCCGCACGTTCTGGTCGCCGCGAAGCGAAACATTCCCGTCCATATCGACCGAAAGAAGCGGAACTTTGCGCAATACGTCGGTCGCATTACCTCCCGAAGAGGTCACGTCTTTCTCCGCATTGTACACCAGGCGATCTATTTTATTCTCGATCAGCGGACGCTCGCCCTGAATATCAACTGCCGATAGCTGCGTTGCACTGGGCGAAAGAAGAATCTTTCCCAGATTAACCGTGCCAGCCTTCACCGTTACCGATGGAATGGTCTTCTCTGTAAATCCCAGGAAATTGACAACCACACGGTAGTTCCCGGCAGGCACGTTCTGCACGCTGAACATTCCCTTATCGTCGGCCATGGCCCCGTTTACGCTGGTGGTCTTTCCTTCAGGGAATAACGCAATGGTCGCATAATCTACCGGTGTATTGCTCACCGAATCGATAACCATCCCCGTGACGGTCCCCACCGTTTGCGCGCTGGCCTGTGCAGCAGCCATCACGAAAATGGCCAATAGTAAAAGTCGTTTCATTGTTTTTGTTTAGTATTTGCAGATTAGTCTTTCCGCGCGGCCATTTGTTACAACCACACCCGGAAGTTACAGCAACATCTGCGTTACAAAAACAAAATCCTTATACTACCAAATTCACAATTCGTCCTTTTACGATAATGATCTTCCTGGGCGCTTTCCCTTCCAGGTGTTTCAAAATATCCTCATGGCTCAATACCGCCTCTTCAATGGCTTTTTCGTCGAGGTCAAGCGGCAGCGTAATTTTAGCACGCATTTTTCCGTTAATGGAAACCGGGTAGCTAAATTCGCTCTCTGTTAAATGCCTCGCATCGAACTCCGGAAAAGCCGCATAACTGATACTACCCGCTTCATTTCCCAGCAGCGTCCAAAGCTCTTCTGTAATGTGCGGTGCATACGGGGATAATACCACACAAAGCGGCGCCAGAATTTCCCGCTTATTGCATTTCAGGTCGGTCAGCTCATTCACACAAATCATAAAGGCCGACACAGAAGTATTAAACGAAAAGCGATCAATATCTTCCTGAACCTTCTTAATGATTTTGTGCAGCGCTTTCAACTCGGCGGCAGTCGCCTTCTCGTCGGAAACCTGAAAATTTAAATCCTGATCGTGAAACAACTTCCAGAATTTCCGGAGAAACTTGAACACCCCTTCAATACCGTTGGTGTTCCAGGGCTTGCTTTGCTCCAGGGGCCCCAGAAACATCTCGTACATACGGAGCGTATCGGCGCCGTATGCGTCGATAATATCGTCCGGACTCACCACATTGAATTTCGATTTCGACATTTTCTCAACCTCGTGCCCGCAATGGTATTTGCCATTCTCCAGAATGAATTCAGCATCGGCATATTCAGCGCGTGAAGCTTTAAACCTGGCAATATTCAGTATATCGTTGGTGACAATATTAACATCCACGTGCAAAGCCACCGTTTTATACTTGTCTTTCAGGCCATAAGAGACAAAGGTATTCTTGCCCTGGCCCTCTTCTTCCAGGAGTCGGTAAACAAAATTCGACCTCCCTTGAATCATCCCCTGATTAATCAGCTTTTTAAACGGCTCCTCTTCTCCCACCAAGCCCAGGTCTTTTAAGAATTTATTCCAGAAACGGCTATAAAGCAAATGCCCGGTTGCATGCTCCGACCCACCGATGTACAGATCGACCGCCTTCCAGTAGCCGACCGCCTCTTTCGAGGCGAAGGCTTCGCCGTTACGCGAATCCATATACCGATACCAGTACCAGCTGGAGCCTGCCCAACCCGGCATGGTGCTTAATTCATACTCATATTGATCCTGATATTTCCAGTCCTTCGCGCGTCCCAACGGTGGCTCGCCGCTTTCAGTAGGAAGGTATTGGTCGACCTCCGGTAAAAGAAGCGGCAATTCCTGCTCGTCAATCAGGTACGGAAGCCCGTTTTTGAAATAAACCGGAACCGGCTCGCCCCAATAGCGCTGGCGACCGAATATAGCGTCGCGCATCCGGTAGTTAATTTTGGCCTTCCCCTTTCCGATGGCCTCGAGCTCAGAAAGCAGTCTGGGCACAGCCTCCTCATAGGTCATCCCGTCGATGATCCCTGAATTGATATAGCGCCCTGTTTTCGACGCGTCGGCAGCTTCCTCAATCTGTTGCTGGTCGTGAATCGGAATAATCGGCAGGTTATAGTGCCTGGCAAAAAGATAGTCGCGCTGATCGCCCGAAGGCACCGCCATCACCGCACCCGTTCCGTAGCCCGCCAATACATAGTCGGCAATCCAGATCGGGATCAACTCTCCTGTCAGCGGATGGCTGGCATAGCTACCGGTAAAGGCGCCACTCACCGTCTTGGTATCCGACATCCGTTCCAACTCCGATTTTTTCCGGGTCAGGTTTATATATTGTTCAATTTTTTCCGCTTGGTCGTCGGTGGTAAACTCACCGACCCATTCATGTTCAGGTGCAAGCACCAGAAAGCTAACGCCGTAAATCGTATCCACCCGGGTGGTAAACACTTCAATCTCCTTACCCGAGTCCGTACCGAATTTCACAGAAGCACCCGTGCTTTTGCCGATCCAGTTTCGCTGCATCTCCACCAAAGGCTCCGGCCAGTCGATCGTATCCAGACCTTGCAGCAAACGCTCAGCATAGGCTGAAATTCGCATGCTCCACTGCATCATCTTCTTCTGCACGACCGGATGGCCTCCACGCTCAGACAGGCCACCAATTACCTCATCGTTGGCCAGTACCGTGCCCAGGGCCGGGCACCAGTTAACGGAGCTTTCACGCAAATAGGCCAAACGGTACTTCAAGAGCTCACGCTGTTGCTGCTCCTGGCTCATGGCAGCCCATTCTTCGGCGCTGAACCCGGCAACATCGTCGTCCGAAACGGCCTTAATGCCGCTACTCCCCTCCGTTTCAAAATGCTTGACAAGCACCTCAATCGGCTCGGCCTTATCGCTCTTCAGGTTATACCAGGAATTAAACAGTTGCATAAAAATCCATTGCGACCATTTATAATATTCCGGATCACTCGTTCTCACCTCTCTTTCCCAATCGAATGAAAAGCCGATTTTATTTAGCTGTTCCTTATATCGTTCAATATTCTGGCGGGTAGTTACGGCCGGGTGCTGGCCAGTCTGAATAGCATACTGCTCGGCCGGGAGTCCGAAAGAATCAAAACCCATCGGGTGCAGAACGTTGTAGCCCCGCAGCCGCTTATAGCGCGCATAAATGTCTGAGGCAATATAACCGAGCGGATGGCCAACGTGCAAGCCGGCCCCCGAGGGATAGGGAAACATATCCAGAACATAATATTTTGGCTTATCCGACGTATTACTTACTTTATAGGTCTGGTTGGCCGCCCAGAATTGTTGCCATTTGAGTTCAATTTCCTTAAATTGGTAATCCATTTTGATTTGTTTTCAAGCGTAAGGCAAAAATAGAAATTTTTATGGCAATGGCAGTTTTTGAAGAAGGATAGTCTTTTTGTCACATCATTTAGTTAATTTCGCATTTTAAATATTGTATATGGAAGAATTTGAAGTCAGTACAACCTCCAGAAAGACAAAATCGGTTTACATCTCTACCGTTATCAGCATCGCGCTTGTTCTTCTGATGACCGGCTTATTGGGTCTTATTCTTGTCCACGCAAAGAACCTGTCGAACTATGTAAAGGAGAATATCGTCCTTAACATCATCGTCAACGGCGACGCCAAAGAGGCCGAAGTACTGAACCTTCAAAAAGACGTCAATTCTCATCCCTACGTCTTGAAAACGCAATACATCAGCAAGGAACTTGCTGCCCGGAATCTCCAGCAGGATCTGGGAGAAGACTTTGTAGAATTCCTGGGCTACAACCCCCTCCTTTCTTCCATTGATGTCTATCTCAAAGCCGAGTACGCCAATAAAGACAGTATTGACGTATTTACTGAAAAAATAGCCGCCAACTCCATGGTACAGGAAGTCGTCTACCAGGAATCCCTGATCGACATGGTTAATAAAAACATACGTATCATCGGGCTGATCATTTTAGGCTTTGCACTGATCCTCCTGATCATCGCCGTGGCACTGATCAACAATACCATCCGTTTGGCCATCTACTCGCAGCGCTTCCTGATTAAGAGCATGCAGATGGTCGGTGCTACCAAAGGTTTCATCCGTGCCCCCTTCATAGGTTACGGATTGGTACACGGTTTACTGGGTGCCCTCATCGCGATCATTATGCTCTTACTGGTGCTCTATTTCGGCCAGGAACAGATCCCCGAGCTGGTTATCTTACGCAACTACTTTGAATTCGCATTAATTTTCCTGGGTGTCATTGCCCTGGGTATCCTGATATCGGGGTTAAGCACCTATTTTGCTGTTTCGAAATACCTCCGACTAAGAATGAATGACTTATACCGCTAATTATGTCTCAAAACAACAAGGAAAACCGTCCCGAAACTCCTTATACCGGAATGGTATTCGGAAAGATTAACTATCAGCTGATGATCGGCAGCATCGTCATGCTGATTATCGGATTCTTTCTGATGTCGGGCACAACGGATATCTATAGCTTTACGAAAATCACCATCGCCCCCATGGTTGTGGTTGCTGGATTTGCATTAGGATTTGTATCTATCTTAATTAGGCCAAAACGCAACTAAGAATGACTTTATTCGAGGCATTGGTCTTAGCCGTCGTTGAAGGCCTGACCGAATTTCTCCCGGTATCATCTACCGGGCACATGATCATTGCAACCTCCCTGTTGGGTATGGAGTCGACCGACTTCGTCAAGCTATTCACGGTAGCCATCCAGCTGGGAACGATTCTTTCGGTGGTGGTTCTCTACTTCAAACGCTTCTTCAAATCGATCGATTTCTACCTCAAACTGCTTGTTGCCTTTATCCCGGCGGCAGTGCTCGGACTCGTATTCAGTGATGTAATCGACGATATGCTCGAAAGCCCGATGACGGTTGCTGTTTCATTGGTGATCGGCGGGGTTATTTTACTTTTCGTTGATCGCTGGTTTAATAATCCAGGCATCGACGATTCCGACGATGTCAGCTACAGTACGGCTTTGAAAATCGGCTTATATCAATGCCTGGCCATGATTCCCGGAACCTCGCGTTCAGGAGCAAGTATTGTGGGCGGAATGACACAGAAATTATCCCGTAAAGCAGCCGCTGAATTTTCGTTCTTCCTGGCGGTTCCCACCATGCTGGGCGCAACGGGCAAGAAACTGCTCGACTATTTTCAGGACGGCGGAGTGCTTAGCTCGCATGAAGTAAATATGCTGATCGTGGGCAATGTAGTGGGCTTTCTGGTTGCCATTGTAGCAATCAAATCATTTATCGGCTTTCTTACAAAACACGGATTCAGACTTTTTGGTTGGTATAGAATCATTGTAGGAGCGGCCATTATTATTTTATTGCTAAGCGGGCAGAGTTTAAGTGTGATATAATGGATTCATTAACAAATACCAGGTTTCCCGAATTCGACTTTTCGGAAGGCGAGATATTATTAATCGATAAGCCGCTGACTTGGACAAGTTTTGATGTGGTGGGAAAAATAAGAAACTCAATAAAGCCCCTGAAGGTAAAAGTAGGCCATGCCGGCACACTCGATCCGCTGGCGAGCGGACTCCTCGTCTTGTGCACAGGGAAAAAGACTAAAATCATTGATTCCCTTCAAAGCCAGGAAAAGGAATATACCGGAACCTTCTATCTGGGCGCCACCACCCCTTCGTACGACCTGGAAACGGAAGTCGACCAGCGCTTCGACATCTCTCATATCAGCGAACAGCAAATTCTCGAAACCACCAAGCGCTTCCTGGGCGATATCCAACAATTTCCACCTTCCCATTCGGCCATCAAAATTGGCGGCGAACGTCTGTATGAGAAAGCACGTCGGGGCGAGGAAGTGGAACGCAGGCCGCGTGCTGTCAGCATCAGCGAGTTTGAAATTACGTCAGTAAACCTTCCGGAAGTCCATTTCCGCGTAGTGTGCAGCAAGGGAACTTACATTCGTTCGCTGGCCCACGATTTCGGGGCGGCACTTCAGGCTGGCGGCCATTTAAGTGCCTTACGCAGAACCCGCAGCGGCGACTTCCATGTCAACGATGCATTTAAGGTAATGGAACTGGTCAATCATATTAAATCGATGCGGTTTGAGAGCAAACCCTTATAAAGATATTTTGATGCAATCTTTGCGTTCATATGAAAATCTATAGAAACATAGAAGATTTTATTCCCGTCGATAATGCGGTCGTAACCATTGGAACCTTCGATGGCGTCCATATCGGGCATCAGAAAATCATTTCAACGCTCAGAGACAGTGCGCGGGAAATCAATGGTGAAACGGTGCTGCTTACTTTCTTTCCTCATCCCAGAATGGTGCTGCACCCGGAAGACGATTCGCTTCGGCTGATCAGCACGATCGAAGAAAAAGCCCATCAGCTAGCCCTTTGCGGCATCGACCACCTGATCATCACACCCTTTACCAAAGCCTTCTCCCAGCAAAGTCCGGAAGACTATATCCGCGATGTACTGGTTAGTAAGATCGGAACCAAAAAGATTGTAATCGGCTACGATCACCGCTTCGGAAAAGACCGGGCGGGTTCACTGGTTGATCTGCTGGCATTCGCGCCTACATTTGGTTACACCGTTCAGGAAATACCCGAACAGGATATCAATGAAGTGACGGTTTCCTCTACAAAAATTCGGGAAGCTCTGATTAAGGGCGACATCGAAGTGGCTAACAAATACCTCGGATATCCCTACGAACTCAGCGGAACGGTAGTACAGGGCAAGCAGATCGGACGCGATATTGGTTTTCCAACCGCCAACCTGTCGATCGACGAAAGCTATAAGTTAATCCCGGCCTATGGAATTTACGCCGTGGAAGTATCGGTCGTAAAGCCTGCAACGTTTGAAGAGGGTGAATTTCAGGATCAGACCAATTTCGAAGTGCTCCGGGGAATGGGTTATATCGGCACCCGGCCAACCATCGATGGCATTAAACGGAGTATTGAAGTGAATATCCTTGATTATAACGAAGATCTTTACGGGAAGACGCTGAAAATAAAATTCTTAAATTTTATCCGCCATGATTTCCGATTTGATTCGCTGGACGAAATGATCGTGCAAATCAGAAAAGACGAGCAGGAAATCAGGCAGCTATTTGGGTTATAGCCGCCTGATGCGCCTTACAGGATATTAATTTCGTAGCTTATTTCTATTCCGCCCGCTGCAAGCATATCATGCACCGAGCAATACTTTTTCACAGCAAGCTCTGCTGCCTTTTCCGCCTTTTCTTTATCAATCGTTCCCTCCAGGGTAAATTTGATGTGGATATCGGTAAAGATATTCGGAATGGTTTCACGGCGGTTACCGCTGATTTCCACATCCACATTCTGAACCTCTTGCCGTTGTTTTTTGAGGATGCTGACCAGATCGAATACACTGCAGCTCCCCAGCGCCATCAAAACCAACTCCATAGGCCGCACACCCAATTCCTGTCCGCCGATATCGGGCGAACCATCTATATGCACCTTTACCGGTGAACTCGAGGCGCTCCCCTCGAAATGAACGGCATCGTTCGCACGTTTCAAATGTACTTTCATATCGTATTAATTATGACTGTTTTTTAATGCCTGAAGGATGTCCTCCTGAATATCTTCCAATGCTTCCAAACCCACCGAAATACGAATGCTTCCCGGGTAAATACCTAGTTTAAGACGTTCTTCCTCGCTCAGCTTGGAATGCGTGGTCGAGGAAGGGTGCGTGGCGATGCTACGCGAATCGCCCAGATTCGAAGTTATCAGAATCATCTTAAGTCCATCCATAAAGCGTTTGGCCTGCTCATAACCACCTTTCAGAACAAAGGTAACAATCCCGCCGCCCTGCTTCATTTGTCTTTTAGCCAGCTCATACTGCGGGTGCGAGGGCAGATGCGGATATCGTACGGTTTCGATCTCCTCCTGGTCTTCCAGGAACCTGGCAATCGCCAGCGCGCTGCTGCAGTGGCGGTCCATCCGCAAAGGAAGCGTTTCCAGACTTTTGGAAAGTACCCAGGCATTGAATGGCGACATGGCCGGACCAGTATGCCGGATAAAGAACATCATCTGATCGATCAGGTCCTGACGCCCCACTACTACGCCCCCGAGCACGCGCCCCTGGCCGTCCATGTATTTGGTAGCCGAATGACTTACCAGATCAAAGCCATAGGAAATCGGCTTTTGCAGATAGGGCGTGGCGAAGCAATTATCTATGTTGAGAATAATATGCGGGTATTTTTCTTTGAAGTTCCCAAGCCATTCCAGGTCGACCAGTTCCAGTCCGGGATTCGAGGGTGTCTCCAGGAAGATCATTTTGGTATTCTCCTGAATGGCCGCTTCCCATTGTTCCGGTTGTGCCGCATCTACATAGGTATGCGTAATTCCCCATCGCCCGAAAAGTTCGGTAAAAAGCTGATGGGTGGAACCAAAAATAGCCCTGCTCGACACAATATGGTCGCCGCTCCGCAAAAGCGCAGCAAAAGAAGCAAACACCGCGGCCATCCCCGAGGAGAAAGCCAATCCGGCCTCGGCGCCTTCCAGCGAACAAACCTTCTGAATAAATTCACTTGTATTCGGATTGGAATACCTGGAATAAATGATGCCTTCTTCTTCGTTGGCAAAAACTGCCCGGCACTGTTCGGCATCGTCGAACACAAAGCTGGATGTCAGGTAAAGGGGTACCGAATGTTCCCGGTTTTGAGAACGGGGAAACTGTTCGCGGATAAGTTTACTTTCGTCTTTCATGGAATGGATTACGCTCAAATTTAGCGAAAAGAACGATTAACTGACGGTCTTCGAAAAAAAAATGATTGATTTCACCGGTTAATCGAACATCAGGGCACCTACGGTAAGATTCGTGCGACTGTCGATCAGAATGGCGCCCCCCGTGGTTTTATTCTCCAGATAAGAATCCGCCACCAGCTCGTCGGCCGAGCGGATCCGCACTTTTCCGATATCATTCAGGCCAAAGGTGTCGGCCGGGTTTTCTTCCAGCGTATTGATATTTATTTTGGAAACAATATCGCGAATCTTCACACGCGACACTTTGCTGTTGCTTTGAAGCAGGTACGTTTGCGACAGATCAAGCGGACGGGTATCCATCCAGCAAATCGAGGCGCTGATATCTTTACTCAGCTCGGGAACCTCATTCGCCGATACAATCAGATCGCCCCGGCTGATATCAATATCATCTTTCAAACGCAGGATCACCGAAGCACCTTCAGGCGCTTCCTCCAGCTGCTCATTGTTCAGCTCGATATGAGTGATGGTCGTCCGGAATCCGGAAGGAAGAACCACCACCGCATCGCCCGGGCGGAACACACCGCCGCCTACCCTGCCGGCATAGCCGCGATAGTCGTGAAGCTCGTCGGTTTGCGGCCGCACAATCCATTGCACCGGGAAGCGTCCCTTTTCGCCCGGACCCTTTACTTTTAAATCAACCGTTTCAAGGTATTCGAGCAGCGAAGGACCGCTATACCAGAGCATATTGCGCGATGGATGCACAATATTATCCCCCCGAAGCGCACTCACCGGAATGAAGTCGATTGTCGGGATGGTCAGTTTGCCGGCTACTTTCAAATAGTCGTTCTTAATGTTTTCAAAAGCCTGATGGTCGAAATCAACCATATCCATCTTATTGACGCATACCAGCACATGCTGCAGGTTCAGCAGTGATACCAGAAAGGAATGCCTGACGGTTTGCTCAATCACCCCTTTGCGGGCATCGATCAGAATAATGGCCAGGTCGGCACCAGAAGCACCCGTCACCATATTACGGGTATACTGTATATGCCCCGGGGTATCTGCAATGATAAATTTGCGCTTATCGGTTTGAAAATATTTATAGGCAACGTCAATGGTGATGCCCTGCTCGCGCTCTGCCTTCAGTCCATCGGTCAGAATCGCCAGATCGACCGTTCCGTCGTCGTTCTTCCGGTTGGCACTCCGGATCGCTTCCAGCTGATCCTCCAGAATCGAATCGGTATCATACAGCAAACGGCCAATCAAGGTACTTTTCCCGTCGTCAACACTCCCTGCTGTGATGAATTTCAATATATCCATGATATGTTATTAATAGTCTTTTTCAATTAAAAATATCCACCCTTTTTTCGGTCTTCCATCGCAGCTTCCGACACCTTATCGTCCATCCTTGCGCCGCGCTCCGAAATACGGGAGCGACTGATTTCTTCAATCACCCCGTCGAGGTCGTTGCGGTCCGACTCCACTGCAGCTGTGCAGGTCATATCGCCGATGGTCCTGAACCGAACCCGTTTGCGTTCGATTACATCGTCGGCGTCCATATTCAGACTTGAGTCGGCCGTCATCCATTGTCCATTGCGGAAAATACAATCGCGCTCATGAGCAAAATACAGGGAGGGCAAGGCAATGTTCTCCCTTTTAATGTAATTCCAGACATCCAGTTCCGTCCAGTTACTGATCGGGAATACCCGGACGTTCTCGCCCTTATCAATTCTTCCATTGAAAATATTCCAGAGCTCGGGGCGCTGGCGCTTCGGATCCCACTGTCCGAACTCATCCCGCACGGAAAATATACGTTCTTTCGCACGGGCTTTCTCTTCATCCCGGCGTGCACCGCCAATGCAGGCGTCAAAACCATTGCTCTCAATAACTTCCAGCAGCGTGAGCGTCTGCAAAGCATTCCGGCTCGCATTCTTCCCTTTCTGTTCGACCGACCTGCCCTGGTCGATGGCATCCTGCACATAGCCGACAATCAGCTTTTCACCCAGTTCGGCAATCAGCTGATCGCGGAATTCGAGGGTCTCAACAAAATTATGCCCGGTGTCTATATGCACCAGGGGAAACGGAAATTTTCCGGGCCGGAAGGCTTTGCGGGCCAAATGAACCAGCGTTATGGAATCCTTCCCACCGGAAAACAGCAGGGCCGGCTTTTCAAACTGGCCCGCTACCTCTCTCAATATGGCGATTGCCTCGGCCTCTAAATGATCTAAATAATCCATCTTAACTTATATGCTTGTTGTTAGGGGCTGCGTGATGTGCAGCCCGCATTCTTTCTTACTCTGATCTTCCCACCACCAGCGCCCGGAACGGAAATCCTCGCCTTCCTGAACGGCACGGGTGCAGGGCGCACAGCCAATGCTCGGAAATCCGCGGTCGTGCAGGGCATTGTAGGGCACATTATTTTCTTTCACATATTGCTTCACTTCTTCGATCGACCAAAAGAAGATCGGATGTACTTTCACCAGCTGGTGTACCTCGTCCCATTCAATCCAGTTCATCTGTTCGCGGTTTTGCGACTGATCGGCCCGGATTCCGGTCACCCATATTTTCTTTCCGGAAAGGGCGCGGTTCAGCGGTTCTACCTTACGGATGCCACAGCATTCCTTGCGGTTGTCGACCGATTCATAAAAACTATTCGGGCCCTTGGTTCCCACCAGCTGCTCTAAAAGCTGCCGGTCCGGATAATAAACCTGAATCGGGCGCTTGTATCGATTGAGGGTTTTACTCCACACCGAGTAGGTTTCCGGAAAAAGGCGACCAGTATCGAGTGTGAATACGTCGATTGCCATTGCCCTGGAGAAAATCATATCGGTAATTACCTGATCTTCCCAGCCAAAGCTTGTCGAAAAGCAAACATCCCCGGCGAACTTGTCCGCCAGCACGGCAAGCGCTTGTTGCGGCGTCAAACCTGCGAGCGCTTCTTCTACTTCCCTTGTAAAATTCATAGCGTCAAAATAGTAATATTAATAATATAAGCACCGGCAGCAACACCACTGCGGTAAGCAGCAGGCGCCAAAGATTCTGCGGAACCGACACACGTTTACCGGGTGCTACCAGCTCGGCGGTGTATTCGTTCATCCGTTTCACCTTGTAGGAAAAATCGCCTTCCAGCCGGTTTCTGAGCGAACTTAAATGATTCAACGCCTCGTCGACCTCCTCAGGGATCGCGTCATTTAAAACCTCCTTCAGCCGCTTGGCCATGGTGGGCGACTTCCCATTGGTGGAAATAGCAATTTTCAGGTTGCCCTTCTTCACGATCGAGCCCAGGTACATATCGCAGAGCTCGGGCGTATCGGCCACGTTCAGCAATACGCCTCTTTCCTTACAAAGCTCATAGATGTACTGATGAAGCGGAAAATGATCGGTAGCCAGCACCACCAGTGAAACGCCCTCCAGATCGCCGTCCTCAAAGGCGCGCTCATGCACGATCACATTGGCAAAGGGCTCCACAAAGGCAGCAAATTCTGCCGATACCGTAGTAGCCACTACGCTGATACGGGCGTCGGGACTATTGCCCAGCATGGCTGATACTTTCTCCAGACCCACATTGCCGGCGCCTACCAGCAAGGTATGAAAGTTATCCAGTTTCAGAAAAACCGGAAACAGCTCGTTGCTCTTTTTTGCAATATTCACCGGTTTAGTTGCTAACAAACTCATGAATGTTTATGCTTTTATAGGCTTGGTGCAAGGCCACTACTTCACCAATCACGATCACCGCCGGCGAGCCCATCTGTAGGGCCGCGGCACGTTCCACAATGGTATCCACATCCGCCAGGGCAATTTTTTCATTGGGCATGGCGCCGTTCTGTATAATCGCTACCGGCAGGGAGTGCCTGTTTTCTTTCTTATAAATCTCTACAATTTCGGCGAGCTTGCCCACCCCCATCAGAATAACCACGGTGGCATTTGTTTTTGCCGCCAGGTAGATATCCGAAGAAATCGTGCCCGAACTGGTGGTACCGGTAATCACCCAAAAACTTTCGGTCGTGCCCCGGTGCGTAATCGGTATTCCCTGCAAACTTGGTACGCCGATGGCACTCGAAATGCCGGGGATCACAGCCGTTTCAATACCGAACCCGCGGGCATATTCAATCTCCTCGTAACCCCGTCCAAAAACGAAGGGATCGCCACCTTTCAGCCGGACCACATGCCCATGCGAAAAGGCATAGCGCACCAGCATTTCATTGATCTCCGTCTGCGAACAGGCGTGTTTGTTCGACCGCTTGCCCACATATATCTTCTGCACGGCCTGCGGGCAATATTGCAGAAGTTCTTCACTTACCAGCGCGTCGTACAAAACGACATCCGCCTTCGCCAGTGCTTTGAGCCCCCGCAAACTGATCAGATCGGTTCCACCAGGACCCGCACCTACCAGGGTTATTTTTGATTCTGTGATCATACACTACTATTTACCGATTCCCGTAATTTGGAAACCGTTTGAAAAAAAGATTTAGCCTCCTCCAGATACGATGCTGCAAAGGCTTCCGTAGGTTCATGCTGCCTGATCTGCAACACCCTGTCCGAAAAGCTCCCCCCCAGCTGCACATCGCCGGTCTGAACATACTGCTCGTCGAACGAGTTGATGACGGCCACCTGCGTGCTGCTGTTGATGCCCTTGTCGAGCAGCATGGCTTTCGCCGCACTGATAAACACTGCGTAGGTGTGATAAATGGCATCGGCCCATGCACCGGCAGCAAAGTTCTCTTCAGCCCATTGGATTTTCTCCTCCGTTTCGTACAATAAGGTGGCCACCAGGTCGATAATCACCCCGGCACATTCGCCCACCCCAATGGCTGGCTGGTACGATTCCACATGCCCCCAGTCGACATACTCTTCCGGTGTCAGGGTTGCCAGATCGGCAAGAGGCTTCAGCATCCGATAGAAATAGTCTTTCGTTTGCCGGTCGAAATAATCATGAAAGAGTTCGTCTTCATGAGAATTCGCTTCAAAGTCATCAATCAGTGTGCTCAGTGCAAGCGTTACCCGTTTGGAAGGCAGCTTGATCACCCGTTCTGCCGCGCGGCCATGGCCATCGCCTAAGGAGGCACCGCCGAGCATAATCTGGGCTGCCGGGACGACCGACTTTCCGGCTTTCAGCGAACTTCCGTGAAAGCCGATATGAGCCAGGCTGTGCTGACCGCAAGAATTCATGCAGCCACTGATCTTAATTTTCAGGTTGCGCTCAAAAATCAGGTGCTGATACTGCGTGGCAATCAAGTCTTCCAGCACCCGCGCCATTTCTGTACTGTTTGAAATGCCGAGGTTGCAGGTATCAGTACCCGGACAAGTGGTGATATCGGCCACACTATCAAATCCCGGACTTGCCAGATCAATCCGGTGCAACACATTAAACACGTGCGAGAGCCCCTCTTCCCTGACAAACTTCAGGAGCAAGCCCTGGTTCTGGGTAATCCGGATTTCGTCGGCTGCGAACGGACGGATGCCCGCCACCAATATCCGGGCTTTTTCCGTACTCAGGTCGCCCGTAGGCACTTTTACATAGACCGAAAAGT
The DNA here is from genome assembly GCA_036796375.1 of Albibacterium sp. Lineage (GTDB taxonomy): Bacteria > Bacteroidota > Bacteroidia > Sphingobacteriales > Sphingobacteriaceae > Albibacterium. Next base: position 24,299 of record DAIRDA010000006.1, read on the forward strand.
AACCCTCCTGCTTCTGCTCAAATACATTGGTTTTACGCCAGATCTCATAAGCAAGCAGATCGCTAACCGGCCCCGCTTCTATTCCATCGTACGATGGCGGAAGGGTGGGCGTTATTTTATCCCGATCGATGCGGTAGCTTTTATTTTTAATAGCCGGACGCTCTTCCTCAATCAAACGCAGAATCTCATCCACGCCCAGCTTCTGAATCACAAATTTAAAACGGGCCTTGTTGCGGTTATTCCGTTCGCCGAGGCGGTCGAATACACGGATGGTACTTTCTGTGAAGGGGATAATCTGATCTTCGTGAAGAAATTCATGGGCCACATGAGCAATCATGGGCTGCGCTCCGAGTCCGCCCCCGATCATTACCTTAAAACCCCGCTCTTCCACGCCATTCGTTATGCGCACTTTGGGAACAAAGCCCAGATCGTGTATAAAGGCGAAAGCCGTATCGCGCTCACTGGAAGAAAAGGAAATTTTAAATTTACGTCCCAACTCCTGGCATATCGGGTTGCGAACCAGGTATTCAAACATCTCCTGCGCATAGGGCGACACGTCGAAGGGTTCGTCTTTATCAATACCCGCTGCCGGCGATGCCGTTACGTTACGTACCGTATTTCCGCAAGCCTCACGAAGGGTAATATCGTCTTCCGCCAGTTTTGCCCACAGCTCGGGTGTGCGACTTAAGCTTACGAAGTGTATCTGTATATCCTGCCTCGTGGTGAGATGTAAATTCCGGATGGCATACTCGTCGGATATATCCGATATTTTAAGCAATTGCCTGAAAGTCACTCTTCCGAAAGGAAGCTTTATCCGGACCATCTGCACGCCGGGCTGCCGCTGGCCGTAAATACCCCGGGCGAGGCGAAGACTCCGGAATTTATCTTCCTGGATTCCCCCGTTCTGATAAAGGCGGATCTTCTGTTCAAGTTCGATAATCTCCTTTTCTACGACCGGATTTTCAAGTTCAGTTCTGAAGCTTTGCATTTTCAATTAATTTTAAGACAAAAAAAAACCTCTGTATAAGAGGCTGCAACCGTTGTAATCCATACACCCAAGTCAAGCCCGCTTCATTCAGCGCACATCATAGCACACATCGGATTCATACAGGTCTTGTTCATAAGCATATTCAAATATAAATACAATTATCTACTAATACGGTATACATTATAGACATTAAAAAGAATAAGAATGCAAGTCGCTGAAAATCAGCAATAAAAAATAAGTTACAGGTCTAAATAGGAATTTTCTTTTTGAATGATATCGGCGATGCTGGTATCGTTCAGAATCTGAAGCATGGCATCACGCACGCCCACGAAGGCGTCGCGGATACCGCATACCTCTTCCGATTTACACTCATCACATTTCTGGTAAAAGTTCAGGCTGACACAGGGCAGCAGGGCGATGGGGCCATCAAGCAGGCGGATCACCTGCGTCAAGCGAATATCTTTTGGATCTTTGTTCAGGCTATAGCCACCCCGCGCGCCCTTGATGCTGTATAGCAGACCCGCATTACGCAGTTCCAGCAAAATCTGCTCAAGGAATTTTTTGGGAATCTGTTCGTCGGTTGCGATGCGAAGAATCTGTACCGGCTGCCCGCCATAATTCTTCCCCAGATACACCAATGCTTTAATGCCGTATTTCGATTTCTTCGTTAACATAATTACCTAATAATAAGCGGTTATAAATGAGGTGCCAGGTACTGCCCCGTATAAGAAGACTTCACATGAACAATATCTTCGGGCCTGCCGGCAAAAACCAGGTCGCCGCCATGCTCACCGCCTTCCGGACCAATATCGATCAGCCAGTCGGCACTCTTAATCACTTCCATGTTATGCTCGATTACCAAAATGGTATTCCCTTGCTCCAGCAGCGCATTGAACGATTTCAGCAATTTTTTGATATCGTGGAAGTGCAGGCCGGTTGTAGGCTCATCGAAGATAAAGAGCGTATTCTTAGAACCCTGTCCTTTTACCAGAAAGGAAGCCAGTTTGATCCGTTGCGCCTCGCCACCCGAGAGGGTATTCGACGACTGGCCCAGCTGCACGTATCCGAGTCCCACTTCCGAAAGGGGTTTCAGGCGATTGATAATCTTGGGTTGGTTTTCGAAAAAGACAAGCGACTCGTCGACGGTCATCTTCAGCACATCGGCCACCGATTTATCCTGATAGGTTACTTCAATCACATGCTGCTTAAAGCGATTGCCGTCGCAGGCTTCGCAAGGCAGGAATATATCGGCAATAAATTGCATTTCGACTTTAATCTCACCCTCCCCCTGGCATACATCACAGCGCCCCCCTTCAATATTAAAGGAAAAGGCAGAAGGTTTCAGGCCAAGCGCTTTAGCAGAAGGCAGACCGGCGTATAAACTGCGAACCTCGTCCCATGCCTTTACATAGGTTACCGGATTGGAACGCGAAGAGCGCCCGATCGGGTTCTGATCAATCATTTCAATATGTTCCACCTGCTGAATGTCGCCGCTCAGCTCGTCGAACTGGCCGGTCTGCTCGCCTGCATAGCTGCCAATGGCCTTCTGCAGTGCCGGATACAATATCTGCTTAATCAGCGAGGTTTTACCCGAACCCGACACACCCGTTACCACCGTAAATACATGCAGCGGAAACTCCACATCGATGGCCTTCAAGTTGTTCTGCCGCGCCCCTTTGATGCGAACCGACGAGTTCCAGGTGCGGCGCGACGTGGGCACTTCAATATGCTCGCGGCCGCTCAGGTATTTTCCGGTAAAGCTCTCTTCACTTTTCAGAATGCCTTCGTAATCGCCGGCGTAAATCAATTCACCTCCCTGCGAACCGGCTTCCGGGCCAATATCGATGATATAGTCGGCCGCCTGCATCATTTCCTGCTCGTGTTCTACCACCACCACCGAGTTTCCTACATCGCGCAGCGACTTCAGCACCGAAATCAACCGGTTGGTATCCCTCGGATGCAGTCCGATACTCGGTTCATCGAGCACATAAATAGAACCGACCAGCGAACTTCCCAGTGAAGTGGAAAGGTTGATGCGCTGCGATTCACCTCCCGAGAGGGAATTCGACAGCCGGTTCAGGGTCAGGTAAGGCAAGCCTACCTCACGCAGGAACAACAGCCGGTTATTAATCTCCATCAACAGCCGCTTGGCGATCTTAGCTTCGGTTTCTCCAAGCGATAAATCGCGGAAAAAATCCATGACCCGGTCGATCGGCATCAGAACGATATCCTGGATAGACTTCCCGCCTACTTTTACGTAAGAGGCATCCTTCCTGAGGCGCGAGCCCTTACACTCCGGGCAGTCGGTTTTTCCCCGGTAACGCGATAGCATCACACGGTATTGGATTTTATAGGTATTGGCTTCCAATTCCTTAAAGAAATCGTTCAGCCCGGAAAAATAACGATTGCCCGTCCATAACAACTCTTTTTGGGCATCGGTCAGCTCGGCATACGACCGATGAATCGGGAAGTCGAATTTAAGGGCCTGATCAACCAGGCGCTTCAGCCAGTCGCCCATTTTCAGACCTCTCCAGGGCGCAATGGCACCGTCGTAAACCGACTTGCTTTTGTCGGGCACCACCAGGTCGGGGTCTATCCCAATAATTTTTCCATAGCCTTCGCAACGCGGACAGGCCCCGTAGGGATTATTGAAACTAAAAAAGTTCGGACTTGGCTCTTCAAAGCTCATTCCATCGAGTTCGAACAAGTCGCTGAACTCATATTGATTGTCGGCCGTCTCGACCGTACAGCGTCCTTTTCCTTCAAAGAAAGCGGTCTGCACCGAATCGCCCATGCGGCTCATCGTTTCCTCTTCCCCATCGACCCGAATCCGGTCGATCAGGATAAAGAGCTCGCCCAATTCCACCGTCTTGTTCGGAACGTCTGTATTTTCCAGCAGCGATTCAATTTTCTCCACATTGCCCTGCCACTTCACACGGATAAAACCTTTCTGCAGCAAAATAGACAACTCTTCCTTTAAGGTACGTTCATTGTGCGGGTGCAGCGGTGCATACAGGCTGATGACAGTATCTTCCGGTAAGCCCATCATGAAATTTACCACCGAAGTTACCGTATCCTTGGTTACTTCTTGCCCCGAAACCGGTGAATAGGTTTTCCCTACGCGCGAAAAAAGCAGCTTCAGGTAATCATAAATTTCGGTGGAGGTTCCCACAGTAGACCGCGGGTTGCTGGTAATCACTTTCTGCTCGATGGCGATGGCCGGCGCAATCCCCTTGATATAGTCGACTTCAGGCTTATTCATACGACCCATAAACTGGCGGGCATAGGAGGAAAGACTCTCGATATATCTTCTCCGACCTTCTGCATACAAGGTATCAAAGGCAAGCGAGGACTTCCCCGAACCCGACATACCGGTAATGACGACCAGTTTATTTTTGGGCAGGCTTACATCGATATTTTTAAGATTATGGACGCGTGCGCCCTTGATCAGGATATGTGTCTTCGGATTTTCCGGGTTATTTACTGACATAGAAACGGGATTACGGTATTCTTAACTAGCTGAACACCGGTAATTACAAAAATAAAGAATAAGTGGCATAACGCATTATTTTAACGATTATTCTTTGTTTTTTAAAAAATAATGTCTTTTTTTGGCTATTAATAAACGGTTAACAAGCCATTACTTAATCCCACGCTATCGAAAACACTCTACGTATTAACTTTTTTATTTTTACGATAAGATAAGTAACGTAGTATGGGACTACAGGCAAAGACCGACCAGGAACTGATCCATCTTTATATCGCCGGGAAAGAAGCCGGACTTGAAGAGTTGATCCACCGACATAAAGCAAAAATCTACACCTCCATATATTTATTAGTTAAAGACAGCTATCTGGCTGAAGACCTCTTTCAAGACACTTTTATAAAAGTAGTGCGCACCCTTAAAAAAGGAAGCTACAACGAAGAAGGAAAATTTCTGCCATGGGTAATCCGCATTGCGCATAACCTGGTAATCGACCATTTCCGAAAGGAAAAACGAACGCCGGTCATTACCAACCAAGAAGGATTTGACATCTTCGATGTGCTGCATTTTTACGACGAAAACATTGAAGACCAGATGCTGCGCGAGCAAACCTACCTCGATTTGCGCACCATGATCCAGAAATTACCCGATAGCCAGAAAGAAGTACTGATCATGCGCCATTACGGCGAAATGAGCTTCCGCGACATTGCCGAAGTCACCGGTGTAAGCATTAATACCGCCCTGGGGCGGATGCGCTATGCCCTGAATAATTTAAGGAAGATGATCCAGATGAAGGAGCTCTCCCTCAATTATTCGCTGAACCCGAAGTTGTAAACCAGGCCGGGGCAGCGTTTACAATGCCTCTTTTGGTTCAAAATCTTTCAGGGTGTCGATAATGATTGCGCAGCATTCGAGCAGTTGGTCGCGCGTGATAATCAGGGGCGGAGCAAAGCGAATAATATTCCCGTGGGTAGGTTTGGCCAGCAATCCCCGTTCCTTCATTGCCAGGCAGATATTGAAGGCCGTTTCGCTTTCGTCGGAATCGTTGATCACAATGGCATTCAGCAGCCCTTTCCCGCGAACCAGGCTTGCGATGCTGCTTTGCTGAATATACGCACCAATGGTGTCCCGAAACAACTGCCCGAGTTCTTCGGCTTTTTCTGCCAGGTTTTCATCGGCCACTACGTTCAGGGCAGCGACCGCTACAGCCGCTGCAATGGGGTTCCCGCCAAAGGTTGATCCATGCTGACCGGGATGGATTACGTCCATCACTTCATTATTGGCCAGCACCGCCGACACCGGATACATCCCGCCGGAAATGGCCTTCCCCAGAATCAAAATATCGGGCTGAACATCTTCATGGTGCACCGCCAGCATCTTTCCCGTTCGGGCTACCCCGGTCTGCACTTCGTCGGCTATAAATAACACCTGATGTTTCTCGCAAAGGGCTTTAGCCCGGGCCAGGTAGCCTTCCGAAGGCACATAAACACCTGCCTCCCCCTGAATCGGCTCCACCAGGAAACCGGCAATATTTTTATTAGCCTCCAGCATGGCCTCCAATGAACCGATATTATCGTATGGAATGCTGATAAAACCTTCTGTATACGGACCGAAGCTCTTCCGCGCATTCTCATCGTTCGAAAAGGAAATAATGGTGGTAGTACGGCCATGAAAGTTATTTTCACAAACCACAATTTGTGCCTGCCCGGCCGGAATTCCTTTTTTCTCGTAGCCCCATTTCCGGCAGATCTTCAGTGCGGTTTCCACTGCTTCGGCACCGGTATTCATCGGCAGCACTTTGTCAAAACCAAACAGTTCGGTGATGTATTTCTCGTAGGGACCCAGCTGATCGTTATAAAAAGCCCGCGAGGTGAGCGCCAGGGTTTGCGCCTGCCTCACCAGCGCCTCCACAATACGCGGATGGCAATGCCCCTGGTTTACGGCCGAATAGGCGGAAAGAAAATCGTAATAACGTTTCTCATCGACATCCCATACAAAAACTCCCTCCCCTTTTTGAAGAACCACAGGCAGCGGGTGATAATTATGAGCGCCGTGCTTATCTTCCAGGGCAATAAAATCTTCCTGACGGTTGTATTCTTTAAAAAATGACATAGACCCAATGTTGATAAGCAAGCAATTTAACGACTATTAACGATTATTCCTTACTTTTGCCGCTGAAAATGATTCAATTAAAACATATCACCAAGACGTTTTATCAGAAAAACAAGGAGATCAACGCCCTTGCCGACGTCTCGCTCCATGTGCCGAAAGGAAAGATTTTCGGCGTTATCGGATCGTCGGGAGCCGGAAAAAGTACCCTGATCCGTTGCGTCAACCTGCTGGAGCGGCCCACCTCGGGCGAGGTATGGGTTGATGGTGTAAACCTCCTGAGCCTGTCGGGTTCCCGGCTGGCACGCGAACGCAGGCAAATCGGCATGATTTTTCAGCACTTCAACCTGCTGTCGTCCAGAACTGTTTTCGAAAACGTCAGTTTTCCGCTTGAACTCGACCGCGTACCGAAGGATGTGATCCGCAAGCGCGTTACCGAACTCCTCGATCTGGTCGGACTCAGCGAAAAGCATCGCGATTACCCCTCGAGCCTGTCGGGCGGACAAAAACAGCGCGTAGCCATTGCCCGTACCCTGGCCAGCAATCCGAAGGTATTGCTTTGCGATGAAGCCACCAGCGCGCTCGACCCAGCCACCACGCAGTCCATTCTAAAGCTGCTGAAAGATATTAACCGGCAATTCGACATCACCATCCTGCTCATTACACACGAAATGGATGTGGTAAAACAGGTATGCGATGAAGTAGCCGTTATCAGCGAAGGCAGACTGGTAGAGCAAGGCAGTGTCAGCGAAATTTTCGCGCATCCCAAAACCGCCCTTGCGCGTGAGTTTATTTCATCTTCGCTCAAAATTCATATTCCGGAAGAATTTCAGGAACGCCTCTCAGCGACGCCGGAGAAAGGCAAGAACCCCTTGCTGAAACTGGAATTCACCGGACAGTCGGTGAACGACCCCGTCCTTTCGGAAGTGAGCAGGCTCTTCGCACTCGACAACAGCATTATTTACGCCCAGGTAGAATATGCCGGGGGCGTAAAGTTCGGCGCCATGGTGGTGGAAGTCATCGGCAACCCCGAACATTTAAACAAAGCCATTCAATATTACCAGGAAAAACATATAAAAGTGGAGGTTTTAGGATATGTCTGAGGCCATGATCATGTTGCTTTTCAAAGGCGCCTGGGAAACCATCGTTATGACCTTCGTGTCAGGCTTTTTCGGTTTCCTGATTGGGCTCCCCGCCGGGGTGATGCTCTATCTGTCGCGTCAGGGACAGATTTTGGAAAACAAATCGCTGAACGGTGTACTTTCGGTGATCGTTAATATTTTCCGCTCCATCCCCTTTATTATCCTAATCGTGTGGATGATACCCTTCACCCGCATGCTGGTGGGAACATCGATTGGCGTGGAAGCCGCCCTGGTGCCCCTGAGCATTGGCGCTGCACCCTTTATTGCCCGCATGGTGGAAAACAGTTTGCTGGAAGTTCCGCATGGACTGGTGGAAGCGGCCCGGGCCATGGGCGCCAAACCCTTCCAGATTGTATATAAAGTATTACTGCCCGAGGCCCTGCCTTCGCTGATCAACACCGCCAGCATTACCCTGATTACCCTGGTGGGCTATTCTGCCATGGGAGGCGCCGTTGGAGCCGGCGGATTGGGCCAGATCGGCTATCAATACGGCTACGTAGGCTACGATGTATTGGTTATGAATACCGTACTGCTGTCGCTCGTTGCCCTGGTCTTTATCATTCAATTCATGGGCGACTACCTCGCTAAAAAAGTGGATCACCGTAAATCTTAGATAAATAATATACTATGAAAATCACACAGCTTCTTATCCTTGCCACTTCGCTTCTGCTGTTTTCCTGCGGAGGACGCGAGAAAAACAACGATCCCAACCTTATCAAGGTCGGCGTTCAGTCGGGTCCCGAATATGAAGTAGCCGAGGTGGCCAAACGCATTGCCAAAGAACAATACAACCTGGAGGTAGAACTGGTTCAGTTCAACGATTATGTAATGCCGAACGAAGCCCTGCTGCAGGGAGACATCGACGCCAACGCTTTTCAAAACCGCCCCTACCTGGATGTGCAATCGAATCAGCGCGGCTATAAGTTTGCCATCGTAGGCAATACCTTCGTCTATCCGCTGGCAGGCTATTCGAAAAAAATCGAACGCATAGAAGACCTGCCCAACGGCAGTACCATCATTATCCCCAACGACCTGACCAACGGTGGCCGCTCGCTGCTATTGCTCGAAAAAACCGGATTGATTCAGCTGAAAGATGATGTAGGGCTTCTACCAACCGTCAACGACATTGTCGGCAACCCTAAGAACTTAAAGATCCTCGAACTAGAGGCGCCACAACTTCCCCGTGCTCTCGACGACCAGAACGTAACCATTGCGGTTATCAACAATACCTTTGCGTCTCAGATCGGACTTTCCGCCTATAAAGACGGACTTTTCGTGGAAGACAAAGACTCCCCATACGTGAATATCATCGTCGCCCGCGACGACAATAAAGATTCCGACAAAGTCAAAAACTTCGTCAAAGCGTATCAGTCGCCCGAAGTAGCCGCTGCTGCGGAAGAACTTTTCAAGGGAGGCGCCATTCCAGGATGGTAATATCCCGATGCTTAAAAAGAATAAAAAGCCTGTTGTTAACGACAGGCTTTTTTTATTCTCGTTTTTAACCCACGTTCAGAGCTCCCAGATACAGACTATCGGAGCGGCTGCTACCATCGGCGGCAACGAAGGCGACGTAAACATGATAGGTAGCCACCAAGCCGGCAGGCAGCTCTACCCGATCCACTCCCCTCCGTCGCGACACACCATACGGCTCACCGAACACTT
>DAIRDA010000007.1:0-30085 GCA_036796375.1 Albibacterium sp.
GCATCATGGTGAGCCGCGGCACGCTGAATATCAGTAAGAATTTTCAGGTATCGGAGCACCGGGCTTTCTCCTTGCTCCAGCATGAAATCGGCACCCATGTTGTGACGTACTACAACGGGAAAGCGCAACCGCTAAAGCTGTTTTATATCGGTGTGCCTGGTTATGAGGAATTACAGGAGGGGCTTGCTGTTTTCTCAGAATACCTGACCGGCGGATTAACGCCTAACCGCTTACGCACCATTGCAGCCCGGGTGATCGCTGTCCAGCAATTAATATCAGGAAGCTCCTTTGTCGACACCTTCTTTCTGTTGGTTGATAAATATGGATTTGATAATAAGGCAGCCTTCACTATCACCATGCGGGTCTACCGTGGAGGCGGACTCACCAAAGATGCAGTATATCTGAAAGGGCTCCTCAACATCATCAGTTACCTGAAGAAAGGGAAGAGTCTGGAACCTTTACTGATTGGCAAAATCAGGCAAGATTATATCCCTGTCGTACAAGAATTAATACACCGGCAAATTCTCACAAAAATCCCTATAAAACCGCGTTATCTCGACGACACATATTCGCAGGGCATTGAAAACATTCGCTCCGGAGGAAATGTTTTCAACATGATTCAACACTAGAAACTTAAACCTTTATATAAAAAAAAAATGAAAATAGGATTTGTAGTCAATCAGACTCAGAAAGAAATTCCGGTATACACCACTACCGGTCTGGCGATGCAAGCCAGCAAAATGGGTCACGAAGTTTATTATATTGGCGTGGGCGATCTTGCTTATCTCAAAGATGAACAGATGGGCGCTCATGCCCGAAAAGGACCTGAAAAACAGTTCCGAAGCAATGAAAATTTCCTGGACGCTATTAAGAAATCGCCCAAAGAACTTATCACAGCGAAAGAACTCGATATTCTTATGCTTCGGAACGACCCTTCCGTCGATTTCGATCACCGCCCCTGGGCGCAGAATGCAGGCGTCGTGTTCGGACAGATGGCGCAACGTCATGGAGTGGTTGTATTGAACGACCCCGATACCCTGGCAAGTGCGCTTACCAAAACCTATTTCCAGTATTTTCCAAAATCAGTCCGCCCCGACACCATTATCACCCGCAACATCGATGATATCCGGGCTTTCTATAACGAATACAATAAGCATATCATACTGAAACCCCTTCAAGGTTCAGGCGGAAAGAATGTCTTTATGATCAAAGAAGACATCAAAAATTTAAACCAGATTGTTGATGCGATATCCAGGGATGGATTCGTTGTGGCACAGGAATATCTGCCGGATGCCAAGAATGGCGATATACGCCTTTTTCTTCTCGACGGACAACCCATCGTAGTCAATGGAAAAACAGCGGCTATTCACCGGACTCAGGCAAAAGACGATATCCGAAGCAACGTTCACCAGGGTGGGGTAGCCAAGGTGGCCAAGTTAACCAAACGCTGTTACGAGATTGTGGAAGAAGTGGCTCCAAAACTAATCAAGGATGGCATGTTCCTAACCGGATTAGATATCGTGGGCGACAAATTGATGGAGGTAAACGTTTTCAGTCCGGGCGGACTCGGAAATTCGGGAAACCTGAATGGGGTCGACTTTTTTGAACCCGTCATCAAGGCGATGGAAAGGAAGGTGATCTAACTGAATACTTCTTCGAGTATTAAGTGCGACTGTATAACCCCGAAATTATCAACATGCAAGGCATAATAGTCAATCATCCGGTACAAAAGTTTTCTCCTTTCCGAAAGTGGAATCTTTAGTGCCGGAAGATTGCCTAGTGTCATGGACATCAGCGTCAACCAAAGGCTCGTCTGCTCGCCCTCTAAAAAGTATTCATGATGAGGCGCCTGCCCCAGGAATACGCCGTCTTTCAGATCAAAATAGAGAAGCTGACGGGCAGGCCGCGATGGGAAAAAGCCCAGGTATTTCGAAAGTTGCATCATAAAATGCAGGTGAAAGTCCGGATATGCATCTTCTGCATTGTCAAGCCACGATACTGAATAATAAACGTAGTTAAAAAGAGGCTCGTCAGCACTTTGCTGCTTCAGGCATTTTTTCAGAACCTCCGTTAAAAAAATCGCCAGTGCACGCTTTCTATCATCGTAGGGTATACTTTGAAAGGGAGGAATCTGTCTGGCTTCCGAAATACGCTGTATATCGCCCGACGCTTTATGATAAACCACCATATCGAGGAGATGTAGTGGCTGAAGTATATTAATATGAATCTTCGCACGGTTTCGTTTAGCACCATTGACAATATACGACTGCAGCCCAAACTTCTCTGTGAAAATCTGGCAAATCACACTCGTTTCGCTATGATTGATCGTTCGGAGAACAATCCCCCTGGTTTTGTGCAACATAATTAAAGAAGAAGCTTGACGATCTTAGGCAGAAAAATTACGCATCCGCAGACGAGGGCAAACACAGCCATTAATAACACGGCGCCCGCTGCACAGTCTTTCGCTCCGCGGATCAAGGGATGCCGCTCAACAGAAACGCGGTCTGCCAATAATTCAATAGCTGTATTCATCAGTTCCGCACCTAATACCAAGGCAATGGATAAGGTAATCCATAACCATTCCATCGGAGGAACTTTCAGGACGATCGCCAGCACAAGGGCAAAAAAAGTCGCTAATAAATGTACTTTGAAGTTCTGCTGGGTTTTATACGCACGAACAATTCCATGAAATGCAAATGTAAAACTTCGAAAGAACGAGTTCTTATTCATTATTCTCCTGTTGCTCCTGTCGTTCATTCAGGATACTCTTGCGCTCGATCTTTCTGATCAAACTGTAAACGATGGTAAGAAAGCCTATCCCAAACAAAAGTACCGCTACAATATATATCCACTTATAGATATCGTGTTCGCCCGACTGGAGATAACTACCTGCAATACCAATTCCGATACCTAAAACGGTTAAAAGAATACCGCGAACCAAATATTTATTCATATGTTAGACGTTAGTTATGGTCGGCAAAAGTAATATATCAACATGATTATCCTCCAACCCTTTACAAAATCTGCACCAATTCTAAGCATTTCTAATTTAAGCATTTATTCTTAACTTTGCATCCTCCATTTTTAAAGGCAAACACCTGATGTACAAAGAATACAAAAACCTGAATCTTTCCGAAATAGGCAAAGAAGTTTTAGATACCTGGACCAATCATTCCATTTTTGAAAAAAGTATTCAAAACCGTCCTTCTTCGAAACCCTATACCTTCTACGAGGGCCCTCCTTCGGCTAATGGCATGCCAGGTATCCACCACGTGATGGCAAGAGCTATTAAAGACATTTTCTGCCGCTACAAAACGCTGAAAGGCTTTCAGGTGAAACGTAAGGGAGGCTGGGACACGCATGGTCTGCCCATCGAACTTGCTGTGGAGAAAACGTTGGGAATCACCAAGGAAGATATCGGAAAAAGCATTACCGTTGAGGAATACAACGATTATTGCCGGAAGGAAGTCATGAAGTATACAGACGTGTGGAACGATCTGACGGAGAAAATGGGCTATTGGGTCGATTTGGAAAATCCTTATATCACCTACGAAAACGGCTATATCGAAACACTTTGGTGGATTCTAAAAGATTTCTACAACAAAGGATTACTCTATAAAGGATATACGATCCAGCCTTTTTCACCGGCAGCAGGAACCGGATTGAGTTCGCATGAACTTAATCAGCCAGGAACCTACCAGATGGTGAAGGATACCACCATCGTCGCGCAATTTCGCATAAGAAAAGACCAGGTACATCCGCTTATCAATTCCTTGTTTAGCTTTGAAGAGGAAGATACGGTCTTTCTTGCCTGGACCACCACCCCCTGGACGCTTCCCGGAAACTCTGCGCTGGTAGTAGGAAAGCAGATTTCATACGTAAAAGTAGAAACATTCAACGCATATACATACGACCCGGTCAGCGTCATTCTGGCCCGGGATCTGGTAGGTCGCTTTTTCAAGGCTGAAGCAGAAAATCGCGATTTTCAGGCTTATCTGGCGGGCGACAAGCTAATACCCTGGAAAATTGTTGCCGAATACAAAGGAGAGGAATTGCTCAACCTTCGGTACCACCAGCTGATGCCCTATGTTACCTCTGCTGAGCTTGTTGAAAAGGCCTTCCGCGTCATTGCCGGCGATTTCGTCAGCACAGAAGACGGAACGGGCATTGTACACGCGTCGCCGACTTTCGGAGCAGACGATTTCCGTGTTTGCCGCGAGAACGATATTCCTGCCGTGCTGGTGAAAGACGAAAACGGAAAAGACGTGCCGATTGTCGACCGTCAGGGCCGCTTCGTTCAGGAAATTACCGATTATGCTGGGGAGTTTGTCAAGGAGGAGTATCTGGCGGATAATCTTCGCAATGCAGCCGATTTCAGAGGAACGGATGTTCGGATCGCTATTAAACTCAAAGAAGAGAACAAAGCATTCGACGTTAAGAAATACGAACACAGTTATCCACACTGCTGGCGTACCGATAAACCAATTCTTTACTACCCGCTCGATAGCTGGTTTATCAAAACAACCGCCGTCAAGGAGCAGCTCGTCGCGCTCAATAAAACTATTAACTGGAAACCCGAAGCTACCGGTAGCGGACGGTTCGGCCATTGGCTTGAAAACCTGGTTGACTGGAACCTTTCGCGCTCGCGGTATTGGGGCACACCGCTTCCTATCTGGAGAAGCGAAGACGAAAAAGAAGAAATTTGCATCGGATCCGTACAGGAACTAAAAAGCTATATTGAAAACAGCCTTGGCTCGAACGCTCTTTCAGCTGAGCAACATGCCACATTGAAGGAATACTTAGGAAAAATCGACGAAAAGAATTTTGACCTGCATCGTCCTTATGTAGACAACCTGGTACTGGTGTCCTCAACAGGACAGCTGCTCTTCCGTGAACCCGACCTGATTGACGTTTGGTTCGATTCAGGTGCCATGCCTTATGCACAGTGGGGCCTCGACCCTGAAAAGCTAGCCAATGGAGATAGAAACCCTTTCCGCGACGGATTCAACACCGCCTATCCGGCCGACTTTATTGCTGAGGGAGTCGATCAAACACGCGGTTGGTTCTTTACCTTACACGCCATCTCCACCATGCTGAATGGTTCAGTGGCATTTAAGAACGTTGTATCTAACGGACTGGTGCTCGACAAAAACGGAAATAAAATGTCGAAGCGTCTGGGAAATGCAGTAGATCCCTTTGTAACCATCGAAAAATACAGTGCTGATGCAACCCGATGGTATTTGATAAGCAACGCCTCTCCGTGGGATAATCTGAAATTTAACGAAGAGGGCCTCGACGAAGTTCGCCGTAAGTTTTTCGGCACCCTTTATAATACCTATTCGTTTTTCGCCCTGTATGCGAATATCGATAAGTTCAGCTATGCGGAAGAAGAAATTAACATCCATGACCGCCCCGAAATCGACCAGTGGATTATTTCCTTGCTCAACAGTCTCTGCCTGGAAGTAGATCAGTTTTACGCAGACTTTGAACCCACTAAAGCTGCCCGAGCAATACAAAATTTCGTTGACGAGCACCTGAGCAATTGGTATGTTCGTTTGTCTCGGCGCCGTTTCTGGAAGGGCGACTATAGTCAGGATAAAATTTCTGCCTATCAGACACTCTATACCTGCCTGAATACCATTGCTAAAATAATGTCTCCAATCGCTCCATTCTACAGCGACAGGTTATTTCTGGATTTGAATCAGGTTAGCGGAAAAGAGAACGCCGAATCGGTACACCTGGCAGATTACCCCGAAGGGAATCACACGCTGATTAACAAAGCCCTGGAAGAACGAATGGCCTTAGCACAAGACATTGCTTCGCTGGTGCTTTCGCTTCGTAAAAAGACATCTGTTAATGTTCGGCAACCTTTGAACAAGATTCTGCTTCCCGTTATTGACGAATCATTTATCGAAAAGGTAGAAAGAGTAAAGGATCTGATCCTATCAGAAACCAATATTAAAAATATTGAGTATATTAAAGACGCCGAAGGGATTATCCGGAAAAAGATCAAACCCAATTTCAAGACCCTCGGAAAGAAAGTAGGCAAGGATATGAAGGCAGTAAGTGCAGCCATCCTCGCACTTAACGCCAGCCAGATTAGTGAATTGGAAACGGCCAAAGCCCTGCAACTGCCTGGTCTGCCTTACAGTATCGGTATCGACGACGTTGAAATTATCGCAGAAGACGTCGAAGGATGGCAAGTGGCAAATCTTGGCCGACTCACCGTGGCCCTCGATATACAAATCACATCAGCGCTAAAACAGGAAGGTATTTCCAGGGAATTGGTTAACCGCATCCAAAATATGCGGAAAAATATGGGACTGGAAGTGACCGACAGAATAAGTGTGAATATAAGCCGCCAAAACGAAATTTTTGAAGCAGTTGAAAACAATTTAAGTTATATTCGCAGCGAAATCCTTGCCGATGAAGTGCTTTTCTCGGATGCAGCACTCGCCGGCGAGGAATTTACAATTAATGACCTCAACATTTTTATTAGCATTACCAAGAAATAAAACATTATGGAAAATACAGAAAAGACACGATACAGTGACAGTGAGCTACAGGAGTTTAAAGAACTTATATCAGAGAAAATCCGCATCGCTAAAGAAGAACTCGCATCCCTTACGCAATCGTTAAGCAGTCCCAACAGTAACGGCACAGACGATACGGCAGGAACTTTCAAAACATTGGAAGACGGTTCAGCAACACTCGAAAAAGAGCAAATTAACCAATTGGCTGCGCGTCAAAAGAAATTCCTCGAAGGATTGGAAGCAGCGATGGTTCGCATTGAAAACAAAACATATGGCATTTGCAGAGCTACAGGCAAGTTGATCCAGAAAGAACGCCTTCGTGCAGTGCCGCATGCAACGCTTAGCATGGAAGCAAAACTTAATCAACGTAACTAAATATAACGTCTGCAGGCGCAATGAAAGGCTTCACCAAACCCGTCCTTATCATCCTGATTACCCTGATTCTTGATCAGGTACTGAAATTCTGGATCAAACTGAATTTTACACTTGGTCAGGAAATTCATATCATTAAAGACCGCGTTATTATTCACTTTACAGAGAATAATGGCATGGCTTTCGGACTGGAACTTGGCGGCGAAGCTGGTAAACTTGCTCTGTCCTTATTTAGAATCATTGCCATTATCGCAATCGCGTACGGATTATTTCATTTGGTCCGAAACAAATATCACCGGGGACTGATCACCAATGTTTCCCTCATCTTTGCCGGTGCGCTCGGAAATATCATTGACTCCGCTTTCTATGGAGTAATATTCAGCGAAAGCACCTGGTATGAAAAAGCACAACTCTTTCCTGCAGAAGGCGGATATTCCAGCTTTCTGCACGGAAAAGTTGTTGATATGTTCTACTTTCCTATCATCCAGGGACAGTACCCGTCCTGGCTTCCACTCTGGGGTGGCGATGAGTTTACCTTCTTCCGCCCTGTATTTAATCTGGCCGACGCGGCCATTTCAGTGGGCGTCATTCTCATCCTTATCGGTCAAAAGAAATACTTCAAGGAAGAACTCACCGAACCCTCCAACATCAACAACGAGATCGTCGAGGAGTAAGGTCCTCATTTGCTTTTACAGAACAATTTCACTAGATTGATTGTTAATTTTATTCAATGTCAACAATCATGAATTATAAAATTGCTTCGCTTAAAAAGCTTCAGCAGGAAGGCAATAATATCGAACGTCTTCCTTTCTCCATTCGAATCTTACTGGAAAACGTCCTCAGAAATCACGATGCCTTTGCCATCACCGACGAACATCTTGAAACCCTGATTCATTGGATCCCTTCAGGAACAGATAAGGATATACCCTTTAAGCCTGCAAGGGTTTTGATGCAAGATTTCACCGGAGTTCCGGCCGTCGTCGATATCACCTCCATCCGCGATGAATTCGTCCGAAAAGGGGGCGATGGAAGCAAAATAAATCCCGCTATTCCCGTAGACCTGGTGATTGACCACTCAGTACAGGTCGATTACTTCGGTGCCGATTCAGCCTATAAAAAAAATGTTGACCTTGAATACGAGCGCAATGCCGAACGATATAAACTTCTGAAGTGGGCTCAAAAGGGATTAGATAATTTCACCGTCGTTCCTCCCGGAATGGGTATATGCCACCAGGTCAATCTTGAATACCTGGCCAAAGGCGTTGTCGAACGCGAAGGCTGGGCCTTCCCCGACACGCTTGTCGGAACCGACTCTCACACCCCTATGGTCAACGGAATTGGTGTGCTGGCCTGGGGAGTAGGCGGCATCGAAGCCGAAGCCGCGATGCTTGGCCAGCCTATTTATTTCACCTGCCCGCAGGTGATCGGATTAAAACTTACTGGTAACATTCCGCCAGGATGTACGGCTACCGACATGGTCCTGACCATCACCAAGCTCCTGCGCGACACCGGCGTGGTCGGAAAGTTTGTTGAAGTATTTGGCGACGGCTTGGGCAACCTGACGGTTACTGATCGGGCAACCATTTCAAATATGTCGCCTGAGTTCGGTTGTACAGTAACCTATTTCCCTATAGACGATCAGACACTTGACTATATGGCGCGGACAAATCGCTCACAAAAGCAAATCGATCTCGTTCGTGAATATTGTCAGGAAAACATGCTGTGGCGAACCGGCGAAGATAAAATCGAATATTCTCAGGTAGTAGAGCTCAACCTGGATAGCCTGGAACCAACCGTATCCGGGCCAAAACGCCCTCAGGATAAGATCCTGGTGAAACACCTCGCCGAGCAATTCCCGGACCTTATCAGCCATGAATTCGATCGTAGCTACATTCCCTATGCAAATCGCGTAGTGGGAGAATGGCAGCCCACCAGGCAGAGCGGTGAAGCAACTGAACTTGCAGAAAACCCGCTTCGGACGGTGTCGATAGATACCCCTGAGGGATCCTTTCATTTAAGCGATGGAAGCATTGTCATTGCTGCCATTACCAGCTGTACCAACACTTCCAATCCGGCAGTGATGATCGGAGCAGGATTGATTGCCAGGAAAGCGGTAGAAAAGGGATTAAAAACACAGCCATGGGTTAAAACAAGTCTGGCACCCGGTTCTAAGGTAGTCACCCGATACCTGGATCGATCCGGACTTAGCGCCGATCTGGAAACACTTCGCTTTCACACGGTGGGTTACGGATGTACCTCATGTATTGGAAACAGCGGGCCGCTTGAACAGCCTATTGCCGATGCGGTAGACGACAACGATTTGCTGGTAGCTTCCGTCTTGTCCGGCAACCGAAACTTTGAAGCACGTGTGCACCCGCAGGTTAAGATGAACTTTTTGATGTCTCCCATGCTCGTCGTCGCCTACGCCCTGGTCGGACGGGTAGATATTAATCTGATTGAAGATCCCCTTGGCTATTCGGATACGGGTGAACCTGTGTACCTGAAAGATATCTGGCCGACACAGGAGGAGATCAATAATACGATTAAGCAGGCGATGAAAAAAGAAGATTTCGAAGAGGTTTACGATGTTATCTTTGATGGTGAAGAGCAATGGAAAAGCCTGGACGCCCCGGCTGGCAAGGAATATGCCTGGGAAGACTCCTCTACCTATATCAGAGAGGTTCCGTTTTTTAAAGACATCAGCATTGAGCCTCAAGGCCTGAACGACATTATTGATGCGCGTGTGCTGCTGATGCTTGGTGATTCGGTCACTACCGACCATATTTCACCGGCGGGCTCTTTCAACGAACACAGTGCAGCCGGTAAGTATTTGCTTGAGCAGGGCATTGATAAAAAGGATTTTAACTCGTATGGTTCCCGTCGCGGAAACCATGAAGTTATGATGCGCGGAACCTTTGCCAACGTACGTATCAAAAACCGGATTACCGATAAGGTGGGTGGATTCTCTACGCACTTTCCCAGCAATGAAACACTAACCGTTTTTGACACGGCAATGCGCTATCAGGAAAGCAGCACGCCCCTGATTGTTCTGGCAGGCAAAGAGTATGGAAGCGGTTCCTCGCGCGACTGGGCGGCAAAGGGTCCGAACCTGTTGGGTGTAAAAGCGGTCATCGCAGAAAGCTTCGAACGAATTCACAGAAGTAATCTGGTCGGTATGGGGATTCTTCCGCTACAGTATATGGAAGGAGAAACGGCAGACACCCTGGGCCTTTCCGGAAAAGAATATTTTACCATTGAAGGGGTTGGTCAGGATCTGGCACCGTTTAAAACAATACGGGTTAAAGCCCGTAAGGAAGGCGGTGAGATCGTAGAATTCGATACCCGGGCACGTCTCGACTCTGCTATCGACGTCGAATATTTTAAACATGGCGGAATTCTGCATTATGTACTCCGAAGCCAGTTAAAATAATGGTTAAAAGAAAGGGAGCGGTCAACGACTGCTCCCTTTATTCTTACCTACTAGTCAAACTTAACCCTACCAGTCAAACTTAAACCAACTAGTCAATTCGTTTAAGAAATATATTCGAAGCGGGTGTAAGGAACCAAAACCTCCGGAATCCTGACACCTTCGGCCGTTTGAAAGTTCTCCAAAATAGCCGCTACAATTCTCGGCAAAGCCAGCGCACTCCCATTTAACGTATGGGCGAGTTGCATCTTACCATTCTCCCCCTTAAACCGGAGTTTCAAACGATTGCTTTGGAAGGTTTCGAAGTTCGAAACCGACGAAACTTCCAGCCAGCGCTTCTGCGCGGCACTCCAAACTTCCATATCGTAGGTCAGGGCAGACGTAAAGCCCATGTCGCCGCTGCAGAGCCGTAAAACCCGAAACTTCAAACCGAGCTTCTTAAGTAGTGACTGCACATAGCTACTCATCTCCTCGAGTGTTTGATACGACTTGTCCGGATGTGTAATCTGAACCAACTCTACCTTGTCGAACTGATGCAGGCGGTTTAAGCCCCTTACGTGGGCACCGTAAGAACCCGCCTCTCTGCGAAAACAAGGGGTATACGCACAATGCCGGATAGGAAAATCTTCCGCCTTTACAATGGTGTCGCGGTAAATATTGGTAACAGGAACTTCGGCGGTCGGAATCAGGTATAAATTATCCTCCCCGATATAGTACATCTGACCCTCTTTATCGGGCAGCTGCCCCGTACCGAAGCCTGAAGCTTCATTAATCACCACCGGGGGCTGCACTTCGTCATACCCGGCTTTTTCAGCCTCGTCTAAAAAGAAATTAATCAGCGCACGCTGTAACTTGGCGCCCTTCCCCTTATAAACGGGGAAGCCCGCACCCGATATCTTCGTTCCTAACTCAAAATCAATAATATCGTATCTGGATGTAAGCTCCCAATGAGGCAGGGCCTCCTGGCTCAAATCAGGGTCTTCCCCGAATTGATATATCACCTCGTTTTCCTCAGCACTGGTTCCTTCGGGAACCGACTCGTGTGGCAGGTTAGGAAAGACCACCAGAAGCGAATGGATTTGCTCCTCCAGATAATTTAGCTCTTCTGAAAAAGCCTTTATCTGGTCTTTATAGCTGGCTGAGGAAGCTTTGACAGCTTCCGCATCCTCCTTCTTACCGCTGCGCATCAATTCACCGATCTGCTTTGCTGCAGCGTTGGCAAGCGACGCAATGGCGTCCGATTCCGACTGAAGGGATCGCTTTTTTTCATCCAGACGGATCAATTCGTCGACCTTTTCCAGTTCTGCGAAGCCACGCTTTTTCAAGCCTTCCACAACTTTATCTCTGTTTTCGCGGATATAAGTAATCTGCAACATATCTTTGTGTTTTCAGGCAAACTTAGATAAAATAACTTTTAAAAAAAATAAAATGCTGTACCTCGTCCCGACACCCATAGGAAATCTGGAGGATATGACCTTCCGGGCGATCCGTGTTTTAAAGGAAGCCGATATTATTCTGGCTGAAGATACCCGTACAAGCAGCCCTTTGCTCAAACATTTCGGAATTGAAAAGCGCGTGCTCGCTCACCACCAACACAACGAACACAAAGCACTGGCTGAGCTTATCCGTTTCCTGAAAGAAGGTCAAACCATAGCCCTCATTTCGGATGCAGGTACGCCCGCCATCTCCGACCCAGGCTATCTTCTGGTCAGGGAAGCCATAAAAAACGACATTGAAGTGCTCTGCCTGCCGGGCGCAACCGCCTTTGTGCCTGCGCTGGTCAATTCCGGCCTTCCGCCCGATCGGTTTATTTTCGAGGGCTTTTTACCGGTTAAAAAGGGGCGCCAAACCCGCATAAAATCGTTACTCGACGAGGAACGCACCATGATATTCTACGAATCGCCTCATCGCATCGTGAAAACCCTCCGTGAATTCGCCGGTTATTTCGGCGACGACCGTCAGGTTTCCGTTTCCCGCGAAATCTCCAAAGTTTTCGAGGAAACCGTACGCGGAACCCTCACCTTCGTGGCCGACCATTTTGAAAACGGTATCAGCAAAGGCGAATTTGTTATCTGCCTTCAGGGCAACAGTCATCCCTCAAATTCCGACCAAAATCGGTATATTCGTAAGGAAAAACAGAAATCATAGCATGAACATCGATCGTTATATCAACGAGGATCAGGATCCGAAAACCGTTGAAAAAATATTGCTGAAATTACAGGATATGCTCGATCCAGGGGAACTGGTGACATACATCGCGGTGCAAAAAAAGCCTGCGGTAACGCTTTTACCCGACTCCATCGTCCTGACCAATAAGCGAATTTTCCTTTGCGAGCCTGCTAACCTGGGGCTTAGTACCAACTTCGAAATCTTTCAGTGGGCCGAGTTAAAAACAATCACCTTCAAAGAAGAATTTTTCGGATCCAAATTTACCGTGGTACCGGTTGATAACGAAAACCTGACAGTCGACTACATACCAAAGGTTCAGGCCAGGAAACTGTATCAACTGGCCAAAGAGGCTATGGAGAAACACCAGAGCCATACCAAGCTACCCGAGGCGCCCGCTCCTCAGGCAGAAAGTCAGGACGATCACGACGCTCGTGAATATCAGAGTTTTAAAATTCAGCCGGAGGAAGAACCCGTATTGAAAGAAGCAGCAAAGCCCGCGGAAGAAGAAGACGAACTTACCCTCAAACTGAAGAAGCTCAAAACACTATTTGATAAGCAGCTCATCTCAAAGGAAGAGTACGAGAATAAAAAAATCGAATTACTGAGTCAGCTATAAAACGTCTGTGAAAAACAACTACCTTCTTGCTTTATTGAGTGCCCTTCTTTTATGGCTGGGCTGGCCTCCCTTCCTCTACACCAGCCCCCTTTTGCTCATAGCGTTTATCCCGCTGTTGCTGGCCCTGGAAAACATTATGAGAAGCGATCTACCGAAGAAAGGTAAGAAAATCTTTCTAACGGCAGGGCTCACTTGTCTGCTTTGGAATTTCTCCGGCATATACTGGGTCTTTAATTCCATGAATGCCATTATGCCAACAGTGATTGCAGCGATTCTCTCCCTGATCCCATACGGGCTCGGAGCCCTGCTCATGACCTTAGCCTTTCGCCTTTATTACGAGCTTCGGAAAAAAAATTCTTTTCTGGTGGCTGCCGGGGGGCTTGCATCTTTCTGGATTGCATACGAGTTCCTTCATCAAAGCTGGGATTTATCCTTTCCCTGGATGAACCTGGGAAACGGTTTTGCAGGCACTCATCAGCTCGTGCAATGGTATGAATACACCGGAATCTATGGCGGAACCCTGTGGATCTGGCTCAGTAACCTGCTGCTTTTTCAGCTGCTCTACACCTACCACATCAGCAAGCGAACCGCGAAAATCGGCAAGGGAATCGCGCTATGGGCCGTTTTGCTGATTGCTCCCGCAGCCCTGTCACTCAGTATGTACCAGGGTTATGAAGAGCACGTCAACCCGAGCGAAATTGTCGTTGTTCAACCCAATGTCGATCCCTATGCCAAATACTCGGCCGGAGGAATGTCGCCCGAAGCACAACTCGAAAACCTCATCCGCTTGTCTGATTCCATCGCACAACCCAATACAGAATTCTTCATCTGGCCGGAAACCGCCATACCTGAAATGACAAACGAAGAAACAATTCTAAGTTCGGCTGTTTACTACCGATTGCAGAATTTCCTGAATAACTATAAAAACGGAAACGTGCTCTCCGGCATTGAGAGCTATTTGTTGTACGACTCAGCAAAAACCGCCACCGCGCGCGAACTGGAAGGCGGCAGATTTGCCGACAGCTTCAACGCGGCCATTTTGGTCGAAAATTCGCAAAGGGTGCAGTTTTATCATAAATCGAAACTCGTGCCTGGTGTGGAAAGGATGCCCTTCCCTACCGCGCTTTCGTTTCTCAAGCCGCTTTTCTCTGCCTTTGGAGGAACTACCGGCGGCTATGGGAGTCAGAACGAGGCATCCGTCTTTTACTCGCAAAGCGGCATTGGCGCAGCACCGGTTATTTGCTATGAATCAATATGGGGCAGTTATGTGGGCGATTATGTTGGAAAGGGTGCACAGTTTATCGCCATTATTACCAACGATGCCTGGTGGGGAAACACTTCCGGAAAAGATCAGCATCTCGATTACGCCAAGCTGAGGGCAATCGAGCACCGCAGGTGGATAGCCCGTTCGGCAAATACCGGCATTTCCGCGTTCATTAATCAACGAGGCGATATCGTACAACAAAGTGAATGGTGGGTTCCAGATGCGTTAAGGCAGGAAATTAATCTGAACGAAGAAATTACTTTCTATACGCACAACGGCGATTACATTGCTTATGCCGGCTCTATAGCAAGTCTGGCCTTCCTTCTACTGATTTTCATCAAGAGAAGAAAGGCCAGCGCCTGAATGTCGGATCAAAACCCTCACGTCTGCTCTTAGCGGCCAAAGTGAGCCACCAAAGGCAATTGGTAGCCGCTTCCAAAAGCCTTGGGAGAAACCCTCAAAGCCGGTGGCGTCTGGAATAATTTGAAACCAACCTTGCCCATAATGCTAAAGACCCTGTTTACTTCATTCGGATCAAATCCGAAGTCGATTATATCCTGTGGCCGCTGCCCCCTTTCAATAAGCTGAAATAAAATCGGATCTAAAATATCGTATTCCGGAAGTGAATCGCTGTCTTTCTGGCCCGGGGCAAGCTCTGCAGAGGGCGGTTTTGAAATGGTATTTTCCGGAATAATTACGCCGTTTCGGTTTATATACTTCGCAATCTCAAATATTTGCGACTTATATACATCACCCAGCACACTCAAAGACCCGACGAGGTCGCCGTAAAGCGTTCCATAACCCATGGCCGCCTCGCTTTTATTAGAGGTATTAAGTACAATCGACTTCTCCTTATTAGAAATAGACATCAGAATAACAGCCCGTACACGCGCTTGTATGTTCTGTTCGGTAACATCTTCCGGGGCACCCTTGAATACAGGATCCAGCAGCTTCTTAAACACATCGTAAGCCTCTTTAATCGGGACGATCTCCGATTCACAACCCAGGTTCGCTGCCAGGTCCTGAGCATCCTTCACAGAATGATCGGTCGAATACATAGACGGCATCAACACACCTTTCACATTCTCGGCACCGAGCGCCTCGCAGGCAAGTGCACCCACCAGAGAAGAATCCAAACCACCCGAGAAACCAATGAGCGCCTTACGGAAGCCATTCTTTTCAAAATAATCACGAATACCAAAGACAAGAGCACGGTGAATCAGTGCAATTTCATGAGTTTCTGCGTCCTCCTGAACAGGCTGCATTCCTGCCACCCCGTCGGCCGTCAAGTCGTACGTTCTAAAGTCTTCCGAGAAAGCAGCCAGCTCGTCTACCAACTCCCCTTCCGAATTCAATATCATGGAGCGCCCGTCGAATATCAGCGACCCCTGCACACCCACCTGATTCATTTCAATAACCGGTATCTGCAACTTGGCCGTTAATTCTTTCAACGCCGCCAGTCGCCCGGCATGTTCAAGATACGAAAATGGCATATTGTTCAAGGAAAGAAGAAAAGCCGGATGTGCTGTTTTGCTGAGCACGGGAAGGTCGCTTCCAAAAGCCAGAATAAAGGAAGTACCCTTGCTTTCCAGCACGGCCGAACCGTCACCTGCCTGGAAGTAAGGACTCTCTGCTACCTCACCATATTGGTCGAGTTTCTTTTTGGTTACCTTTGCTTTCACTACACCGTCGCTGATAAGCACCGCCGCATTGCTCAGGGTACCCGTTTCCGGATCCTGATACGGAAGTCCGATAACACAATCGATCCCCTCACATGCCTGCCTCACGGTATGAAAACTATCGTTCACTTTTGCCAGAAAGTCAGCCGAACGATAAAAGTCGAGTGCGGGACTGCCCCCGACAGACAATTCCGTGAACACCAGTAGCTGCGTCCCCTGCGCCTTTGCCAGCTTAATCTTATCTACAATCTTCTCCTGAATCTTTTCGAAATCAGCGATTTTAAAATTAAGTTGTGCAAGAGCAATTTTCATAGGAATGTTTATTTAGAAAAATAATGCAAGGTTGAAAGCGATGTAAGAATTCTTGGGACCCATCAGATCGCGGTCCAGAATTTTGGTAAAGCCATTATTATAAGAAAGACCGGTTACAAAGCGGAGATTATGATCGAGCTGCCATTCCACACCACCCCCTATATTAAGGGCAAGCCGAATATTTTTCGCCTCCGAACCGAGGTCCTGATAAGCACCATCGTTTTCAGCATACTCGCCATTGATCTTCAGCCCCCCGGTAAAACCGAACTGACCGTAATAGCTCCGGAAGTAGCGCTGTGTACTTTTCAATTTTAAACCTATTGGAATTTCAACGTACTGGAGTTTGTATTGTGTGGATATCCGGTCGGGACCCTGTTCAACGGCCGACTTCAGATTATTGATTAAAAAACCAGTCGCAAAGTAGTAATTTTCAGCAAAGGCGAAATCAGCCAGCAATCCGTATCCATAGCCGAATTCACTTTCTTTCTGAACGTTCGCATCGTTTCCAAAATTGAGCCAGCCCAGGTTAGGTGAAAAGGTCAATCCGAAGCTAACGGGTTTATAGGCATAACTGTTCCCGTAATAATCTTGCGCTTTGGCAGACGAAAAAACAGAAGTAATAAATAAGAAGGTAAAAAGGAAAAATAAGGAGAATGTTTGTTTCATGTTCTGTAGAAGAAAGCGTAACGCTAATGAGCCCCTAAATTAACCTTTTCGATTCAAAAATCCGAAACTTCTTTTATTTCACTTTTACCATCATCGCCCGCCACGCCTGAATAAACCTGCCCCTGTGGCAATTGCCCCAGCGGTCGTCCGCCACTTCCAATACGGCTGTAAATATTATAGAGGTCGCTCCTTGCATTAACCGCTTTTCCACCAGCTTCTGTGTCGATATGAAGGTAGTGATCGCCGTCTTTATCCTCCGTCTGCGGTCGAATTCCATCGGCCAGGTATTTAAAGTCGACCTCCCCTCCATCACCATTCGGGAAGGTACGCGATCCATTATTCGCATCCCGCCCACCGGCCAGCACATAGAGCTTACCCAACTCGTCAAAGCGCATACTGATGTCCATGTCTGAAGCATTATTCTTGCCGTCGGTTCCCGAAATATAAGCCCTTTTAGGAATGATGGCATGCTTTACCTGCAAGGTGACGTCTTTGCGGCCATAGAACTCAAGGTGTGCCCGATCGTGCATAATCAGCGTGTCGATATGCAGAACAATGCTGGAGTCGCGGCCCGGTATGTTATGTCGCTTCTTCTTTTTTATTTCGAGCTTTGAAATATGTTGAACCGCAGCCAAGGTAGCCGGCTGCTGCGCATAGGCTCCTGACAGAAACAGGAGCGATAGGATGATAATAATCGATTGTCGCATACCTGTTTAACCGAATTGCGTACGAAAGGTTTAACAGGGCACAAAAAAAGCCCGCACACCAATCTGGTGTACGGGCTTTTTTATTTTGAACCCCGGGGGGAACTATTTCAATATCTGCAATACGATACGAATCGCGTATACAGATGCGATAATCAGAAGTACATTCGCTATAGAAGTAAACAGAAATGAATCCTGAATAAATCGAACAAACACACCGGCTAAACCGATCACAATAGCAATCACAAGGGAAACATAATAGTGAGTCTGATTCGCGTTATTGTCAGTCTTCACAGGAGGTCTTGGCTCTATATTGGAATTCATAGTCATTTGATTTAAAGCAAAAATACAAAACATTTTAAGGAACGGAAAACCTTTTTACCCATTCTTCCCTAGCCGTTAGAAAGCGCTGCCGCTCCACTAACAATTTCGGTAAGCTCGGTTGTAATCGCGGCCTGACGTGCCTGGTTGTAGGATAACTTCAAGGCTTTTAATAGATCGCCGGCATTTTCAGTTGCCTTATCCATCGCCGTCATCCGCGCACCATGCTCCGAGGCATGCGAGTCAAGAACTGCCTTATACAACTGAATCTTAATCGACTTGGGAATCAGATCCTTTGTGATCTCCTCTTTGGAAGGCTCAAAAATATAATCCGTCTCGGTACGATTTTCATCTTCCCGCTCAGCCGGCTGCAAAGGCAAGAGTTGCTCGGTAGCCAGAAACTGTACAGCTGCATTTTTAAACTGATTGTAAACAATCTCCACCCGGTCGTAATCGCCCTGAACAAAACCATCCATAATCAATTGAGTGATCAGGGACGTATTTTCGAAGTTTAACTGCGAAAACAGTTCGGTATGATTGCCAACCATTGGATACTTCTGTTTCGAAAAGTAATCCTGTCCGCGTTTACCAATTGCCAGAATGCTGACATTGCCTCTTTTATGCTGCTCACTGTATTTCTGAGAAATTAAAAGGTTCGTACCCTTAATAACGTTGGCGTTAAAAGCCCCGGCAAGCCCGCGGTTGGAACTGATCACAACCAGAAGTACCTTCTCAGGCTTACGATCGTCAAGGTATGGAGAGGCCGTTCCTTCCAGACTGGCTGAAAGATTTGCCAGAATTTCCTTTAACTTCTCTGCGTAAGGCCGTAAATCCACGATGGCATTGGTTGCCCGTTTCAACTTCGCCGCCGACACCATCTTCATTGCATTGGTGATCTGCTGCGTCGATGAAACCGACGTGATTCTGTTCCTTACTTCTTTTAAATTAGCCATTATACCTTTTTAATAAAAGATCAATTCTTAATATTTTGCTGCCAGTTCTTTAGCAACCTTGTCTAAAACACCCGTCAACTCGTCGTTAAACTTACCAGCTTTCAATTCTTTAAGAACTTCCGGATGACGCATTTCCAACTGTTGCAAGTATTCCTTTTCAAATTCTTTAACCCGGTTTACAGGAACGGTTCTGAACAAACCTTTTACCCCGGCATATACAATCGCAACCTGCTTTTCAACCGAAACCGGTGAAAATTGCGGCTGCTTTAAGATTTCCACGTTACGAACACCTTTGTCCAATACCGCTTTGGTTGCCGCATCTAGATCCGATCCGAATTTCGAGAATGCTTCGAGCTCACGGTACTGCGCCTGATCAAGCTTCAGGGTACCGGCTACTTTCTTCATCGATTTAATCTGGGCATTACCCCCTACACGCGATACAGAGATACCCACGTTGATCGCCGGACGAACCCCTGCGTTAAACAGGTTCGACTCCAGGAAGATCTGACCATCGGTAATGGAAATTACGTTCGTCGGAATATAGGCTGAAACGTCTCCCGCCTGCGTCTCAATGATCGGAAGGGCTGTCAGTGATCCACCACCTTTTACAACACTACGAAGCGACTCTGGAAGATCGTTCATGGTTTTTGCAATAGCGTCGTCCGAAGTAATTTTCGCAGCACGCTCCAGTAAACGGCTGTGAAGGTAGAAAACGTCACCTGGATAAGCCTCACGACCCGGTGGACGACGAAGCAATAGAGATACCTCACGGTAAGCTACTGCTTGTTTTGATAAATCATCGTAAACAATCAGCGCCGGACGTCCGGTATCGCGGAAAAACTCACCAATAGCCGCACCCGACATCGGAGCGTAGAATTGCATCGGAGCAGGATCTGCGGCCGAAGCGGCTACTACTACCGTATAGGCCATTGCACCGTTTTCTTCCAGTGTACGTACAATATTCGCTACGGTTGAATTCTTTTGTCCTACCGCAACATAAATACAGAAGACCGGAGCACCGGCTTCGTAAAATTCTTTTTGGTTAATGATGGTATCGATACAAACCGCCGTTTTTCCAGTCTGACGGTCACCAATCACCAACTCACGCTGACCACGACCCACCGGAATCATCGCGTCAATCGCTTTGATACCCGTTTGAAGCGGCTCGGTTACCGGCTCACGGAAAATAACACCCGGAGCTTTACGCTCGATAGGCATTTCAAAAGTTTCACCGGTGATCGGACCCTTTCCGTCGATTGGCTGACCCAGGGTATTTACCACACGGCCCAGCATTCCTTCACCCACAGAAATGGAAGCAATTTTATTGGTACGACGGATAGTATCGCCTTCTCTGACCCCATCGGATGGACCCAAGGTTACCACACCAACATTATCTTCTTCAAGGTTCAAAACGATTCCTTTCAGACCGTTTTCAAACTCGACAAGCTCTCCGGACTGAACTTTGGTCAATCCGTAAATGCGGGCAATACCATCACCCACCTGTAATACGGTACCTACTTCTTCAAGTTCGGACTCGGATTTAAAGTTTGACAATTGCTCTCTGAGAATTGCGGATACTTCATCTGGTCTTACATCTACCATAACTTTATATTAAAAATAAATTTTAAATTCTGATTAATTTTCAGCTTTCGCTGCACTATACTATACGATTGGAAAAATGCTGCTCAAGCTTATTCAGCTTCCCAGCGATACTGGCGTCAATCTGGCGGTCGCCGACCGTCAAGATAAATCCACCGATTAACTCCGGATCAACCTTGTTTGTAAGAATCACCTGATTACCGCCGCCCTCTTGTATCACTGCCATAATCTGCTTGCGATGCTCTTCCGATAAGGGAGCTGCCGATACCACAGAAGCTTCAATAATTCCATTCTCGACATTATATTCTCTGATGAATTCTTCAGCCGTTGCAAAAAGAATTCCTGCCCGTCCCTTCTTCACCAGCAGACTAAAAAAAGCTACCAGCGCAGGATGACCCGTCTTTCCAAAAAGAGCCCGAAGAATGTTTTCTTTTCTGTCGAGCTTGATAATCGGATTTTTAAGTACAGCCTGAAGCAAGGGATTTCCCTTTAGCACTGCAATCACCTGCTGCATGTCGGTGTGTATTGCTTCCAGGGCATTTTGCTCGCGCGCTAAATCAATCAGCGACTTGGCATATCTTGAGGCAACTTTGAATTCTGACATTCTAATTTAACTTAATGTCTTTCAATAAATCGTCAACCAATTTTTCCTGGCTAGTCTGATCCTGAAAGTTCTTTTGTAAAACTTTACGGGCAATTTCCAAAGCCAAGGTAGATACCTCATTTTTCACTTCGGCCAATGCCATTGACTTCTGATGATTGATTTCCACGCGGGCTTTCTCAATCATTTTCGCTCCTTCAGCCTCAGCAGAAGCCTTGGCGTCCGCCACGATCTGATCCTTCAGTTCTTTGGCTTCTTTTAAAATTTCGTCGCGTTCAGCGCGTGCCTGAATAAGCAGTTGCTCATTCTCGCTCGTTAAACGGGCCATTTCCTGTTTCGCCTTTTCAGCCGAATCAAGTGCTTCCTCTATCGAACGCTCGCGTTCTCCGATCGATTTCATGACCGGCTTCCAGGCAAACTTTGTTAATAAGAATAACAGGATAAGAAAGCCAAGGGTTTGCCATACAATTAAACCAATCGCGGGGGTTATTAAATCCATTGTATTTTGTTAAGTTTTTTTTGTTTTGACTAAATATTAAAAAAGCTTCGTTGGCGGCAATCCCACCAACGAAACTCTTTTGGATCTTAGTTACCCAAGAAGGCAACAACTACTGCGAATAGAGCAACAGCCTCAATAAAGGCAGCAGCAATAAGCATGGCAGTTTGAATTTTTGAAGCAGCCTCGGGCTGGCGTGCAATGCTTTCCATTGCAGATCCACCAATTTTACCGATACCAATTCCGGCGCCGATTGCGGCTAATCCGGCTCCAATTGCAGCTAATGTTCCAGTCATTTTAATTTAATTTAATATATATTTAGTTAACAATAATGTTCATTTTAATGATGCTCCTCAATGGCCATCCCGATAAACAAGGCAGAAAGGATGGTAAAGATGAAGGCTTGAATAAAGGCAACCAGCAATTCAATCAGCGTAATAAATAATACGAAGATGATAGACGCCGGTGCAACAGCCACCGATTCAAAAACAAAGATCAGTGAAATCAGTGCCAGTACCAGAATGTGACCCGCAGTAATGTTGGCAAACAAACGAATCATCAAGGCTATAGGCTTGGTGAAAATACCGATGATTTCGACAGGAATCATCAAGGGATAAAGCCACCACGGAACATTCGGCTTAAAGATGTGCGCCCAATAATACTTGTTCCCACTGAAGGTGGTAATAAGAAAGGTGATAATGGCCAGTACCATCGTGACGGCGATATTTCCCGTTACGTTGGCCCCTCCCGGGAAAAATGGAACCAGTCCCAACATATTATTGAACCAGATAAAAAAGAATACGGTAAGCAGATACGGCATATAGCGCTCATACTTATACCCCAGGTTTGGCTTGGCAATATCGTCCCGAACGAAAAGAATCACGGGCTCAATCAGCGACTGAAATCCTTTCGGAGCTTTGCCTTCACGTTTCTTATACGAGCGCGCAACACCGATGAAAACTACACACAAAACAATGATAGAGAACAAAAGCGTAAACACAATCTTGGTGATAGAGAAATCCAGGGGCTTGGCATTAAGCACAATATGCTCCCCTTTTTCTCCGTCTTCCATTTCCAGATAGGCGTCGTGATGGGCTTCTTCAGAGGCATAGAAAATCTTATTGTGGTAGCGCGTAAAACGCTGTCCGTTTTTTTCCACGACCACCTTTCCGTCGTTATCCAATTGAAATTCTCTTGAAGAGAATGTTGCCAGACCGTTATCGGTCCACAAGATTACAGGCAAATACAAGCCTGTCCACCCCTCACCCTTACCGAAAAAATGGAATTCGTGCGCGTCAGCAATGTGGTGCAAAATAAAATTATTGATATCGAATTTCTCGGCTTCAACGGTATGCTCTGCATGCACATCTGAAAGCACGGTGCTATCGGCACTTTCCTGAGCGTTTACATTGAAAAAAGCGATAAAAAGCGCGAAAAAGGCGATAATCCTTGTGCTCTTTGAACTAAAAATATGGCTAAACTCCATTTATTCCGTGTTTTTACGTTTTATTTTGGTCGCGCAAGTTACGCAACAAACAGCTAACTTCAAAGACTGTAAATAAGAAATATAGATAAAAAAAGTTTCCGGCTAAAACCTTTTGATTATCAGTAGTTTTTAAAATCAAAACCAGCATCAGCGAAAGGCTGAAAATCATCTTCAGAGTGAGCCCTCCCAGCAAGGCTAAAACCGACGTTTGCCCCCCTTTTTTTATCCCCAGATAAGACAGGATATAGACGATCAGTGTAAGAAAAAAAAGAAAGAGCGAAAGGGGTATGTAATACGCGCTGACGGTGGGAAAACGAACCCGGCCTTCCAGCAGCAGCGGAATAGCCACCACCACGAGCGAGTAAATCAGAAACAAAATAGAAAACCTGGGTATGCTCATCTTATTTATCCTTTCGGTTTACAGAGCGAATGACCGAATACAGGCTTATCCCTACTCCCAGCAGACTAAACAAGGCCGCCCACAGCGGACGCTCATTTCCCGTGGAGTCATCAAGTTTTACCCCGATAAAGGTAAAAACGGCAATAATGGCTATCATCTGAAAGCCAAGGCCTGAATAATAGGCGTATTTACTTTTCGCATCTCTATCGGGTTTTGTCTCCATCCTGGTTTTTTTAAAAGGTGATATAGTCCTGCGCGTTTACGGCATTGCCATGGCTCCATAGTTCAAAGTGCAGATGAGGCCCGGTGCTCAGTTCTCCGGTATTCCCTACCAGGGCAATCACTTCCCCTCCCCGCACGAAGCTGCCCGACTTTTTTAACAAAACGGCACAGTGTTTATAAACCGACACCAGGTTGTCAAGATGTTGTACCATGATAACGTATCCGGTGGAGGGTGTAAAGGACGCGAAAATCACATGTCCGCTCAGCGTTGCCTTGATAGGCTCATTCATTCGCGTAGCGATATCGGTCGCCAGATGCGGTATCTTCGGGTCGTAGCCGGCACTCACAATGCCGCGAACCGGACTATAAAAGGTATAGGAGGAAATACCGCGCTCCGGAGCCGGAGTCGAAGGCTGATTACTGGCCGGGCGCCACGCGAGCCAGTCGACCATCGGCCTGGCATTACCATCATCCTCGGTCGCCCGGGGCTCCGGGGCCGCTACGCCCACCGGTATCACCGGCGATTCTTCTCCGACAGAACTACCTCCCAATACCTGCATCAAATTGTTCAGGTAGGCATCGTTATCCTGAACCTTTTGCGACAGCGAATCGATCCGGGCATATGCTTCTACCAATTCCTTTCGGTTGGTGGACACATCGCTCCCGATAATATATTCACGCAGGGAAGTACCTTTTATCAGAACGACCAGCACTAAAATCAAAAGAAGTAACAGGGCAAGCGACCAGCTGATGAACTGCCAGAGCGGGGCATTGATCGATAATTTTTCGGTGAAAGTATCGTTTTGCAATACCACCAGTTTATACCGCTTTCTGATTTTAAGATAAAAATGCTGAAGTTGGACTTTCAAAACCGTTTGCGCTTGGTCAGCTGCAAAGGTAAACATTTGATCTGCCAATTATAATAACAATTCGGCCGACCCAAGGATAACGGAGATTATATTTAAAAGAAAAATAAAAGAGCGTATCTTTGAACGCCTTCTCACACAAAGAACTTAGGCACGAAAATAGCTAATAAACAATCCTAAAACGCTATAACTTAAATGCAGCGACAAACGAAAAAAACTCAATTAACACAGGAAGATATCAGGAAGTACACCCGTACGTGCTGGAAAATACTTATCGGGATCATCGCCTTTGGCTTTCTATTCATTTTATCGGTACGTCTTGGTCTGTTCGGAGCACTCCCATCTTTCCGCGATCTTGAAAACCCCAAAAACAACCTGGCCAGCGAAGTGCTTTCTGCCGACGGCAAAGTACTCGGCAGCTATTATGCCCAGAACCGCTCCAACGTCAGCTACGATGAATTGTCGCCTCATTTGATCAATGCGCTTATCGCCACCGAAGACATTCGTTTCTACTCCCATTCAGGCATCGATTTTAAAAGAACGTTTACCATCATATTCTACAATCTGGCAGGCAAAAAGCAGGGTGCCAGTACTATCACCCAGCAGCTGGCATTGAATCTCTTCTCGGAAGGACGTTCACGAAACACGGCAAAGCGGATTATTCAAAAGTTCCAGGAATGGATCACTGCTGTACGACTTGAACGAAACTACACGAAGGAAGAGATTATCACCATGTATTTCAATACGGTCGACTTTGGCGCTTACAATACTTATGGAATCAAGTCGGCTGCCAGAACCTATTTCAGCACCACGCCTGCTGAACTGACTGCAGAGCAATCGGCCGTTCTGGTGGGTATGCTAAAAGGAACCCACCTTTACTCGCCCATCCGTAATCCAAAAAATTCGTTTAACCGCAGAAACACCGTCTTTGAAAATATGCGCAAGGCAGGCTTTATCAGTAAGGAAGAAGCCGAAGAGCTGAAAGCCAAACCGCTGGTACTTGCTTTTAATCCGGCCAGTTACGGCGACGGGCTTGCGCCGTATTTCCGTGCGACACTGAAGGAAGAGCTGAAGAAAATATTTGCCGAAACCTCGCGCACCAAGGCCGATGGCACCCCGTACGACCTCGACCGTGACGGACTTAAAATTTACACAACCATCGATTCGCGGATGCAACGCTACGCCGAGGAAGCCCAGCGTGAATGGCTGCAGAAACTGCAGCTCGAGTTTAACCGTCAATACCGGAACCGCGATCCATTTAAAGACTATCAGGTATTGCTCGACCAGGGCATTAAACAGTCGGGCCGCTACCGCTGGCTGAAGCAAGGCGACGCCTCCGACGACGAGATCGAGAAAAACTTCCGCGAACCTACGCAAATGTCGGTGTTCAGCTGGAAGGGAATTATCGATACCACCATGACCCCGCTCGATTCAATCCGCTATCACAAGCTGATTCTCCGTAATTCGCTGATGTCGATGGAGCCTCAGACCGGCTATGTGCGCGCCTGGGTAGGCGGAATCGATTTCGAACACTTCAAATACGACCAGGTGAAGGTTGGGACGCGACAGGTAGGTTCCACGGCCAAACCTTTTACCTATGCCGTGGCCATTGATAATGGTTACTCACCCTGCTACACCGTACCCAACCAGCCGATTTCCATTGGCGACTGGAGCCCCCGTGGCGAGTCGATCGGCGGACCCATTACCTTGAAGAAGGCACTGGCCCATTCACAAAACTATGCCACCGTTGATATTATGAAGCAGGTCGGACCCGTTCCGGTTGCCAACCTGATCAAGAACATGGGCATTACCAGTCCCGATCTGAAACCCGTTCCATCCATCAGTCTGGGTTCCTTTGATGCATCGCTCTACGATATGGTAGGTGCCTACTCGGCCTTTGTGAACCATGGCGTGTGGACAGAACCCACCTACGTTTTACGCGTGGAGGACCGCAACGGTGCGGTTATTTACGAACATACCCCGAAAATAGCGGTGGTGTTGAACGAACAGACTGCCTACGCCATGGTCGATATGCTAAAAAGTGTGGTCGATGAAGGAAGCGGTAATCGTCTGCGCTGGATGTTCCACTTTAAAAACCCGATGGGCGGAAAAACCGGAACCACCAACAACAACTCCGATGCCTGGTTTATTGGTATCGCTCCCGATCTGGTAACGGGCGTATGGACTGGCGCAGAAAACCGCGCCATCAGTTTCAGTTCGACTGCCTTGGGCCAGGGTGCCCATGCCGCGTTACCGGTGTACGCACTCTTCCTGCAGAAAGTTTATGCCGACAAAACCCTTCAATATACGCAGGGCGATTTTGAGCTGCCAAAAGGAGGATTACAGATGACGCTCGACTGTAATCAATACCATAATCAGTTCTATCAGGGAGAGGAACAGGAAGAGACCGTGGAAGACCGGCTCGGATTCTAACCCGAATAAGGAATACAAAAAGAGAGGGCTGCGATATCGCAGCCCTCTCTTTTTGTATGATCTACCCTGATGTTAAAGGGCCGAAAAAATATTAGTTCCCACTCCGGAAAACCACCTCCAGACTTTCGAAAATCGCACGTTTCGCCATTTCCAGATCGGTTTTCGTATGAGCATGCGATACGAAGCCAACTTCATAGCCCGATGGCCCCATATAGATACCGCGGTTAAGCAACTCGCGGTGCATGATTTTATATTTTTCCATGCTAAGCGGATCAATATCCGAAGCCTTGCGGATGGAGTCTTTATCAGTAAAGGCAATCCAGAAAATAGACGCTACTGAAAATACCTTGATCTTATAATTCCGGGCATCGGCAAAACGCTGCAATGCCTCTGCGAAAGCGGCTGCCTTACTGTTCAAGGTCTTGTATACGCCGCTTTTCAATACCGATAGCTGTGCAATTCCTGCCGCCATCGCAATCGGATTGCCCGAAAGCGTGCCCGCCTGGTATACATTTCCATCGGGCGAAATATGCCCCATAATCTCGGCTGAAGCACCGTAGGCGCCAACAGGCATCCCGCCCCCGATAATCTTACCATACGTAATGATATCCGGTTGCACCTCGTAATAGGCCGCAGCACCTTCAAAACCCAGACGGAAACCTGTGATGACTTCATCAAAAATCAGCAGGGATCCATGCTGACGGGTAATTTCACGCAGGAAGTGAACGTATTCCCTGTCCTGAATCAGCAATCCGTTATTGGCGGGTATTCCCTCAATAATCACGGCCGCAATTTGCCCTTCGAAACGCGAAAAAGCTTCTTCCACCGCTTCACGACTATCCAGGGGAACCACAATGGTTTCCGCTGCAAAACTCTCCGGCACCCCGGCAGAGGATGTCTCCCCGAAGGTTACAAGCCCCGACCCAGCCTTTACCAGCAAAGAATCGCTGTGACCATGATAACAGCCTTCAAATTTCAGAATCTTATCCCTTTTTGTAAAGCCACGTGCCAGGCGAATTGCCGACATAACCGCTTCCGTTCCCGAACTAACGAACCGAATCTTTTCCAGGTAACGGTTATTCTTTAGAATAAGCTCAGCAAGCTCGTTTTCCAGAACCGTAGGAGCGCCAAAGCTCAGTCCGTTCTGCAAAGCAGCCGTCACGCTTTCGCGAACCTTTTCATTGTTGTGGCCTAAAATTAGCGGCCCCCATGAACAGCAGAAGTCGATAAACTCGTTTCCATCGGCATCCCATATCCGGCAGCCATCGCCTTTTTCAATAAATAGTGGCACGCCGTGAACCGACTTAAACGCGCGGACGGGTGAATTAACGCCGCCCGGAAAAAACTGCTTTGCCTTTTCGTAATGCTGGGCCGATTTCTCACGGACGATATCCGGCTTTGAGTGGCCTGAAGAAGCGTCAGAATCGCCTGCGGAAAATATCTTTTTAAACGAATCTATCATATCCTAAATCTTAAGCGTTTACATCCAACCTTTTTCTACCAGATCACGCGCGTGATAGGTAATAATAATATCTGCACCAGAACGGGCGAAGGCATACATATTTTCTACAACCACCTGTTCCTCGTTGATCCAGCCCTGCTTTGCAGCCGCTTTTACCATCGAGTATTCACCCGACACATTGTAGCAGGCTAAGGGAAGGCTTGAGTGCGCCTTCACTTCTTTAATCAGATCGAGGTAAGCCAATGCAGGCTTCACCATCAGAATATCAGCGCCTTCCTGCTCGTCGAGCATGGCTTCGCGGATGGATTCATTGCTGTTGCGAAAGTCCATCTGGTAGGCTTTCCGATCGCCCTGCGAGGGTGATGAATCGGCCGCCTCCCGAAAAGGGCCGTAATAGGCGGAAGCGAATTTTACACTATAACTCATAATGCCCGTGTTCAGATAGCCGTTCGAGTCAAGTTTCTCACGTATGCCGGCTACCCTTCCGTCCATCATGTCCGACGGAGCAACCATATCGGCACCCGCCTGGGCATGCGAAAGCGACATCCGGGCCAGCACTTCTACGGTTTCATCGTTCTGCACATAGCCGTCTTTCAGAATTCCGCAATGTCCGTGCGTGGTATAAGCGCAGGCACAAACATCGGTGATAATATAAAGATCGTCTCCAAATTCCTGTTTCAGGGCCTTGATAGCCTCTACCACAATGGAATTATTATGATAGCAGGAGGAAGCATCTTCGGTCTTCTCTTCGCCAACACCGAACAATAACACTTTATTAATGCCCGACTTCAGGCCGAGCGCTGCATCCTTTACCAGCTCATCCACCGAAAAATGATGAATTCCCGGCATGGCATCTATTTCGTGCTTAATCCCCTTTCCGGGCATTACGAAATAGGGATACACCAACATATCTTTGGATAATCGC
This sequence comes from Albibacterium sp., assembly GCA_036796375.1. Taxonomy (GTDB): domain Bacteria; phylum Bacteroidota; class Bacteroidia; order Sphingobacteriales; family Sphingobacteriaceae; genus Albibacterium. Next base: position 29,507 of record DAIRDA010000007.1, read on the forward strand.
GTTTCAGCCACCATATTTCTTACAATGGCATTCTTACGTAAGCGACGTGGTCTGTTAATCATGATTTTATTTTTTTAAGGAAAACACGGCCTCTGCCAGGCCTATTTCATCCGGTGAGTAAGGAAGCGTATACGGAACCCCGTATTCGGCCAGCTTCTGCCCGGTTGAATAACCAATACTGATAATTGTCTGTTCCGGATCAACCAGGTTATTGGCAAAATAAGCGTCTACATTACTCGGGCTGGTAAAGATGAGAAGCTCCGCATTTGATTTGGAAACATTCTCTGCCAGAACCGTTTCATACACTGGCAGGTCGATCACCTTGATATCCGCTGTCATCTGCTTCTGAATGGTTTGCAGGGAACCTTTGGCACGGGGGAACATCACCGTGGTGTTCGGATGATTCAAGGCAAAAGTACGGCCGATCTCCTCGGTATCAATACCCTCATCCTGCCCGGTATAGGCGGCTGCATGACCGTATTGGCGCAACATCTCTTCCGAACCGCGACCAACGACAGCAAACTTCGTTTTCTTACTTAAACGAGGTTCAAGAGCAAAGAAATGCTCAATCCCGTTCTT
>DAIRDA010000007.1:30185-31995 GCA_036796375.1 Albibacterium sp.
TCCGAAGTCATAAACACGCGATCCGGAAAATCGTCTCCCGTCGCAGCTTTGGAGGTCCACACCTCAAATTGCCCGTTTTCAAAGCGGCAATAGCAGCCCAGAGGCATATGGCATCCGCCTTCGAACAAATTCAGTACTTTCCGTTCTACACCGATCATTTCAGCTACTTCGGGCTGATTGATCTTCGACAGAATCTGCTTTAATTCTTCGTTATGTTCATTGATCTGAACCGCCAGCACTCCCTGTGCAGGAGCAGGTACAATTTCAGTTGGGTTTATTACTTCAATATGAAAGTCGCTCAGATCCATCCCGATACGCTCCACACCTGCCTTGGCAATCATGATCGCATCGTATTTCTCATCCCGAAGCTTTTGTACCCGGGTATTAATATTTCCCCGAAGGTCTTCAATTTCCAGATCCGGACGCAGCGCCAGCAACTGAGCTTTCCTCCGATTCGAAGAAGTACCAACAATAGCATTGTGCTTTAAGGATAATTTCTTTTTGGTATCAACACAATCCTTCAAGATCAGCAATAGTTCGGAAGGATCTTCGCGCTCTGAAACGGCAGCGATAATTAAACCGGGAGGATGTGTGGTAGGAAGGTCTTTGTGGGAATGGACAGCGATATCGATGGTGCCGGATAACAGCTCTTCTTCCAGTTCTTTGGTGAAGAAGCCCTTTCCCTCCAGTTTATCAAGGCGAAGATGCTGGATATTGTCGCCCTGCGTTTTGATAATCTTCAATTCGGCCTCATATCCCGCGCCGTTCAAACGATCCTTAATATGATTAGCCTGCCAAAGTGCAAGTTCACTTCCGCGTGTACCGATAATAAGCTTTCTGTTCACAGTATTATTTTATCTCGCTGTTCCGCACCAGGATCTCTTTCGCCATAACCATCGGAACACTAATATATTTCTTTTCCATGTAATTCATCACCTTTTCCAATACCGCACGTGAGTCATCATCCAAGGCGCTCACTTCGCGGGCAAATACCGTATTGATGGCAAAAGATTTTATTTCCTTCACTTTTTGCGGCACTTCACGCATCGCAATCTCTACTTTACGCTGCTTCAAAAGCGGGAGGAATTCGGCAATATTATTTTCAATGATGCGCTCGGCATGAACCAGCTCTTCGTAGCGATCCTGCAGATTTCTGTTTGCGATAGCCTGAAGCCCGCTAACTTCAATGTAGTTAATGGAATTTTGCTGAAGTACCTCGGGATCGGTGTCGTTGGGAACGGCCAGATCCACAATAGTTTTTTTCGACGTATCGCCGTTGAGAAGCTTCTGATAAAGCGCGTTGTTAATGATGGGGCTGGTAGATCCTGTACAGGTAATCAGCACATCAAAGCCTTCGCTGTAGTTTTCCAGTTCCGAAAGCGGGAAAGCCCGCCCATTTAGCTCTTTCGCCAGATCCTCCGCCTTTTCAAAGGTCCGGTTGAAAACGACGAAATCAGCATCTTTATGCTTCTGGATATATTTCGCAATGTTTTTGTTGGTCTCGCCCGCACCCACGATCAAAAAACGCGGACTTCCGGTAAGTGCCAAATCTCTCAGGCTACGGTAAGCCAGGGAAACCACCGATACCGGCTTTCTGGAAATCTCGGTTTGGGTATACACTTCTTTCGCTGTCTTCACCAGGTGATTCATCAGCATGCGCATAAAATCGCCGGTGAAACCTGCCAGGCGGCAGCGCTCGTAAGCCTTTCTTACCTGAGCAAGAATTTCCTTTTCACCTACCACCAGACTCTCCAGCGAACAAGAAATACGGAACAAGTGATTAATAGCGTCGACTCCATCGTAGGTATCT